>DATLWR010000047.1:0-9416 GCA_035576205.1 Mariprofundaceae bacterium
GACCCCTGGCGGGCAACCGCCGCCTCAGGCGGCTGCCACCCTGCGCATGGCGGCGGTCACACTGGCGAGCTCTTCCGCAGAGATGACGAACGGCGGCATCGTATAGAGCAGTCTGCCGAACGGCCGCAGCCAGACACCGTCAGCGATCAGCATCTCCTGCACCTTCGGCACATCGAGCGGCTCACGCATCTCGATCACCCCGATCGCCCCCTTCACCCGTACATCGGCCACACCATCGAACTCCCGGCACGGCAACAACTCGCGCCCGAGCTGCCCCCCGATAGCCGCCACCCGCTGCTGCCATGGCGAGGCGAGCAGCAGCTCGATACTGGCCAGCGCCACCGCACAGGCGAGCGGATTGGCCATGAAAGTCGGCCCGTGCATCAGCACACCACGGCCGTCGGCATGGATGCCTTCGCAGACACGTGCCGTGGTGAGCACCGCGGCCAGTGTCATGTAGCCACCGGTCAGTGCCTTGCCGACGCACATGATGTCCGGTTCGATACCGGCCTGCTCGACGGCGAACATCGTGCCGGTGCGTCCGAAGCCGGTGGCGATTTCATCACAGATCAGCAGCACATCGAACAGGTCGCAAAGCCGGCGCACCTCGCGCAGGAACTCCGGGGCGTAGAAGCGCATGCCGCCGGCACCCTGCACGATCGGCTCGAGGATGACGGCGGCAATCTCTTCGTGATGCCGCTCCAGCAGCTCCACGAAGGAGCTGATCTGCGAGGCGTCCCAGCTGGCATCATCCGCCGCCGTCGGTGCCTCGGCGAAGAAGTGCTGCGGCAGCATGCCGGCGAACATGTGGTGCATGCCGGCGACCGGATCGCAGACGCTCATGGCGCCGAAGGTGTCGCCGTGGTAACCGTTGCGGATCGTCAGGAGCTTCCGCTTGCCTGTTTCTCCCTGCGCCTGCCAGAACTGCAGCGCCATCTTGATCGCCACTTCCACCGACACAGAGCCGGAATCGGCGAAGAAGACGTGCTGCATGGAGGGCGGTGCGATCGAAAGCAGTTTTTCGGCGAGCCTCGCCGCCGGCTCGTGGGTCAGGCCGCCGAACATGACATGCGCCATGTCGTGCAGCTGCTTCTCCACCGCAGCATTCAGTTCCGGCACGTTGTAGCCATGGATGGCGCACCACCACGATGCCATGCCGTCGATCACCCGCCGGCCGTCGGTAAACTCCAGCCATACGCCCTCGGCCCGTCTGACCGGATAGACCGGCGCCGGATCGAGCATCGAAGCGTAAGGATGCCAGACGTGCCGGCGTTCGAAATCCAGCCAGTGGGGCATGCTCATGCCGCCAGCCTTCCCGCCTGCACCAGGTCGAGAGTGAGCCGTTCGATGACCACGGCATTTGTTTCCACCGAAGCTCCCTTGATCAGCTTCTCCGCCTCAACGATACGGCCGACCGCAAGCCCCAGCTCGGCGCCGCGCCATTGCCGCGCCTCCTCGGCGACCAGCTTGCGGGCGTCGCCGAAGACACGCGCCGATTGCAACGGATTGCGATCGCGCCTGGATTCGAACCAGCGGTAGAGCAGCAGTTGCTGGAAGCGCGTGCCGAGCCAGGAGATCATCTGCACCTCGGCCACCTGCTGTTCGGCCAGCAGTCGCCGGGCAAGATGAATAGCACGCGCGTCGCGCATGGCCACGGCATGGCACCACGCCTCGAGCTCCTCGGGACTGCGTTCGCCGAGCAGAGCAGCTACCACCGGCCATGCCAGAGGCTCGCCGCGGCCGCCGTCATACAGTTTCAGCCGTTCGATCAGCTGGCGGGCGGCCAGCCGCATGCCGCAAAGCCGCTCACCGATCCGCTCCAGACTCTCCGGCTCCAGCTGCAATCCAGCCGCCCTGGCCTCGCCGGCCAGCCAGCGGCCGAATTGAGCCTCGTCGGGCAGGTGGAACTCGCACTGGGCGATCGCCTGTTCGGCCTGTAGCGATTTGTGGATGGCCTTTTTCCAGTCGATGGCAGGGGCACACAGGATCAGCCGGTCGCCCTCGCGCACCCGGGAAGCCAGCCGCAGCAGATGTTCGGACTGTTTGGGTGTTGCTGCCTCGACATTGCGGACCAGGGCGTAACAGGCTGCCGGGCCGAACAATCCCTGGTTGCTGCTTTCGGTCTCGACGCGAGCCAGCTCCGAAACATCGACCCGCAGACGGGTAGCCCCCACCTCACCGGCCGCCAGCAGCGCCTCGGCCGCCTCGACGATGGCATCCTGATCCTCGCCATAGAGGTAGTAGCAACGATGGGCCGGCGGCAGCAGGCGTTCGGGAGAGAGCTTCATCGACAGGCAGCCGCTCCGCGCATCAGAAGCCGGACTGCAACCGGCTCCATGCCTGGCGCACCCACTCCTTGCGCAGATCCTCGGCCAGGCGCTGGCGGGACGCCTCGATGCTGGCGGGACCCGCCGTCACATAGACATCGTCCTGTACCGTGATGTTGCCGCTCTGCCAGATCGCCTTGCCGTCACGCTCCAGCGTCAGCGAACCGGTCACTGCCATGTGGTACTGGGTCGCCACACCGCTGCGATCGTAGGACGACGGCGTAAAGCTTTCCGGCTGGTGGCTGACCCGCAGCGTCGCGTCGGACTTCTCGGTATCCAGATCATATCCGGCCCTTTGCAGACGATCGCGCAGCTGCGGCAAATAAGGGCGTGAGGCATCCGAAGCGATCAGGGTGATGGCATGCACGTCGGCGGGAATCGCGCCCGCCCCCTCGCCATGGCCGACCAGATGATAGCCACAGGCCGGCAGCAGGCCCGTCGCGAAAGCGACCAGCAGCACTGCAGCCCTCGACAGGCGCTTCACTTGGGCTTCACCACGATATTCAGCAGTCGGCCGGGCACCAGCACCACCTTGACGATGTCGGAATTCTCCAGCCAGCGAGCCACGTTCGGCTCGTTGCGCGCCGCCGCCATCGCCTCCTCCTGGCCGGCATCCTTGCCGACGGTGATCTCGCCGCGCTTCTTGCCGGCGATCTGCACCACCAGCGTCACCGAATCGCTCGCCAGCGCAGCCTCGTCGACCGCCGGCCAGTCGGCGATAACCGCCAGCTTCCCGAACCCCAGCCGCTCACCGCACTCTGCGGCGAAATGCGGCACGAACGGCGCCAGCATCTTCACTACGGCCGCCACACCCTCGCGCAGCGCCGCGGCACCCGCCTCGCCCTTCGCCTCGAAGGCGTAGAGCGTGTTGGTCAGCTCCATCAGTGCAGCGATCGCCACATTGAAGGCGAAACCGTGCTCGAAGGCATGCGTGACACGGCCGATGGTCAGGTGAACCGCACGGCGCAACTGCTGCACCACTGCCATGTCATCGTCACCCGCGGTTTCGACTGCCTCGAGGCGGTCGATCAGCCGCCAGAAGCGATGCAGGAAACGGTTGGCCCCCTCGACACCGGCATCGTGCCACTCAAGATCCTTCTCGGGCGGAGCGGCAAACAGCGTGAACAGCCGGGCGGTATCGGCACCGAACTCCTCGATCAGTGCATTCGGATCCACCGTGTTGCCCTTCGACTTGCTCATCTTGGCACCGTCTTTCAGCACCATGCCCTGGGTCAGCAGGTTCACGAACGGCTCGTCGCCGCCCTCTGCCGAGCTGAACAGGCCGGCATCGCGCATCAGTTTGTGGTAGAAGCGGGCATACAAGAGATGCAGCACGGCATGCTCGACACCGCCGATATACTGGTCGACCGGCGCCCAGCGCTGCACCGCCGCCGCATCGAGCATGACAGATTCGTTGCGCGGGCTGGTATAGCGATCCATATACCACGACGACTCCATGAAAGTGTCGAAGGTGTCGGTCTCGCGTTTGGCCGCCTTGCCGCATTGCGGGCAATCGACCTTCACGAAGCTCTCGTAGGTCGTCAGGGGGCTCGCCCCTCCGGTCGGCGTCAGATCTTCCGGCAACACCACCGGCAACTGCTCATCGGGTACCATCACGACACCGCAATGGCCGCAATGCACGGCCGGGATCGGTGCGCCCCAGTAGCGCTGGCGGGAGACCAGCCAGTCGCGCAACCGGTACTGCACCCGCTGCTTGCCCTTGCCGTGTTGCTCCAGCCAGGCGGTGATCGCCTGTTTCGCCGCTTCCGATTCGAGCCCGTCGAATTCGCCCGAATCGACCAGCACTCCGGCATCGATAAACGCCGCCTTCTCGACATCCCAGTCGCCCTCGCGCGGCTTGATCACCTGCCGGATCGGCAGACCGTACGTCTTGGCAAATGCGTGATCGCGTTCGTCATGTGCCGGCACACTCATCACCGCCCCGGTGCCGTAGCCCATCAGAACGAAATTGGCCACCCAGATCGGGATGCGGTCGCCCGTGACGGGATGGATCGCACACAGGCCGGTCGGCAGGCCGCGCTTCTCCATCAGCGCCACGTCCGCCTCCTTGGTCGAAACCTGCGCGCACTCGTGCAGGAAAGTTGCCAGGTGCGGATTGTTCAACGCTGCCTTTTGCGCCAGCGGGTGCCCCGCCGCCACCGCCATGTAGGTGACACCCATCAGCGTATCCGGCCGGGTGGTGAAAATATCGAGCGTCTCGTCGCTGTCCTCGACGCCGAATCGCACCTCGGCACCTGTGGAGCGGCCGATCCAGTTGCGCTGCATCTCAACGACGCGCTCCGGCCAGCCTGCAAGTTTGTCGAGGTCGTTCAGCAGCTCCTCGGCATAGGCGGTGATGCGGATGAACCACTGCTTCAGGTTGCGGCGGATCACCTTGGTATCGCAGCGCCAGCAGGCACCGTCGACGACCTGTTCGTTGGCCAGTACGGTGTGGCAATCCTCGCACCAGTTCACCTCGGCCTCGGCCTGGTAGGCCAGACCCTTGTTCACCAGACGTGTAAACAGCCACTGTTCCCAGCGGTAATACTCCGGCCGGCAGGTGGCGATCTCGCGGCGCCAGTCGTAGGAAAGTCCCAGCCGCTTCAGCTGGCCACGCATCTGCGCGATATTGGCGTAGGTCCACTCGGCCGGCGGACGCTGGCGCTGGATGGCGGCGTTCTCGGCCGGCAGGCCGAAGGCATCCCAGCCCATCGGGTGCAGCACATTGAAGCCGCGCATGCGCTTGTAGCGAGCCACCGCGTCGGCGAGACAGTAGTTGCGCACATGACCCATGTGCAGGTTGCCTGAAGGATAGGGGAACATCGCCAGGCAGTAGTATTTCTCGCGCGTATCGGCCGGATCGTCGGAGGCCAGATCAACGCCTGATGCCTCCCATGCCGCCTGCCACTTCTTCTCGATTGCTTGCGCATCGTAACGCTCGGACACCGCAACTCTCCCGGCCAAACAGATATCGGCGCAATGATGAGGGCCCGGCCGGGCAAAGAAAAGCCTTGATCCCTGGGGGAGGAATTGCTTGCATGAACTGATCAGATCGCCAGGCCGGAGCATCGATTTGCAAGAGCAGACGCTACAATCCGCCGACAGCATCGAAACGCTGATCCGTTCCGAACAGGTCCGCCACGCCTACAGCTATCTGCCGACCGCCATGATCGTCGCACTGATCAACATCGCCGTACTGGCGACCGTCCAGTGGAATGTCATCAGCCACAACATTATCGTCGGCTGGGCGACGGCCTCGGTTCTCATCAACCTCAGACGCCTTATGCTGGGTTTCCGCTTCCGACAAGTCGCGCCAGTCGATGCCGATATACCGCTCTGGGAGAGACGCTTTGATCGCTGGGTCATCCCCGGCTTCCTAATCTGGGTGGGGGCCGCGCTGGCACTCTTCCCATCCGGCGACCTGCCGC
The DNA here is from genome assembly GCA_035576205.1 of Mariprofundaceae bacterium. GTDB lineage: Bacteria > Pseudomonadota > Zetaproteobacteria > Mariprofundales > Mariprofundaceae > DATLWR01. The sequence goes on from DATLWR010000047.1 coordinate 5,756, forward strand.
ACCAGGTGTTTCTGGCTTTTATCATCGCCGGCATTTCCAGCGGCGCGGTATTGTCGCTGTCCGGGCGTCCGGCCCAGCTGCTGATATTCCTGATCCTGACGCTGCTGTCGCTCAGCCTGCACTTCGCCCTCGAGCCGAACACCATGAGCCGTACGATGGCCGCCATGTGTCTGTTGTTCCTGGCCAGCTGCAGCTTCTTGTCACTGCGTATCTCCGGCGGCGCAGCGGAAAATATCCGGTTGCGTATTGAGGCCGGCCAGCGCGAAGCGAACTTCCGGGAAACCGAGGCACGCTGCCACTACCTCTTTAATGACGCCAGCGACGGCATCTTCATCCTCGACCCGCAGGGCAACATCCTCGACGTCAACCGCACCGGCCACGAACGGCTCGGCTACAGCCGGGAGGAATTGCTGAACATGCATGTGACCCGGCTGGATGCCACCGCGTTTGCCGGCAGGGCCAAGGAACGCGAGCGCATGCTGCTCAATAACGGGCATGACATTTTCGAAACCGAGCACCGGCGCAAGGACGGCACGATGATGCCCGTCGAGATCAATTCCCGCGTCATCGAGCATCGCGGGAACAAGGTCTTTTTCAGTATTGTCCGCGATGTCAGCGAACGCAAAAAGACCGAAGCACAGCTGCAGATATTGTCAGCCGCCATCGAGCAGGCCGGCGAATCGATCATCATCACCAACCCGCAGGGCATCATCGAATATGTCAACCCGGCATTCACAACAATCACCGGCTTCAACCGGCAGGAAGTGCATGGCAAGACACCGGCCATCCTGAAAAGCGACAAGCAAAACGATACATTTTACCAGGACATGTGGAATGCGATCACTGCCGGCAGGGTCTGGCAGCGCGCCATGGTCGACAAACGCAAGGACGGCAGCCTTTTCCCCACCATGCTCTCGATCGCACCGATCACGGATAGTACAGGGCAGATCACTCACTTTGTCGGCATTCAGCAGGACATGAGCGAATTCACGGCACTGGAAGAGCGGCTCAGACAGGCCCAGAAGATGGAAGCCATCGGTACGCTGGTCGGCGGCATCGCACATGACTTCAACAACATGCTGGCCGGTATCACCAGTAACCTCTTCATGATCCAGCGCCAGATCGAGGCATCGCCCGAGATCATGCAACGCCTGGATGCCATCCGAAACGTCGCTTTCCGTGCCGCCGGCATGATTCAACAACTGCTGACCTTTTCCCGCCAGAGCACTATCGATATACGACCGTTCGAGCTCTCCTCCTTCATCCGCGAGATCTCGCGGCTTAACGAGGCCTCGATTCCAGAAAACATCCATTTCCACAGCCATATCAGCGATCGGGAACTTGTCGTGCGCGGCGACAGCACGCAGTTGCAGCAGGTCCTGATCAACCTGTTCAACAATGCCCGCGATGCCGTGGCCGGCAAAGCCTCGCCCGAAATCATCTTCGAATTGAGCGAGTTCGTCGCCGACAACGCCTTCCGCTCCCGTCACCCCGACTCGCGGGCCGAGCGCTATGCCATGCTACGTGTGAGCGACAACGGTATCGGCATGGACCAGCAGACATTGGCCAATATTTTCGACCCGTTCTTCACCACCAAGGAAGTCGGCAAGGGTACCGGCCTAGGTCTGGCCATGGTCTACGGTGCCGTCGCGGCCCATGAGGGCGTCATCGAGGTCGACAGCACACCGGGGATCGGCACGACGTTCGACATCTACCTGCCGCTATTCTCCGGGCATGCGCCGGAGATGCCGACTGCCGAACAACCGCAGCTAATGCCGGGCAAGGGGGAAACCCTATTACTGGCGGAGGATGAAGAGGTGATCCGCCTGTCGATGAGCGAGCTGCTGAACAGCCTGGGTTACAACGTGCTGACCGCCCGTGACGGCGTGGAAGCCATCGAGACCTTCGGTAGCCATCCTGAAATCCGGCTTGTCGTCAGCGATGTCGTGATGCCACGACTGAACGGCCTGGAGGCATTCAGGCAGATGCAACAGCTATCGCCGACGCTGAAGGCCATCTTCGTCACCGGCTACAACCAGAATGAATTACTCGATGGTGCGCTGCTGCATGACAGCTGGACCGTGCTGTCCAAACCCTATTCGATCGAATCGCTCAGCCAGACCATCCGTGAAATCCTGGACAGCGAAAAAGACCCCGGCTAGCCGAAGCCGAAAACCATCCCCGCGGCAAGCAACGGGGAAAGCCGGAATCAGTCCAGAACGACGGCCTTGATCTTCTCCAGAGCCCGCTTCTCGAGCTGTCGCACCCGCTCGATGGAGACGTCCAGTTCGTCGGCCAGCTCCTTGAGAGTGGCCGGCGTTTCGGCAAGATGGCGCCGCTCGATGACCAGACGGTCGCGTTCGGACAATTGTCCCAATGCCGCACGCAACATCTGCAGGCGTTTCTGTTCCCAGTCGTTGGCCAGCACGACCTCTTCGGGCGAGGCATCAGGCGCCGGCAGCGCCTCCAGCACGGAATAACCGTCACGGTCTGCATCCAGCGAAAGGTCGCGCTGCAAAAAGGCCGTCGCAGCTTCCTGATACTCGGCGGCAGACATGCCGAATTCGGCACCCACCTCATCCGCCTTGTGCCCTTCAAGGGCGGCAATGGCATGCCGGGCTTTCTGCAGACCTGCGAAAATGCGCCGCTGCACCTTGCTGGTGCCAAGCTTGACGATACTCCAGGAATTGAGAATGAAATCGTGGATCGCCGCCCGGATCCACCAGGAAGCGTAAGTCATCAGTCGGAAACCGCGCTCCGGATCGAAGCGCTTGACGGCATGCATCAGGCCGAGGGTTCCTTCCTGGATCAGGTCCATCTCCGGCAGACCGAAATGACGGTATTCGCGGGCGATGGCGGCAACGCCGTACAGATGGCCGACCACCAGCTGCCTGGCAGCCTCGCGATCCTTGTGATCCCGCCAGCGCACCGCCAGATCGAACTCTTCCTCCCGGCTCAATCGCGGCAGGCGCGCCACATCACGATAGAACAGGGACAGACTCGACATATCCACTGCAGGAACGTACAAGATGCTCACCTCCGGCCATTCATAATCTGGCACTCGAAAACAACGAGTGCTAAAAAGATAGCCGCGGCGGGGGTGCTGTCAAGCCGTAGCGGTTTCCGTGGTTACCTCGGAAACCACGCGGGTCGTTGCCAGCAAGGCGCCAAGGCAACCGATCAAGGTGCCGCCCAGCAGCAGCGGCAACAACAAGACGCCGACATGCGGATCGATCGTCAGCCGCTCCAGCCAGTCGGAAGCGGCCAGCACCAGTGGCCACAGCAGCAGCCAGGCGCACAGGCCGGCGCCGGCACCCAGCACCATCCCTTCCAGGATGAACGGCAGCCGCACGAACCACTCCTTGGCTCCCAGCAGTCGCATCAGCTCGATCTCGTCGGCGCGAGCGATCAGGATCATACGCAGCGTATTGGAGATGATCAGTGCCATGGCCAGCGCCAGGATCAGCGACGCGAAACCGACCAGGAAACGGATCTGTCCGAGCCAGCGGTGAGCCTGTGCAAGACTCACCTCATCCTCGTTGACGTGCGCCAGATGGCGTTCGGCGGCATCGCGGATATCGGCAAACAGGAACTCCGGCACCTCGGAAGCGAGCGACAGTTCGAAGGTCAGCGGCAGACGACGTTCCAGTTCGCGGGAATC
>DATLWR010000048.1:0-15773 GCA_035576205.1 Mariprofundaceae bacterium
AACAATCGCGGGCAACACAACTGAATCGATTCTTTAGGAGGACAACATGGCACTTATTTCAATGCGTCAATTGCTCGACCATGCCGCCGAACACGGTTACGGCATGCCGGCATTCAACGTCAACAACCTGGAGCAGGTCCAAGCCATCATGGAAGCCGCGAACGAGACCAACTCTCCGGTGATCATGCAGGGCTCGGCCGGCGCACGTTCCTATGCGGGCGAGCCGTTCCTGCGCCACCTGATCCTGGCAGCGATCGAGCAGTATCCGCACATCCCGGTCTGCATGCATCAGGACCACGGCTCCGAGCCGGCAGTCTGCCTGCGCTCCATCCAGTCCGGCTTCTCGTCCGTAATGATGGACGGTTCGCTGATGCCGGATGCCAAGACCCCGTCCACTTACGAGTACAACGTTGCCGTCACCAAGCAGGTGGTGGACATGGCCCATGCCGGCGGTGTTTCCGTGGAAGGCGAACTGGGCTGCCTGGGCTCGCTGGAGACCGGCATGATGGGTGAGGAAGACGGCCACGGCGCCGAGGGCGTTCTGGACCACTCCTCGCTGCTGACCGACCCGGACGAGGCCAAGGATTTCGTCCAGAAGACCGGTGTGGACGCTCTGGCCATCGCTATCGGCACCAGCCACGGCGCCTACAAGTTCACCCGTCCGCCGACGGGCGACATCCTCTCCATCGACACGGTGAAGAAGATCCACGCCAAGATCCCGAACACGCATCTGGTGATGCACGGCTCCTCGTCGGTGCCGCAGGACTGGCTGAAGATCATCAACAGCTACGGCGGCGAGATGGGCGAAACCTACGGCGTTCCGGTCGAGGAGATCGTCGAGGGCATCAAGCACGGCGTACGCAAGGTGAACATCGACACCGACCTGCGCATGGCCTCCACCGGCGCGATCCGCAAGCATCTGGCCGAGAACAAGTCGAACTTCGATCCGCGCAAGTTCTACAAGGTGGCCAAGGATGCCATGAAGCAGGTCTGCAAGGCCCGCTACGAGGCCTTCGGCTCCGCCGGCCACGCTTCGAACATCAAGCCGAAGTCGCTGGAAGAGATGATCAAGTTCTACAAGTAAGCCTCTGGCCGAGAACTTGTAATCCGACAAAAAGGCGGGCCCCCGGGCCCGCCTTTTTTGTTGTGCACCGGGATTGCCAGGTTCCCTCTCCTCCACTTTAATCGGTGGGAGCCCCATGTGTGTGGTGCAGGGAGGTTTCGTGAAGCTCAAGCAATATCAGGTCGATGCCTTCGCCACCCGCCCTTTCGAAGGCAATCCGGCGGCCGTGGTTCCCCTGTCATCCTGGCTGGATGATGCGCTGCTGCAGGCCATCGCCGAGGAGAACAACCTCTCCGAAACCGCCTTCTTCGTTCCCACGCTGGAAGATTTTGCCTTGCGCTGGTTCACGCCGGTGACGGAGGTAGACCTCTGCGGCCACGCGACGCTGGCGGCGGCGCATGTGATTTTCGAGCATCTCGGTTACACGAAGCACGCCATTTCCTTCGCCACGCGCAGCGGCAAGCTGATCGTGCGACGGGCCGGAAAACAGCTGCAAATGGACTTTCCTGCCCGAATACCCCGTTTCTGCGCCTGCCCGGAGGCACTGCTCAAGGGCCTCGGCCAGCAGCCCGTTGAACTGCTGGCAGCGGACGATTACCTGGCCGTGTTCGACGACGAGGAGATGGTGCGGGCCATCGAACCCGACCACGCACTGCTCAGGCAGCTCGATCTGCGCGGCGTCATCGTCACAGCTCCCGGCCATGATGTCGATTTCGTCAGCCGCTTCTTCGCCCCGAAGTTCGGCATTCCGGAAGATCCGGTCACTGGCTCCGCCCATTGCCAGCTCACGCCCTACTGGGCCGAACGGCTAGGCAAAAAAATCCTGAACGCCAGGCAAATCTCCCGACGCGGCGGCGATCTTGTTTGTGAAATGCAGGACGAACGCGTACTGCTCGCCGGCCATGCTGTCACGTTCATGAGCGGAGAAATCAGCGTCTGAACGGTTTGTCGGGCCCGTTCAGCAGCGCCCTTCGAGGTATTTGCGGATCACCGGCATCGCCTCGCCGAGATGGTCGAAGCGGTGCGAACCGCCGGGATAAAGGCGCAGGTCGGCCTGCCCCTCGTAATGCTTCGTGGCCTGCCAGTGCCCCAGCACCTCGTCGCCCTCATCGAGCAATACCAGCGGCAGCACGGCAAGCTCGGAGGCCTGGGTGTGGTATTTGCCGAGCTGGTCGCAGTACTCCGTCGTCCAGTTGTAGGTCTTGCCGGTGTAGAAGTTCTCCTGCGTGCCGATGTACTCGCGCAGCAGCGTATCGTCGATGAGCGGATTGATCATGATCGCGGGCAGCGCATGTTTTGCGGCAAGATAAGCCGCATACAGGCCGCCCAGCGACGAACCGGCGAGCGCCACCGGCTTCTTCCGCTTGACCCCCTTCTTGATGAGCTTTTCCAGCTCTTTAATCGCCTTGTCCGGTACGTATGACAGGGTCGGGGAAACCACCTCGATGTCAGGGAGCGCCTCGCGCAGCTGGATCGCCTTCTCACCCTTGCCGGCGCTGTTGAACCCGTGAATGAAAATGAGCATGCGCAACTCCCGATTCTCTTCGACAACTATCGATGATGGTTCGCCCTTCCGCAAGGCACATGCAGTCGAGGCCGAAGCGATCACTTAGCCGAGACGCCATTGCTGCGCTATATTCGTTGCATACGCGGCAAACGCCGATGGGGCATTTTGCCGCCGGAGTGGAGGAAATCATGCAAGAGCAGTTGTTGCGATGGAAAACGCTCCTGTGGCACCTGCTGTGGCCGGAGGAGATCGATTCGTTTCCCGGCTGGAAGGTGCTGCTGACGCGCATGCTGCAGGTCAGCTTTGCGGTCGGTCGCGATTTTCTCGAAGGCCAGCTGACCCTGCGTGCCATGAGCATGGTATACACCACCCTGTTGTCCCTGGTTCCGCTGCTGGCACTGACCTTCTCCGTGCTCAAAGGATTCGGCATCCACAACCAGCTCGAGCCATTGCTGCTGAACACCCTGGCACCTCTGGGTGACAAGGGCCAGGAGATCGCCAGACAGATCGTTACGTTCGTCGAGAACATCAAGGTCGGCGTACTGGGTTCCCTGGGCCTCGGCATGCTGGTCTATACGGTCATCTCGCTGCTGCACAAGATCGAGGGATCCTTCAACTACGTCTGGCACATCGACCAGGCCAGGCCGCTGGGTCAACGCTTCAGCGAATACCTGAGCGTTATCCTGGTCGGCCCGCTGCTGATCTTTTCCGCCCTCGGCATGACGGCAACGCTGATGAGCTCCGCCGCGGTCCAGACGCTTTCCAGCCTGCCCGTCCTCGGCTTCGTGGTGGACTACATCGGCAAACTGCTCCCCTACACCCTGGTGGTCGGCGCCTTCACATTCATCTACATCTTCATGCCGAACACCAAGGTGCGCCTCCTGCCGGCGCTGATCGGCGGTACGGCCGCCGGTATTGCCTGGGAAACGACCGGCTGGGTGTTCGGTACCTTTATCGTCAATTCGGGCAATTACACGGCCATCTATTCGGGCTTCGCTATCCTGATCATGTTCATGATCTGGCTGTTTGCGAGCTGGCTGATTCTGCTGCTGGGAACCAGTATCGCCTTCTACTGCCAGCATCCCGAGCATTTGACGGCTCGGCGCGACGAGCTGGGCCTGAACGCTGAACTGAGCGAGAAACTCTCCCTGCTGGTCATGTGCTTCATCGGCCGCCGCTACTACCGCCAACAGGCCGGCTGGCAGCTCGACGGTCTGGCGCGCTGGCTGGGCGTACCGCTCAACGTGGCCGAGGCCATCCTGAACAAGTTGCATGCCCGCCAGCTCATCCTCCACACCGGCGAGGAGTCGGCTCCCTATGTACCGGCCCGGGATATGGAAACCATAGGGGTCAACGAGATTCTTGATGCGGTGCGTACCGGCGACGAAGGTCAGGGTGCGGTACCCTGGCGATTACCGGCGGAGACATCGGTGGACAGACTGATACAGGCCAGGGACGAGGCGATCGACCGGGCCATCCAGCATCAGACGCTGAAGGAACTGGTGATGTCGAGAATCGAGGAGGAGCCCGTTCGCAAGGCCTCTATCAATGTCGCATCGGGTGAGGCTCCGACCGGCAGCTAATCACCCCTCAGGAAGAAACCTGCAGCGGCGGCATCGGGCAGTCCAGCGCATCGGCGATGATGCGCAACAGCTCTCCCTCCTTCACCGCGATGCGGCCGTTGGAGAGCACGCAGGTCACACAGGCTTCCAGCACCTGCCGCTTGATGTCGTGCGAGGCCCTCGCCAGACGGTGCAGTGCGGCATCGAGATGGGTCAGGCGGCAATCCTTGGGCTCGGGCATCGGCGGAAAACCGTCGGTCGCCAGCAAGGCGCTGGCGGCGGCATAGACTTCGGCCGGGCTCTCGTGCTGATCGGCGCGGATCAGGCTGGCCAGCAGGCAGGCTGCGTCGCCGGCCACCTCGCCGATCCTGTCGTACTGCACCGGCTGCGGCGCCACCGGGTAAAAGGCCGGCCTCAGATGCCTGAGCAACATGCGGTGCAACACGTATTCGCGCATGCTGACCTTGTGGTCAGCCTTGATCGTCGCCACGACACATTGATGGAAAACCTTGTACTGCTCCGGCGACAGCGTCTTCAGCGTCGGCAATACCATCTCGACCAGCGGCAGGCGCAATTCCGGCGCCAGTTTGGCGGCCAGCGGCTGAATCTCCAGCAGCTCGCGGAAGACGCTGGCATCGGCACTCCGCTTCAGCACCTCGAGTTGCATGGCACGCGCCTTGGCCTCGTCCGGATCCAGCAGCAAGGCGTAGATGACGGCGCGCGCCGTATAGGGATCGTGGGCAAAATGCTTCAACCGGTCGGGAATGGCCTTGATCAGCTGGCGGGCACGGTACAGGTGCGCAGCGTTGGGAGTGCCGATGTCATGCATCACCGTTTTGGCATCGGCGACTGCCGCCTGGATCGCCGCCTCGCCGCCGGCAAAGCCGGCCCACGCCTCGTTGGCAATGCGGGCAGTGCGGGATGCCGCGTTGACCGTTTCGAACTTGCCGCGAAAGGCCGGATCGAGTCGTTTGATACGATCGATCAGCGGCGGATGCGTGGCCCACCAGTCCTTGCCGCCGCCCAGGCTCAGCGCGTTGCCGAAAAAGAAATGGCTGGCCTGCTGGGCGGCAGCGTGGCGCACCCGCGACCCTTCCTTGTAGCCGCCGATCACCTTCAGTGCATTGGCGATACCGCCGGGATTGCGCGTGAACTGCACGGCGGCGGCATCGGCGAGGAACTCCCGCTGGCGAGATACCGCCCGCTTGATCATGTCTGCGAAGACGGCGCCGACGGTACCGACCATGAACAGCAGGCCGCCCAGCACCAGCATCGCCGGATGCGTGCCGCGCTCCTGCCGGCGGACGCCGTAGCGAAGGCTGGCACGGGCGGTCATCAGCGCAATGCCGGCATCGGAGATCAGGGTGATGCCGAACAGCAGCCCCATCAGTCGCATCTTCAGTCGCGAATCGCCGTTCAGCAGGTGACTGAACTCGTGGGCGATCACGCCCTGCAGTTCGTCACGGTTCAACAGCTCCACCGCACCGTTGGTGACGGCGACGACGGCATCGGAGGGGCTGAAGCCGGCGGCAAAGGCGTTGATGCCGCTCTGTTGCAGCAGGTAGACCGGTGGCACCGGCAGTCCCGAGGCGATGGCCATCTCCTCGACGATGTTCAGCAGGCGCCGGAGCAGCGGATCGTCGGTACTGGCCGGGATGCGCTCGCCGCCCAGCATCTCCGCCACCGCCGCACCGCCGCCGTGGCGCAGTTGCGCAGTGCGGTACCAGCTGCCGGCCGCGATGACGGCCACCGTGATGCCGCAGGTCCAGAAAAAGCGCGGCGCATCCCACAGCGTCTCGACAGTAAAGAAGGTATGGGTGCCCTGGAAGAACTGGCCGAACCACAGGCCCGCCGTGATCGCGAGATAGACGGCCAGCACGATGAGCACCACCGCCGCGGCGAACAGCCCGACCAGCCAGGCAGTGTTGCGCCGTGCCTCCTCCTGATGACCGAAAAAGTCCATGCGACCTCAGCCGTGCGGCCGGATCAGAAGCTGACCCGCACGGTCTCCTTGTGCTCGGGATTGTCGATAACCCACAGCGTGGCCGGGCCGAAGCCGAAGGTGGCGGCGAACACGATATCCGGGAAGCTTTCGCGCCGGGTGTTGTAGACCATCACCTCGTCGTTGTAGGCCTGCCGCGCGAAGGCGACGCGGTTTTCCGTCGAGGTCAGCTCTTCGGAGAGCTGGGCGATGGTCTTGTCGGCCTTCAGATCGGGATAGTTCTCCATCACCGCATTCAGATGCAGCAGCGCACCGCCGAGCGCCGCCTCGGCACCCATCAGCGATTTCATCGCCTTGGCATCGCCCGGATTGCTGCTCGCCTTCTGGGTGGCGGCCAGCGCCTGATTACGCGCCTCGATCACCTCCTGCAGTGTCTCGTGTTCGTGCTTGAGATACGCCTTGGCGGCCTCGACCAGGTTCGGAATCAGGTCGTAGCGGCGCTTGAGCTGCACGTCGATCTGCGAAAAGGCGTTCTTGAAGCGGTTGCTCAGCTTCACCAGCCGGTTGTAGATGAAAATGACATAGAACAGCAGTACCGCCATCGTACCGAGAATCACGAGAAATGCGCTGGCCATCAGGATACCTCCTCCCTGTTTTCCTCAACAAGATAAAGCACATAGGCACCCACTGCAAACAGCAGCACGATGACAAGAATCGAGAAGCGGGCACTGCCGGAGATGAGGCTCGCCGCCCCCATCAGAAACGGCCCCAACACGGCGGCGAACTTGCCGAGCATGTTGAAGAAGCCAAAGAACTCGGCGGCCTGTGCCTTCGGGATCATGCGCGCATACATCGAACGCGACAGCGCCTGGATACCGCCGATGACCAGACCGATGGCCGCCGCCATCCAGTAGAAATCGTGCGCCTCCTGCATCGTCGAGCTCCAGATGCAGACCAGAGCGTAGACGAGGATGCTGGCCATGATGACGCGCTTGGCGCCGAACCGCTCACCCAGCCAGCCGAGCAGGATCGCCGCCGGGAAGGCGACGAACTGGGTCAACAACAGTGCCGTGATCAGCACCGACGAATCGAAACCGAGCGACAGGCCATAGTCCACCGCCATGTGCGCCACCGTGTTGACGCCGTCGATGTAGAGGAAATAGGCCGCCAGAAAGAGCCACACCTGCCTGAGCGAACGCAGGTGGCGGAAGGTGCCACCCAGCTGGTTGAAGCCGGCCTTTGCCGAGGCAATCCAGCCCAGCCGGTCCTCCCGTCCCTCCTCGTGCACGTAGAAGGCGACCGGCAGCGTGAACACCGCCCACCAGACGGCGACCGACAGGAACGACCAGCGCACCGCCGCAGCCTTGTCGGCCAGATGGAACCACTCCGGGTGCAGCGTCATCGCCACATTGACGGTGAACAGCAGGCCGCCGCCGATATAGCCCAGGCCGTAGCCGAGCGACGAGACGCGATCGAGCTGCCTGTGCTCGGCCACATCGACGATCAGCGAATCGTAGAAGACGTTGGCGCCGGAAAAGGCGATGGCGCCGAACAGGTAGACCAGTACCGCCATCTGCCACTGCCCCGCGCCGACCAGATAGAGCGCGGCGGTCATCACCACGCCCAGCGTCGTGAAGGAGAGCATCATGCGCTTTTTCAGGCCGCCCTGGTCGGCCATCGCACCCAGCACCGGTGCCATCAGCGCGATGACCAGCCCCGCGATGCCATTGGCCAGTCCCAGCCAGAAAGTGCTCTCGGTGGCCGGCATGCCGTTCGCCCAGTAGCTCTTCAGGAAAACCGGGAAGAAGCCGGCCATCACCGTCGTCGTATAAGCCGAGTTCGCCCAGTCGTACATGGCCCAGGAGTAGACGGCGCGTGGATTGCGGTATGCCATGCGCGATAAATTAGGGCCTGTTCGCCCAAATTGCGAGGCCCCCGCGAGCCGGGCAGGATGGCCCGCATGAGCCTGACCGTGGCAAGCCGCATCGCCGGCCCCGTTGTGGGACTTCTGGCCGCCTGGCTGCTGGAGATTCCCGGCCATCCGCATGCCGCTGCGATGCTGGCCATCGCCGTCTGGATGGCGATCTGGTGGCTCAGCGAATGCGTACCGCTGGCGCTGACCTCGCTGCTGCCGCTGCTCGCTTTCCCGCTCGCCGGCATCGCCGGGGGCGGCACCATCGCGTCGGAATACGTCAACAGCGTCATCTTCCTGTTCATCGGCGGTTTCCTGATCGCCCAGGCGATGGAGAACACCCGCCTGCACCAGCGCATCGCGCTGGTCATGCTCTCCCGTTTCCATGCCAGCCCCATGAAGCTGGCCGTCGGTTTCGCACTGGCCACCGCCTTCCTGTCGATGTGGATCTCCAACACCGCCACGGCAATGCTGATGGTGACCATCGCCGTGCCGCTGCTCAGGCGGCTGGCCGAAGAGCACGGCCCTGATGCGATGGCGCCGGTAACCGGCGCCCTGCTGCTGGTCATCGCCTACTCGGCCAGCCTCGGCGGCATGGCCACACCGGTCGGCAGCCCGCCGAACCTGGTCTTCCTGGAAACCATGCGCGCCAACCTGCCGGCGATGACCCCCTCCTTCCTGCAATGGATGCTGGTCGGCCTGCCGCTGACCGTGATCGGATTGACCGTGATGCTGCTGGTGCTGCGTCCGAAACTGGCCGCCACAACCTGGCAGAAAAGCGGCCGCGAATCGGTCATGCAGGCGCTGGAAGCGCTGGGTGCCATGCGCCGCGAGGAGAAACTGGTCGCCTGGGTGCTGGGCATTACGGCTCTGCTGTGGATGACGCGCACCGGCATCCGCACCGACAGTTTCGACATCCCCGGCTGGGCGGCGCTGCTTCCCTACAAGGGAGTGGACGACGGCACGGTGGCGATGCTGGGAGCGGCGACACTCTTCCTGCTGCCTGGCCGCGAAAAACGTCCGATCCTCGGCAGCGACGCCTTCGGCCGGCTACCGTGGGATATCGTGCTGCTGTTCGGCGGCGGTTTCGCGCTCGCCTACGGCATGCAGCACTCCGGCCTGTCGCAGTGGCTGGGCGAAGTACTCGGCGTCCTCGGCGACATGCCGGTCTGGCTGCTCCTGCTCGCCGTGGCACTGACCATCACCTTCCTGACCGAGATCAGCAGCAACACGGCCACCGCCCAGGTGATGCTGCCGATCCTCGTCGCCGTCGCGGCAGGCAACCGCATCGATCCGATGCTGCTGCTCCTGCCGGCCACCCTCTCCGCCTCCTGCGCCTTCATGCTGCCGGTGGCGACACCGCCGAACGCCATTATCTTCGGCACGCATCAGGTGCCGATGGCCCTCATGGCCCGCACCGGCCTGAAGATGAACCTGTTGATGGCGCTGGTGATCGTGACGCTGGTTTACCTGCTCAGGCCGCTGCTGCCCGCCGGCTGAGCGCGGCGAAGAGCTTGCGCTTGCCGGGCGATGGCAGCATGGCATGATCGCAGCCATGTCCGAAACGCCCGATCCGCAATCCTGGCTTGTCGAGCACGGCGACTACCTCTACGGCTACGCCATGTCGCGTCTGCGCAACGATGATCTGGCCGCCGATCTGGTGCAGGAAACCCTGCTGGCCGCCTGGAAAGGCCGCCACAATTTCAAGGGCGACTCGACGGCACGCACCTGGCTGACCGGCATCCTGAAACACAAGATCACCGACCATATCCGTGCGGAGATCCGCAGCCGCAACCTTGCCGAGGCCGTCGAGAACGATCCCACCTCCCGCTGGTTCGGAGCCGACGGCGCCTGGCAGGAGGCGCCGCGCACCTGGAGCGACAATCCCGAACAGCTGTGCCGCGACGACGAATTCCGCGCCGTGTTGCAGGAGTGCATGGAGCGGCTGCCCGAAAAACAGCGGCTGGTGTTCGAGATGCGGGAGTTCTCCGGCGACGAGACCGAGACGATCTGTAAGGCGCTGGAGGTCTCGACGACGAACCTGCATGTGCTGCTTCACCGGGCGCGGCTGGCGCTGCGTGGCTGTCTGGAAAAGAACTGGTTCGGAGGTCCGCACAAGTGAAACATTTCTGCGAACAGGCCTGCCGACTCAGCTCCGATCACTACGAGCGACCGCTGACGCTTTCCGAAACGGTGAAACTCAGGCTGCACCTCTTGATCTGCAGGGCCTGCCGCAACTATCTCGATACCCTGGAGACGCTGCACCGCGCCATGGAACAGCTGCGGCGGCTCGATATGGCAGCCTGGAAACTCTCCGACGCGCAGCGTGCCAGGATCAGCCGATCGCTGCAGGACAACTGAGGCCTGCCGCCGGTGGCAGGTCCCCTGTAAGAAACCCTCGGCCTCCCGGACTACATGACATTCCGGCTGCAGGGAGGCCGGCCGCAGGGAGGAGATAAGATGCATTCCGGTTTTGCGCAAGATTTCACCGGCGAACTTGTCGGTACGATGATGCTGGTCTTCTTCGGCTGCGGCGCGGTCGCAGTCAGCGTGCTGTTTCACGCCCACTCCGGCCTCTGGCAGATCGCCATGATCTGGGGAGCGGCCGTCGCACTCGCCATCTATGCCACCCGCCACCTCTGCTGCGCCCACCTGAATCCGGCCGTTAGCCTGGCCATGGTGGCCGCCGGCCGCATGCGTGCCGCGAAACTTCCGGCCTACCTCTCCGCCCAGTTCCTCGGCGCCTTTCTCGCCGCGGCTCTTATTTATCTGCTGTTCGGCGATTCCATCGCCCACTTCGAGCAGCTGCACGGCATCGTGCGCGGCTCGCCCGCTTCGGTGCAGACGGCGATGATGTTCGGCGAGTTCTACCCCAACCCGGGTGCAGACGGCGTCGCCATCGTCTCGGCTACCACGGCCTTCACGGCCGAAGCAGCCGGCACCTTCCTGCTGGTCTTCATGGTTTTCAGCCTCACCGAGGGCTGCAACCTCGGCCGGCCGGACAATGCGTTGGCACCATTGTTCGTCGGCGCGACCGTCGCCATCATCATCGCCGTGCTGGCGCCGCTGACACAGGCAGGCCTGAATCCTGCCCGCGATCTCGGCCCGCGTCTGTTCTCGTGGCTCGCCGGCTGGCATGCGGCAGCCCTGCCCGACAGAGGCCTAGGCTTTCTGACCGTTTACGTGCTCGGCCCGCTGACCGGTGGCCTGGCCGCCGCATTCGCCTTCACACGTATCGTCGAGCCATTGATGAGCCGCAAAACCTGCAACAGTTGCCAATAACCACGGAGGAAACGATGACAACCCAAGCCCACAACAACCTGAAAGAGTACTACGGCAAGGTGCTCAACCACTCCAACGACCTGAAGACCAACGCCTGCTGTTGCGATGCCGATTCGATCCCGGCCGAGGTGCGCGAGGCACTGAAGCTGATCCACCACGAGATCACCGACCGCTTCTACGGCTGCGGCTCCCCCATCCCGCCGCTGCTGGAAGGCAAGACGGTACTCGATCTCGGCTGCGGCACCGGTCGCGATGCCTACATTCTGTCGCGGCTGGTCGGTGCATCGGGCCACGTCATCGGTGTCGACATGACCGACGAGCAGCTGGAGACGGCACGCAAACACATCAGCTACCACACCGAAAAGTTCGGCTATGCGAAAGCCAACATCGAGTTCCGCCAGGGCTTCATCGAGGATCTCGCCGCCATCGGCATCGCCGACAATTCGGTCGACATCGTCGTCTCCAACTGCGTGATCAACCTGTCGCCCGACAAGGAGAGCGTCTTCCGAGAAATCTTCCGGGTGCTCAAGCCCGGCGGCGAGCTCTACGTCTCCGACATCTTCGCCGACCGGCGCATCCCCGAGGCGCTCAGGAACGACCCGGTGCTGCACGGCGAGTGTCTAAGCGGCGCCATGTACACCGAGGATTTCCGCCGCCTGCTGGCACGGCTCGGTTGCCAGGATTACCGCCAGACTTCGGAGGCGGTTGTCACCATCGACAACGCCGAGATCGAGGCCCGGATCGGCTTCGCCTGCTTCTCATCGGTGACCGTACGCGCCTTCAAGCTCGCAGGCCTTGAAGACATCTGCGAGGACTATGGGCAAACCGCGGTCTACGACGGCGGCATTGCCGGCCATCCGCACCACTTCGATCTCGACGACCATCACCGCTTCTTCACCGGCAAGCCGATGCTGGTCTGCGGCAACACCGCCGCCATGCTGCAGGAGAGCCGTTTCGGCGCCCATTTCACGGTCAGCGGGGATCGCAGCACTCACTTCGGTGCCTTCGACTGCAAACCGGCCGTCGCCAAGACGGAACCAGCCGCAGGCGGTGCCTGCTGCTAGACACCACCGTTCAGTTCGGAAGCTGCAGCTCCTTTTCGAACAACCGGTAGTCGCCGGCCTTGGTCCGCTGCACGGCTGCCTCGATCAACTTGCGCGCGCTGGGCTGCAGCTTGCCGGCCAGCAGCCGGCGGTAGACACCCTTGTAGAAATGGTCGGCTTCGACGTCGACCGTAAAACGGACGCGCCGGGCCTCGCCCGGCAGCTTCCTTATCGCATAGCGGCGCGCCTCGCCCGGCAGCAGGCGCGTATCGGCGATCTCCTTCCATCCATTGTCGAAGCGCACCTCACGGCCGATCGGCCACTGCCGGCTGGCGACCACATGACCGTTGCGATCGAGTGCCTCGGCACGGATCGTCACCCGCGGCGTCACGTAGGTCGGGAAGGCGTGGCCGATCCACGTCGAGGTGAGCGTCAGCGCCGCCCCGTCACGGCTTGCAACGACGTCGAACACGAGCCCCTTCCGCACCATCTCCGGATCGTGGATGCCCCTGAACTCGTGCCTGCGATCCGGCATATGGCAGCCCTGGCATTGCACGCCGTCGCGGGCGAAGCGGCTCTGCCGCCATTCATTTACCGTGTTCTCCAGCAGCTTGCCGTTCACCGCCATCGATTGCGGAAACTGGTGGCAGGTAGCGCAGAAGTTCGATTTCTGGAAATCCTGCGTGCCGAAAAAGCCGCCATGCGACGGACCGCTCACCTGCCCTACGGCACCCGTCTGCCGCTGCGGCGGGCCGAAGCGGTGCCAGCCGCGCACATGGCAGGCGGCACAAGTCACTCCGGCATGCCTGAGCGGCAGCTGCAGCGCTTCCGGATCGCCGGCCGGATCGAAGCCTTCGGGGTGGGCCAGCTGCTGCGCCAACGAGTCCCGCAGCGTCGTGCCATCCGGATATTGCTGCTCGGCGAGTGGCGCATGGCAGCGCAGGCAGTCGTTCGCCTTTTTGTGGCCCATACCCGGAAACTGGCCGGTCAGACCCGGCGAGTAAGCATGCGCATGCAGGCTATGCTTCCACGCCTCGAACTGTTCGACATGGCACTGGCCGCAGGCTTCCGGTTTGAGTTCGCGTTCCAGCGCCGACCAGTCGTGCGGCATCGTTGCCGTCGTCGCGGCCGGCTTCTGCCAGTAAGTATCAGGAAGGGAAACGCTGCCAGCCGCCAGCAGCAAGCCGGCAACCAGCACAAGGAGGGGCGCAAACAGTCGATGCATGCAGTCGGAGGAAAGACCGGAAAGATTACTTGCTGTCGGCGGGCTCGACCGGTGCATTGGCTTCGGCCGGCTCTGCGGCCGCTTCGGGCGCCTTCGCCTCCACGGCATGGGCACCGCCAAAAACCATCAGGTCCTGGCTGCCCTTGATCATGTGGCCGAGCAGGCGTGAGAGGGTTTTCAGCAACTCGATATGCTCCACGACGATGCGCAGCGGCACCTCGCCCTTCGTGCCGGCCTTCAGCAGCATGGTCTTCAGCCGCTCGTACTCGTCATCGAGCGCCTCGTCCTGCGCATGGCAACCGGCCAGGTCGAAGCCCTCGGCCTCGGCATCGGTGGCATCCAGCGCGCGGACGATGCCGCTGCGGAACTCCGCCATGGCCGTCTCCAGTTCGGCCGGCAGATGTGTCGGCACGCTCTGCATGCGGTCGACGTCGGCGGCCAAATCGCCGACACTCTTGTAGTAGCGCGTCGCCGACAGCGCTCCCGGCAGCGCCTCGGCCAGGAACCCCGGCAGCGCTCCTTCGCGCATCTTCGACGTAAAGCTGTCCACGGCATCCACCAGCCGCAGCAGCACCCCCTGATCGACGACCAGCCGCTCGCTGATGCTCGCCTCGGTGCTGGTGGCATCCTTGGCCATGCGGCGTGCGATGGCGGCGATGCGGGCGATCTCCTTCACCAGCGCCTGCTGCGCCAGCACCGGCATGCCGGCAATGGTGGCGTCGAGGTATTTCGGCTTCGACTCGTCCTCCTCGGCGGCACGGAAGCGCTGTTCGAGATCGGCGACGACGCGGCGGGTCAGCGGCCACATCAGCGCCACGCCGAGAAGGTTAAACATGGTGTGGAACAGCGCCAGCAGCGTGGCCGGCTGGCTGCCCGCCTCGATGAGCCGGCCGATGCCGACCACCGCCCACAGCAGCAGCGGCAGGATGATGATCGCCACGACGGCGGTGATCAGGTTGAACAGCACGTGCACCGCCGCCGCCCGCTTGGCATTCGGCGTCGCGCCGATCACCGCGATGGCCGCGGTCGAGGTGGTGCCGAGATTGGCGCCGATCACCATCATCGCTGCGGCCGGCAACGGGATCCAGCCGCTGCCGGCGGCGGTCAGCGTCAGCGCCATCGAGGCGCTGGAGGATTGCATCAGCATGGTCAGTACGAAGCCGATGCCGAGGAACAGCAGGTGGTTGAGCAGCGAACCGCTGTAGAGCGCCTGCATGTTGACCGACTGGTCGAGGCCGGTGAAGGCGGTGCGCAACAGGTCGATGCCGAAAAAGAAAAGTCCGAAACCGGCCAGCGCCTGGCCGGCATGCTTCTGCCAGCCGCGGGCGAAGAGCCACAGGAAGGCGCCGATGCCGATGGCCGGCAGCGCCAGCAGCTGGATGTCGACATGGAAACCGAGGATGGCGACCAGCCAGCCGGTCATCGTCGTGCCGATGTTGCTGCCGTAGATGACGGTAGCAGCCTGCAGCAGCGTCAACAGACCCGCATTGACGAAACCGATGGTGGCGACGGTGACCGCACTGGAGGATTGCACCACCGAGGTGATCAGCATGCCCGAGGCGATACCGGCCAGCGGCGTGCGGGTCGAGTTGGCCAGGATGCGGCGCAGCGAATTGCCGGCCGCGAGCTTCAGCCCCTCGGTCATCAGGTGCATGCCGAGCAGGAACAGCCCGATTCCGCCCAACAGTCCGTTGATCATCGCCGTCATGCCTTGCGCCTCTCCCCCGAAGCGGGCGATCTCCCGCCGCTATCCCGGTTATACGCCGGGCGGCCACGGTTCAGCAAGCGTTTTCGCGATTATTCCAGCGCGCCGCCGCAGCTCGAGCCCTGCCCTGCCGTGCAGCCGTAGCAGTGGTCCATGACGACGATCGGATTGCCTTCGAGACTCTGACCCAACAGCTGCGACAGGTGCGTCTTCGGCCGGCCGGCATGCTGCAGCGGCAGGCCGAGCATCTGGTTGAAGTCGCAGTCGTAGAGATATCCCTGCCAGTCCACACTGACAAGCGTCCGGCACATCACCGCCTCGAGATTCTCCGGCCGGTAGGCATCCTTCAGCAGCTGCATGTAGGCCTTGAACAGCCCCTTGGAGAGCAGCCAGCTGCCGAAGCGCTTGATCGGCATGTTGGTGATCGTGAACAGCCGGTCGAAGACGATGCCGTGCTGCTCGACAAGCTCGCGCTTGTAGGCCGCCTCCAGCGCCTCCTGTTCGGGCGGCAGCGAGGCGCCGGCGGGATTGT
>DATLWR010000049.1:0-34181 GCA_035576205.1 Mariprofundaceae bacterium
TTGTTCGATGCGATTTTCCCGAACGTATTGACCCTGCGCACTATGCCCGCTTGAATGCTGCCCCATGATAAAACGCACCATATTCATGCTAGTGACCTGTTCCTCCTTGCTTTCCGCCTGCAGTAATGGCCCCAAAATGGTCTGGGGTGTCGATGAAGGACGCGACAAGGGCCCGGCCTATGCGCAGGGCACCAATCAGTCGCCCGATGCGCAGCAGCAGGCGCCGCTCGATGTGCCGCCCGAGCTGAAGGCCGATCTCGAGCTGCCGCAGGGAGCAAGCGTCTCCTCGCAGGCCCAGCCGAACGAACTGCCGCCGAAATATGCCCAGGAGGTGGCCGGCAAGGCCGTGGCGCTGGATGCCCGCGACTACGATTTCACTCCGGCACAGGTGTTGTCGGCTACCGTCGATGCGATGACCAGCCTCAACTATCCGGTGGAATCGGTGGATTCGCCGAGCGGTATCGTGACGACCGACTGGATCAGGAAGGGATCCAACAATCCAGGCTTCATGGCCGGTCTGTTTGGCGGTTCTGGCTCGACCCTCACGCGTCACCGTTACATCGTACGTATTTTTCGTGCCATTGTGGCGGGCGCCGAAAAGACCCGGCTGGAGATCCGGGTGCTCGGGCAGCAGGTCGAGAGCAACCACTGGGTGAATGCGCCGGTGAAGGTGCAGGTGACAAACGAGCTCTTCGCCGCAGTCGATGAACAGCTTACCCGCATGAAGACGCAGCCGGATCAGCCAGTGGCGCCGAATGCGACACCAGCCGATGTGCCGGCCAAGCTGCCCGGCTACTGATAGCGAAGTCGGATTGCATGATAAAAAGGGGCCGCGATGCGGCCCCTTTTTATTGCCCGATCAGTTGTTGCAGGGCCAGGCCCGGATCTGGCTGACGCATCAGCGATTCGCCGACCAGGAAACCGTAGACACCCGCATCGTTCATCCGGCGGATATCGTCGGCCGTGAAGATGCCGGATTCGGTGATGACGGCTTTGCCAGCCGGTAGGGCAGGCAGAAGGTCCAGCGTCGTTTGCAATGTCGTGTTGAAAGTGTGCAGGTCGCGGTTGTTGATGCCGATGAGCGGCGTGTCGAGCTTCAGCGCCCGCTCGAGCTCGGCGGCATTGTGCACTTCCGGCAGCACGGCAAGTCCCTGCTCAGCAGCGGTAGCCGAGAGCTCGGCAGCCAGTACGTCGTCAACCATAGCCAGGATGATCAGGATCGCATCGGCACCGATGGCGCGTGCCTCCACCACCTGATAGGGGTCGAGCATGAAATCCTTGCGCAGGATCGGCAGCCGGACCGCCTCATGGATGGATGTGACATAGGCATCAGCACCCTGGAAATACTTGACGTCGGTCAGCACCGACAGGCAGGTGGCGCCACCGGTTTCATAGGCGCGGGCGATGCCGACCGGATCGAAATCGGGGCGGATGACCCCCTTCGACGGGCTCGCCTTCTTGACCTCGGCGATAACGGCATTTCGCTTCGCAGCAATCGACGTCACCAGTGCCTCAGCGAAGCCGCGCGGCGTATGTGTGGCAGCGCGCTGCAACAGTTCGGCTTCGCTGGTTCTGGCCTTGCACTCGGAGACCCAGCCGCGTTTGTAGGCGGCGATTTCGTTCAGGATCGAGCTCATCTCATGCCTTCCGGGACTGGGCAATCAGCGCCTCGAGTTTTGCCTCGGCCCTGCCGGAATCGATTGATTCGGCAGCCAGTTTGAGTCCCTGCGGGATGCCGTCGGCCTTGCCGGCTACCCACAAACAGGCGGCGGCGTTGAGCAGCACGATGTCGCGGCCGGCACCCTTCTGACCGGCAAGGATATGACGGATGATGGCGGCATTCTGAGCTGCATCGCCGCCTTGCAGGGCGGTAGCGGCCGAATAGGGGATGCCGAAGGCGGCGGGGTCGATCTCGAAGCGTTCGGGTGAATGGCCCTTCTGCACCAGTACGGCATCGGTGATGGTGGTGGTGGTGATCTCGTCCATGCCGTCGCGGCCGTGCACCACAAGGGCGCGTTCGGCGCCCAGCCGGGAGAGCGCACCTGCGACCAGTTCCAGGCGATCCTCGGCATAGACGCCGAGCACCTGGAATTCGGCGCCGGCCGGATTGGTGAGCGGGCCGAGCAGGTTGAAGATGCTGCGAATCCCCAGCTCGCGGCGGGGGGCAGAGGCATGCTTCATCGCCGGGTGATGGGCGGGTGCAAACAGGAAGCCGATACCGACCGCATCGATACAGTCGGCGACCTGCTGCGGGCTCAACGACAGGTTGACGCCGAGCGCCTCGAGGACGTCGGCACTGCCGGATCTGGAGGAGATGGCGCGGTTGCCGTGCTTGGCCACCGGCACGCCGCATGCCGCTACGACGAAGGCGACGGTGGTGGAGATGTTCAGGGTGCTGACTCCGCTGCCGCCGGTGCCGCAGGTATCGAGAAGCCCTTGCGCTTTGGGCTCGATACGGCTGGCCGCAGCACGCATGGCGCGGGCGGCGCCCGCCACCACCTCGGCGGTCTCGCCGCGGATCGAAAGCCCCATCAGTAGGGCGCCGATCTGGGACGGCGTGGCGTCGCCGCGCATGATGCTTTCGAAGACGATTTCGGAGGAAGTCTCGTCCGGCAATTTGCCGGCTTGCAGGTCGCGCAGCGCCTGGCGGATGGCGGCATCACTCATACCCTGGCCTCCAGGAAGTTCTTCAGCAGCTGATGGCCGTGCTCAGTGAGAATCGACTCCGGATGGAACTGTACGCCGAAGGTGGGATGGCTCCTGTGCTGCAGTCCCATCAACTCGCCTTCCGGTGTCCAGGCAGTGGCTTCGAGCATCTCCGGCAGTGGCTCCTCGACGATCAGCGAGTGATAGCGGGTGGCGGTAAACGGCGACGGGATGCCGGCGAAGATGCCCTTGCCGGTATGCTCGATCGGACTGGTCTTGCCGTGCATCAGGCGCGGTGCCCGGATGACATTGCCGCCGAAGGCTGCGCCGATCGACTGGTGGCCGAGGCAGACGCCAAGGATGGGGATTTCGCCCGAAAAGCGCTTGATCAGTGGTACCGAGATGCCTGCCTCGTTCGGAGTGCAGGGGCCGGGCGAGATCAGGATATGCGCCGGGCGCATGATGGCGATCTCGTCGAGCGTGATGGTGTCGTTGCGGTGCACCACGGGGTGGTCGCCGAGTTCGCCCAGGTATTGCACCAGGTTGAAGGTGAACGAATCGTAGTTGTCGATAACCAATGTTGTCATGAGCGTTGTTCCTGGGCGTGGGCTAGCTCGACAGCACGGAACATCGCGCTCGCCTTGTTCACGCATTCGCGATGCTCGCTGGCCGGCACCGAATCGGCAACCAGGCCGGCGCCGGCCTGCACCTCGATGGTACCGTTGCGGATGACGGCGGTGCGGATGGCGATGGCGGTGTCCATCTGCTCGCCACCGAAGGAGATATAGCCGATGCAGCCGGCATACGGGCCGCGCGCTTCCTTCTCCAGTTCGTCGATGATCTGCATGGCCCGCACCTTCGGGGCACCGGAAACGGTGCCGGCCGGGAAGGTGGCGGCGAGCAGGTCGAGCGCATCGACGTCATGGCGCAGGGTTCCCTCGACCTGCGAAACGATGTGCATGACATGCGAATAGCGTTCGATGGTCATCGATTCGGTCAGTTTCACCGAGCCAAAGTCGCAGACACGGCCGAGATCGTTGCGGCCGAGGTCGACCAGCATGACGTGTTCGGCCAGCTCCTTGGTGTCGGCCAGCAGTTCGGTCTCCAGCGCCTTGTCCTCGTCGTCGGTCTTGCCGCGAGGACGCGTGCCGGCGATGGGGCGCACGATGGCACGGTCGCCCTCCTTGCGTACCAGGATTTCGGGTGACGAGCCGATCAGCGTGGTGTCGCCGATAGAAAGGTGGAACAGGTAGGGCGACGGATTGATATGGCGCACGGCGCGATAGATCAGCAGCGGATCGCAGGAGAGCGGCGCCGAGAAGCGCTGCGACAACACGACCTGGAAGATGTCGCCAGCCAGAATGTACTCTTTGGCCTTCTCGACCATCGTCTCGTAGTCGCGCTGGCTGATGTGCGCCTTGGGCGTGACATGGGCGGTTTCCGGCGTGTCCAGGCGCATCGGTGCCGGGCGCGGTGCCGTGTTCAGCTGTTTCTCCATGGCATCGAGGACCGACTCGACGTCGGCGCCGGACTCGGCCAGAACGCACAGGTCCATGCTGCCCCTGAGATTATCGAAGACGACGAAACGGTCGATCAGCATGAATGCGGCCAGCGGTCCGGTCTGCAGCTTGCTGCTGGTAGCCGCGGGTTCGAAGCGGGAGACGATGTCGTAGGAGAAAAAACCGACGGCACCACCGGAAAAAGGCAGCTCGTCGGCACTGGTCACGGCCGCTTCGCCGACGACGTTCTGCCGCAGCCAGGCCATGATGTCGGTGTCGAGAAGCTCTCGCCCGCCACTGCGGTGGCGCACCTCGACCCGGCCATCGTTTTCGCTGGCCACACAGGCCGGGTCGAAGCCGATGATGCTGTAGCGGCCCCAGTGTTCGCCGCCCTCGGCGCTCTCGAACAGGAAGCTGTCGGGATGGTTGTCGCGCAGCGCAGCGTAGGCCGACAGCGGTGTCTCGCAATCGGCGGAACGGCGGCGGATATGCAGGGTTTTGCTCATCGTTTTTTTGCTCACTCGGTGGTTGACATAGGCAAGGTTGCACGGCTTAATTCGCCGCCTCCGGAAACGGAGATGGGGCCATAGCTCAGCTGGGAGAGCGCTACAATGGCATTGTAGAGGCCGTCGGTTCGATCCCGTCTGGCTCCACCAGTTTCCCTGCGGAAACCAAAACAGAAACCGGGCGTTTTACGCCCGGTTTTTTTTTGCGCTATCGACAGCATACCCGGCATCAGAAGCGCGCCAGCGCTTCCGGGTGCATCTTGATCTCGTGCTGGTCGCGTACCGTCGTCATCCAGCGGGCGAAACGCACTGCGCCCTTGGCCTTCTCGACCTCGGCGGCGATGGCATCGTGCTGTGCCGTGTAGTCGGCATCGGACGGTGCGATGACATCCTGGACCTGCACGATCGCCAGCCCTTCCGGCACGTCGATCACCTTGTTCAGCCACTGACCTTTCGTTGTGACGAAGGCTGCGTTCAGCAGCGGCGCCGTCAGCCAGCCGGCTGCATCGCCACTGCCGTTGACGCGTACCGGCTTGGAGATGAACTTCGGCTGACCGAACTCCTGCACCAGCTGGTCGACGGACTTGCCCGCTGCAGCGGCGGCACGAATCTGCTCGGCCAGCTTCCTGGCCTGGTTATCCGCCTCGGATTTTTTCGCATCGGCCAGCACCTGACCGGTCACCTGGGCATACGGCAGCACTTCCGGCTCGAGGCGCTGGGTGACCTCGACAGCGATATAGTGGCCGCTGCCCGTCTCGATGATGTCCACCGGCTGGCCCGGCATCGTCGAGAATGCCTTGTTCCTGATGTTCGGGTCGGCCAGCAGCGGCTCGGCCAGCGCTTCGCTCTGGCTGATCGGGCCGAGCTCTTTCACCGGCAGGTTCACGTCGGCAGCCGCCTTGGCCAGTGTGCTTTCCATGCCGAGCGCGTCGTCGAGATCCTGCGACAGCTTGTAGGCCTCGTCGGCCGCACGCTTCATGCGCAGCTGCTGCAGCAGGGTATCGTGGACTTCGGCCAGCGATTTCTGCGTAGCCGGCCGGATATCTTCGAGCTGGATGATGTGGTAGCCGAACGGGGATTCGACGATGTCGCTGGTCTCGCCCTTTTTCATGGCGAACACCGCAGTATCGAAGGCCGGCACCATGTCACCCTGCTTGAACCATCCCAGTTCCCCACCCTTGCCGGCAGAGGCATCTTCGGAGATATCCTTGGCCACCTTGCCGAAATCCTCGCCGGTCTTGATGCGGGCCAGCGCTTTTTCGGCCAGCTGGTGTGCCTTGGTTTTGGCCTCGGCGCCGGCATCGGCCGGCACCTTGATCAGGATGTGGCGGGCACGGCGCTCTTCCGGCTGCATGAACTCCTGCTTGCGCGCCTCGTAGGCCTGGGCGATATCCTTGTCGTCGATATTGATGTCGGCGGCAACCTTGGCCGGATCGATGTCGACCACGGAGAGCTTGACGCGCAACGGCGACAGGTAATGTTGCTTGTTCGCCTCGTACCAGGCCTTGGCCTCGGTATCGCCGATCTTCACCTTGTCGACCAGGTGCAGCGGATCGACGATGATGGCGGCCAGGACGCGCTGTTCGTAGTCGTGGTTGAAACGGGCGCGGACTTCATCCTCGGTGACGCGGGCGGAATCGATGATTGCAGCCTGCAGGGCCTGGACCATCAGGTTCAGGCGCAGGTCGTTCTCGTAGTCCTGCGGCGTGGCGAAGCCCATGTTGCGGGTCAGGATGTGGTAGCGCTGCGGATCGAAGTTGCCGGCGGTGAGGAAGGCCGGATTGCCGCGCACGCTGGCGACGACCATCTGTTCGGGAGCGACCAGGCCGAGCTGGTGGGCCTCGTCCAGCATCAGGCGACGGTTGATCAAGGTTTGCAGCGTCTCATCCTTGATTCCCAGCGCTTCCACCATCGACTTCGAATAGTTCTTGCCGAGCAGGCTGCGGTAAGCATTGAGCTGGCGCTCGTACACTTGGGCGAATTCGGCCTGGCCGATCGGGCTGCCATCGACTTCGGCCACCGGTTCGATACGGCTGCCCATGAAGTAGTCGCCGATACCCCACAGGGCGAACGACAGGGCGATACCGCCGAGGATGAATTTGGCAATCCATGATTGTGCCTGATTGCGCATGCTTTCGAGCATAAAGCCCCCAAATAGCTTATGAATCCCTTGTTTCTAGAGGAAGCGGGACGCTACCCAAGGGGGGGTATGGGCGCAAGGCAGGATTGCCCGGGTGGCAGAGGCTCGAAATGGTGCTTGAGTTTCGCCCGCCGAAGCCTATAAAGGCGGTATGCAGTCACTCGGTTTCGTGATGCGGCAGATGAATCGGCGCGCCGATGCGGTGGGCAGCGTCACCGTGCGGCTGGCCAGCGGTGTCGGCCGTTTTTTCCGGCTGCTGCTCTCGGTACTCGGTTTCGTCATTCGCGGGCACTGGCTGCGCCGACCGGCGGTGATCAACGTGCTGATCCGCCAGATCTATTTCACCGGCGTGCAGAGCCTGCCGTGGGTAATCGTCATCTCGCTGGCGGTCGGTGTACTGGCCGTCTACAACATTGTGGTGTTTGCCAAGAGTGTCGAGGACCTGTCGCTGATCGGGCGCATGGTCTCGGGCCTGATGGTGGAGGAGGCGGCGCCGCTGATGGTGACGATTTTCCTGCTGGCCCGTTCGGGCGTGGCGGTGGTGACGGAGATCGGCACGATGCATGTGCGCGGCGAGGATCAGCTGCTGCGCAGCCTCGGGATCAATTCGCATGAATACCTTTTCCTGCCGCGCGCGCTGGCGTTTGCTGTCTGTGGCCTGATCCTGACCTTCATTTTCACACTGATATCGGTCTGGGTTGGAGGCCTCGTGGTTTCCTGGAGCTACGAACTGAACTTCATCGACTTCCTGGTCGAGGTGCGGCGCGGCACCAGCCTCGGCGAGATGCTGATGATGTTTGGCAAGGGAGCGGTGTTCCCGGTGTTCTGCGTGCTGATGCTGATGGACCAGGGCTGCCGCGTCGGGCGTGATCCCAACCGTATTCCGGTGCGGGCGACCAACGGTGTGTTGGGTTCGCTGATGCTGGTATTGCTGCTGGATACCCTTCTGGCGCTGGCGGAGAGCGTGCTGTGAGCGATGTTCTGCATTGGCGCAACCTGCATCTGGGCGCAGGGGTGGTCGACGCCTGTCAGGTCGGGCGCGGGCAGCACGTGCGGCTGGTACTGGAGAGCGTTTCCCAGGTGCAGTTCATGGACCGTATGCTGACGCTGCCGGAAGATGGTTCCGGCGATTGGCCGATGTGGCTGGAGTCCGGTGCCGGCCGTTTCCAGGCCGGTACGCAGGAGTTCGTCGAGCGGATCGGTATCATGATTCGCCACCGCGGCCTGATGGCCAACCTCACGATGCGGGAAAACCTGCTGTTGCCGTTCCTCTATCAGGGAGACAAGGATAGGCTTGAGGAGGCCTTCGACGAGGTCGGCGATGTGGCGGATTTCGTCGGCCTGACGGCTCTGCTTCACGAGCAGGCCGGCGAGCGCTCGGCCTATACGCATGCGCTGGTCAGCCTCGGGCGCTGCCTGCTGGCCAGGCCGGATATCATCGTGGCGCAGGAGGTGCATATCGGCATGTCACCCGAGCGTCTGGCGCATTTCCGGGAGTTGAGCGTGCAGGCACTGCAGAGACTTGGATCGGGGCTGGTTTATGTCACCTCGTCGATGAACGAGGGCTCGGGCGTCATCTTTTCCAGAACATTGACCGTGCAGCCCGAAGCTGGAAAGCTGTCTGGCGGAGAGGAGTAGCAGGTGCGCGATTTCGTTGGCGGAATGCAGAGGCAGGTGGGCTGGTTCGTGATCATCGGCATCGGCGCGATCCTGTTCGTGCTGTTGATGATCAGCCTGCGCACGGATGTGTTTGCGAAGAAATTCTATCTCTATGTCTCGCCACCTTCGGCTTCCGGGTTCTATGTGGGGCAGCCGGTCAAGTTCCAGGGCTTTGCCATCGGTCGGGTCGGCGATATGGAGCTGATGGAAAAGGGCGGCGTGCGCATTACGCTACAGCTTCTGGATCGCTATCGCGGCATGCTGCATGCCGGCGGCGTGGCGCGGATCAGCAAGGAAGGCCTGATCGGTGAAGAGGTTGTCGAGGTGACTTCCGGTGTCCCCCTCAATCCTGAGGTGCAGGACGGCCAACAGATCAAATATGAAACGGCTGCTTCCATCGAACAGCTGTTGCAGGATGCCAAGCCGGCGGTGACCAATGCCAATATCGTGCTTGCCGAACTGGCCGATCTTTCCAAGTGGCTGAACGATCCAAACGGCTCCTTCCGCCAGATGACGGCCCGGCTTAACGAGTCGACGAAGGGCATGAATCGTGAACAGGTCGACAAGATGATGACCACCCTGACTGAAATCCTGACCAATATGCAGGCGCTGACCGGCGAACTGGAGAAGACCCATGTGGCTGCACGCCTGTCGTCGTCGCTGAAGATGACGACGGATATCCTGCAGGATCTGAAGCCTCTGTCCGAAACAATTGGTAAGAAGGGGCCGGAGACCTTTACGCAGGTGAATGCCCTGTTGAAACATGTCGACAAGCTCACGCAGTCGCTGGATATCGTGGCTGCCGATCTTTCCGAGCTGACACCGGAACTGCCGGGGCTGGCCCGCGAATCGCGGGAAACGATCACCGAGATCCGGGGGCTGATTGCCGGCATGCGTGACTCCTGGCTGTTCGGCGGTAGCGGCGAGCCGACGGACGGCACCTCGGACAAGGTTGCACCGCCGGTGATGGAGATGCGTCCGTGAAGCTTTGGGCGATGCTCTGTATGGCGCTGCTCGTCCTCGGCGGATGTGGCGGCAAGCATGTGAAGAGGGTCGAGAATCTCTACGCCGTCAAGGCCGTCGAGTTCAATCGCGACGGAGTGGAGGCGATGCGCTATGAACGCTGGTCGGCAGCCGAGCGCGCCTTCAGCCGGTCGTTGAAGGCGGCACAGCTGGCCGACGAGTCCGAAATGGTCGTGCATGCCTGGTACAATCTCGCGTCGGTGCGGGCCGCACAGGGCGAGCAATCCGCCGAAGCGGCATATGCCCAGGCGATGGAACTTGCCGACCGTTATAACATGCCCGACATGAAAATGCGGGCACGACTGTCGCTGGCGCTGTGGCAGCTCGGTCGTGGCCAGACGGTCCAGCCGGTCGATGTTTCCGGGCGCTGGCCAGTCGATGTCTATCTGATGGGAGGGCGGCTGGCCCAGAAGCTGCAGGACCGGTCTGCAGCCCAGAGCGCCTACCAGCAGGCGGCCCGCTCCGCCGGCAGGGATGCCGCCGGACTGAAAATGCAGGCCGAAGCCCATATGGGGCTGGCACTTCTGGCCCGGGATGCCGGCGACGTGGGGGGGATCCGTGTGGAAACCGCCAAGGCACTCGAACTTTGCCGCCAGGTCGGTGCACCGCGGCTTACCGCGAATCTGCTGCTGTTGCGCGCCTCGGTGCCGGAGGTGGCGGCCGAACGCGGTGATGAGGTCGAGCGCGCTTACAGTATCTACGAGGCGCTGGCCGATGTTGAGGGGGAACGGCAGGCGTTGCAGGTCTGGATCGGTATTGCCCAGGCTGGCGGCGATACAGCCCTGGCTGAAAGTCTGGATGCGAAACTGAAGGCGCTCCCGGCACCCGGCGACGCCGGTAAGACGGAATCCGAGTGAGGCGGGTCGTGATATCAGGAACAGGTTTGGTGGAGCAGGCATGAGCATCCAGGTGAGCAGCAAGCAGGTGGGAAGCGAGGCCGTGGTTTATATCGATGGCCATATCGACGCCCATTCGTCGCCGGTGTTGCGCAGGGAGCTGGCCAAGCTGTTCGGTTCATCGCTGCAGACCATCCGGGTGCAGCTGGACGATGTCAGGCAGATGGACTCCTCGGGTATTGCGACGTTGTCCGAAGGATTGCAGTGGAGTAGACGGTCGGGGGGGCGATTTGTCCTATCAGGCCTCAGCAAGCCGATCGCCGATGTGCTGGAGCTTGCCAAGCTCGACCAGGTATTCGACATCGACCAACATGCTGGTGGAGGGAGGCGTTGAGCTATGCCGACATGCGCGCGTTCCTGAAGGCGCTTGAAAAGCGGGGCTGGCTGAAGCGCATACGCCAGGAGATCAGCAGCGAACTGGAAATCACTGAAATATCCGATCGGGTATTGCGGGCCGGCGGGCCGGCACTGCTGTTCGAGAACGTGAAGGGTCACAGCATGCCGGTGCTGACCAACCTGTTCGGCACGCCCGAGCGGATCGCCATGGGCATGGGTCGTCAGTCCGCCGACGAATTGCGCGAGGTTGGCGAGCTGCTGGCCTATCTGAAGGAGCCGGAACCGCCGAAAGGTTTCCGCGATGCCTGGGAG
Organism: Mariprofundaceae bacterium; assembly: GCA_035576205.1. Classification (GTDB taxonomy): domain Bacteria; phylum Pseudomonadota; class Zetaproteobacteria; order Mariprofundales; family Mariprofundaceae; genus DATLWR01. The sequence goes on from DATLWR010000049.1 coordinate 11,018, forward strand.
AAGTTCCCGGTACTCAAGCAGGTGATGCACATGAGCCCCAAGGAGGTCAGGAAGGCTCCCTGGCAGGAGATCGTGCTGCGCGGCGATGACGTGGACCTGACGCGGCTGCCTATACAGACCTGCTGGCCGGAAGATGCCGCCCCGCTTCTCACCTGGGGACTGGTGGTCACCAAGGGGCCGCACAAGGAGCGCCAGAATCTGGGCATCTACCGGCAACAGCTGATTGGTCGCAACAAGCTGATCATGCGCTGGCTGAAGCATCGCGGCGGTGCCCAGGACCACCAGGAGGCCAAGCAGGCCGGGCAGGAACGGTTTCCCTGCGCGGTGGTGATCGGTGCTGACCCGGCAACGATTCTGGCAGCGGTCACGCCGATTCCCGACACCCTTTCCGAATACCAGTTCGCCGGGCTGTTGCGCGGCGAGAAAACCGTGCTGGCCGATTGCCTGTCGGTGCCGCTGCAGGTGCCGGCCAGCAGCGAGATTGTTCTGGAGGGTTACGTATCGCTCGACGAGTACGCCGAGGAGGGGCCATTCGGCGACCATACCGGCTACTACAACGAAGTGGAGCGTTTCCCGGTGTTTACGGTGGAAACGATGAGCATGCGCAAGGACGCCATCTACCACTCCACCCATACCGGCAAGCCGCCCGACGAGCCGGCCGTTCTGGGGCTCGCCTTCAACGAGGTGTTCGTACCGATCCTCAAGAAACAGTTTCCGGAGATCGTCGACTTCTATCTGCCGATGGAAGGCTGCTCCTACCGCGTGGCCGTGGTCTCCATCCGCAAGGGATATGCGGGCCACGCGAAAAGGGTGATGTTCGGCATCTGGTCGTTTCTGCGCCAGTTCATGTATACGAAGTTCATCATCGTGGTCGACGCCGATATCGATTGCCGCTCCTGGCCGGAGGTGATCTGGGCGATCTCGACGCGGTGCGATCCAGTACGCGATTTCACGCTGGTGGAGCACACCCCCATCGATTACCTCGATTTTGCCTCGCCAGTGGCGGGCTTGGGATCGAAGGTCGGAGTCGATGCCACCAACAAGTGGGCTGGCGAGACCGACCGCGAATGGGGGCGGCCGATCCGGATGAGCGAAGCGGTGAAGGCGAGGGTCGACAGCATCTGGGATGAGCTGGGCTTGTAAAGCGTGCCGCCCGTCCTGGCAACTGCTATAGTGACAGAGTGCCGGTGGCTATCATCCGGCGGTATGGTGGAGGGGTTATGAATCTGGTCCGCATGGCGGCGATCGCAGCGGTTTTTGTGCTGGTCAGCGCCAGCATCATCTATTTCCTCGTTTCCGGATCCCATTATGGCGCTACCGATGCCGACGTGGTGCCGCTCGGCCAGTCGGCTTATGAGGACGGCCGGTTTAACGAGGCGGCCAAGTGGTATGAGATCGGTGCCCGGCGTGGCGATCCCGAAGCCCAGTACCGGCTTGGCATGCTCTACCGCGAAGGCAAGGGAGTGGATCGGGATGATGCGCAGGCCATACGCTGGTTCCGGCTGGCCGCCAAGCTCAGCCACGTCAAGGCAGAGTTCCAGTTGGGACGCCTCTTGGAACTGGGGCGCGGTGTCGAGAAGGCGAGCGACAGCGAAGCGGTAGAGTGGTACCGGAAGGCGGCCGAGCAGGGACATCCGGAAGCCGCCTACCGCATGGCGATCATGTATGCCGAGGGACGCGGTGTGGCCCGCAGCGATGTCGAGGCCATGCGCTGGGCGCTGACGGCGGCGAAAAGGAAAGTGCCCGATGCGAAAGACTTCCTCAATCAACTGGTCAGCCGGATCGAGGGCAAGGCGAAGGGTGGCGACGCCGATGCGCAGTATCTGCTGGCCAATATTTACGACGAGGGGCAGGGCGTTCCGGTTGATCAAAACCAGGCAATGTACTGGCTGCGCCAGTCCGCGGTGGGCGGCAATGACGAAGCGGCCTACCATCTTGGCGACAAGTTGATCAGGCAGGGAGGCACAGCGGAAACCGCCGAAGCGGCACGCTGGTTCGAAAAGGCAGCCAAGGCTGGCCATGTGCGGGCCGAGGCGGCTATCGGCGTGCTGTATGCCTTGGGACGCGGTGTGCGTCACGATCATGCCACGGCGCTTTCCTGGCTGAACAAGGCTGCCGAGGCCGGGATCGCCAAGGCGCAATTCAATCTCGGTATCATGTATGCCGAGGGGATGCCGGGTGTGCCGCAGGACAATGCGAAGGCTGCTGAGTGGATACTGAAGGCGGCGAAACAGGGGCTGTCCGAGGCTCAGAACAATCTGGCGGCCATGTATGCGGTAGGGCGGGGGGTTCCCAGAAACCGCAATCAGATGGTCATTTGGCTGCAAAAGGCAGCAGGCGATAATTCGAAAGCGCAGTTCAATCTCGGGCTGATCTATCTGCGTGGTATCGGCATCATGCCGGAAGAGGATACGGCCGCGAAGTGGTTGCAGAAATCGCAGTCGGCCGGCAATGCCCGCGCCAGTCTGCTGCTCGGGCTTCTGTACGATACCGGGCGAGGTGTCGGTCTGAACGTCAGGGATGCGGTGACCTATTTCGGGCAGGCCGCAAAACTTGGCGATACCGATGCGCTGTTCAATCTTGGAGTTCTGTATTACAACGGCATCGGTATCGAGAGGGATTTCGGCAAGGCGGCGGACTATTTTGCCAAGGCCGGCCAGGCCGGCGACTTGGTCGCTGACAATAACCTCGGGGCGATGTACGCATCGGGCGAAGGTGTGGCTTTTGATCCGGCGAAGGCTGCCGAGTGGTACCGCAAGGCAGCCGAAGGCGGCAATACGATGGCGCAGTTCAATCTCGGCAACCTGTATCGGAAGGGGCTCGGGGTATCGCAGGACGATCGCCAGGCTGCCGCCTGGTACCGGAAAGCAGCGGATCAGGGCGATGCGGCTGCGATGAATTCGCTGGCTTACATGTATGCATTGGGGCGCGGTGTGCCGGAGGATGCCGAAGAGGCGCGCAAGCTGTTCAAGGCAGCAGCGGCCAATGGCCTGTCGCTGGCCGACCAGAATGCCGATTTGCTGAAAAAGAACCCCGCGGGAGCCAAGGTCAAAGAAGGTGCCGGCGGTTATACCCTGGTCAGCCAGAGCATGGATAAACAGGTCCGGGCCACGTTGCTGACCGAAGAGCCGCTCGATCTGGCCCGCTGGCTCGATATTGATCATGATGTGTCGCTTTGACGGGGGGTGATATGCAGGACAAGCCTAAGCTGGAGCGCTACCGGCGGCATGCCATCCTGTGCGCCGGCAAGAAATGCGAGCCGGCGCAGGATCGGGCACTGATGCAGTACCTGAAAAAGCGGCTGACGGAAGAGGGGCTCGATACCGGTGAGGATATGGTACGGGCCAATCGCGCGGGCTGCCTCGGTGTCTGCGAGCAGGGGCCGATCATGGTCGTCTATCCGGAAGGGGTATGGTACTGCCGGTTGAACGAGGCGAACATCGACCGGATCATCGAGATGCATTTCAAGGGCGGCAAGGCGGTGTCGGAACTGGTTTTCCATGAGGCGCCGGTTTGCCGCACACCGGCCTGACAGGATGTAGGGGTAGGTCATGAGTATTCCACCGATTGATCAGCAGGCGTTCGAAGCGGCCCGGCAGCGGCAGGCAAAACTGGCAATGCCGTCTGGTGCTCTCGGTCAGTTGGGGGAGCTGGTCTGCTGGCTGGCAGCCCGACAGGGAAAGGCTGTTCCGGATACGCTCCTGCCACATGTGACGATATTCGCTTCCGATCACAATGTCGTCGTCGAGGGGGTGTCCCCCAATATGCCAGAGATGACCGAAAAGGCGGTGCGCTGCATGGCCGGCGGTCATGCGGCCATCAATGTGCTGGCCTGCCAGTGCGGGGCCGGCCTGCGTATCGTCGATGTCGGCGTGGCTGCCGACCTGTCGGACCTGCAGGGAATCGAACACGCCAAGGTGCGGAACGGTTCCGGCAATATCGTGCACGAACCGGCCATGACTCAGGAGGAGTACTGGCAGGCGGTCGGTATCGGGGAGGAGATGGCCAACCGGGCTATCGCCGATGGCGCCAACCTGTTGATCGCCGGCGATGTCGGTATCGGCAACAGCACGCCGAGTGCGGCGCTGATCTGCGAACTGGCTGGTCTGGACGTGGAAGCCGTTATCGGCCAGCGGGGTGACATGGAAGAAGCCGAGGTCTATCGCAAGCAGGCGTTGGTCGAGCAGGCGATCACCCGGGCCCAGGGGACACCGTCCAACGACCTGCTGCGTGAGCTTGGCGGTCTGGAAATCGCGGCGATGGCCGGCTTCTACCGTGCTGCGGCGCGCAAGGGCGTGCCAGTATTGCTGGACGGCTTCACGTCGACCGCCGCGGCGATCGCCGCGACAGCCTGGGATGTGCGTATCAGCGGCTGGATGCTGGCCAGCCACACGACGGCGGAGCCGGGGCACCGGCGGGCGCTGGCCGAACTGGGGCTGGAACCGCTGGTCGATTTCGATCTGCAGCTGGGGGAGGGGGCGGGTGCGACGCTGGTGGTGCCGATCCTGAATGCTGCCCTGGCGATGCACCGGGATATCGCTGTTCTCGACTGATGGTGTTTTTGGGTGAGCTGAGGACTGAAGGGGGTCGGTCCGATCCCGCTCAGGCAGCCAAGTCACTGAGCCAGGCATAGGCAGGAAACACCACCAGGCCGCCGAGCAGCTTGTCGAGCAGTGGCGTGGCCGCAACGGCTGCCAGCAGCAGGCTGACATGTTTCGGCATCAATCGCCCGATGACGGGAAACCGCAGGCACACGATCTCTCCCACCACGAATCCCGGCAGCGGCAGCAAATGCAGTCCCGCCATGCTGAGGTTGAAGAACATCAGTACCTTGGCCCACCACTGGTGCAGCGGCGGCAGGCCGACGGAGGACTGGTGTTTCAGGCTCCAGGCATAGAGCAGTACGCCGACGGCACCGACCAGCAGATGCATGCCCAGTCGTAACAGTGCGGCGGGAACGCCTGTCGCCATTGTGCGCGGCAGGGTGACGATCATGCCGCGATGGAAGGCGATGGCTGTGAGCAGCGGCAGCCATGTCGTCCAGCAGCTGCTGGCATAAAATGGATGCGGTAGCGGTTTTTTGAATGCGTTCGCCTCGACTGCGGCGATCAGGGTGAGCGATACGAGGGTGGGCAGGCTGTAGAGGATCAGCTGCCGGATGACGATCTCCACCCAACTATCCATCGGGATTCTCCATCAGCTTTACGGTGAGTTCCGGTCCGGCGATCTCCCGCTGCAGGTTCAGATAGACAGTGCCGCGATCGACCAGCACACCGGTGATTTCGGCATGTTCGTGCTTGGCGATCTGCGTGAGGTTGCGTCCATCCCAGGACCACAGGCGGGACGGATCGTCATCGTCGGTGATCCATAGCCATTGCCGCTGGGCATCCCAGGCCAGATTGTCCGGATGCTGCAGTTCCGGCTTTTCGAGATAGACCGATATGGCAGGCGCTTCCCCGCGATCGTCCAGCAGCAGGATCCGGCCGGTGCCGGTCTCTGCCATCAGGATGCGGCCATCGGGCAGCGTCTCCATATCCTCCAGGCGGTTGAACAGCCTGCCGTGCAGTTTCTCGGCATTGATGCGGGCATCCTCGGGTTCCGTGATGGCCAGCCAGCCCTTCTCGGGGTGCAGCACCTCGAGCTTGCGGCTGTGCATGTCGTAGCGATAGAGGCAGCCCTCCTTCCACTCATCAGCAAGATAGGCGTAGCGGCTGTCGAGGGAGAAAGTGAAACCCTCATGGGCAAAGGCACCGGCTTCGTGCAGCGGCGTGATGGCCGGGTCGCTGGCCTCCAGTGTGCTGCGATCCACCCGCTGGTCGTCGGGCAGCTTGTCGGCTTCGGTGACGCGCCAGATCAGGCCCGCATCGAACTCCTCGCCGATCCACAGGCTTCCGTCCGGTGCGAATTTCAGGCCGTCGGCGCGGTGCAGGCCGTTCAGCAGAATCACGGTTCGTCCGTTCTGCAGATTGATGGCGGCCAGGCTCGGCGTCAGCAGGCCGGCATTGGTTTCGCAGCTGAGATACAGCCACTTGCCATTGGGTGATAGAGCCAGCATGTCGGGGCGCATGTTGCGCCAGACGGCCATCGACTGCGCCCTCCAGCCGGGAGCCAGGTCGATGCCGATTCCGTCCAGCGAGCAGGAGGCCAGGAGCCAGGCGATCAGCAGAAGCAGACGGCGCATCCATGAAATGTGACCGACCACCCGGATCGGTGCAAGCCGCGGATGACAGGCGCCGGCCCGCCGCTAGCCTTGCCGCATGATCACCGCCGCCGCCCTGCACCATATCCGTCTGTTCTACGGGGCCTATTTCGCGGCGATGGGGCTCGTCCTGCCGTATTTTCCGGTATTCCTCGAACAGCAGGGTCTGGATGCGGGGATGATCGGCGTCATGACGGGCCTCTTGGCCGCCGCCAAGGTGATCGCACCACCGCTGGCCGGGCACGTGCTGGATAGCCATTTCAGGGATTCGCGACGCTTCGTGGTCGCTGCCGCCATCCTCGCGGCGCTGCTGGCATGGGGTATCGGCGCCGGGCAGGGCATTGTCGCGCTGGCGCTCTGCACCTTCGCTTTCGGACTGCTGTGGGCGGCGATCCTGCCGCTGACCGACGGCCTGTCGATCGCCGTTTCGGAGGTCGGCATCGCCGATTATGGCCGGCTGCGCCTGTGGGGATCGATCGGCTTCGTCATCGCTTCGCTGGCCGGCGGCCTGTGGCTGGCCGATCGCCATATCGCCGATTTCCCGTTCTGGCTGGCCGGCCTGTTGCTGGTCACCGCGGTTGCCGCCTGGGGGTTCCCGCTGCAGGCGCCGGAAGCCGGCCACGATGCCGGTGCTGTTGGCCGCAAGTTTCCGGTCTCTTTCGTGCTGCTGATGCTTACCGCCTTCCTGATGCAGGCCTCGCACGGTGCCTATTACGGCTTCTTCAGCCTCTATCTGGCCGCCCATGACTACAGTGGCTGGCAGATCGGCAGCTTCTGGGTGATCGGCGTGCTGGCCGAGATCCTGCTGATGTGGCTGTGGAGTGGACGTATCCAGCGGCTGGCGCCGGCCGGGCTGTTTGCCGCCTGCTCGCTGCTGGCAGCCGTACGGTGGCTGGGCATCGGCCTGACTACCGACGCCTGGCTGCTGGTCGTGCTGCAACTGCTGCATGCGGCGAGCTTCGCCGCCTTCCATGTCGGGGCGGTGGCCTGGGTGCGGCGGCTGGCGCCGGCCGGCCGGCAGACAGCAGCGCAGGGCTGGTATTCGGCGACCGGCTTCGGGCTCGGCAATACGGTGGGGATCATGGCCTGCGGGGTGGTCGTCCAGCTGGCTGGTTTTGCACCGGCCTTTTTTGCCTGCGCCGGCGTGGCGGTTGTCGCGGGCCTCGTCGCGTGGCGGATCCGCCCGTAAGCAGGGCATTAGCCGGACAGTAATTCGCTTTTCACCGCCTGCCAGGCTTGGCGGGCATCGCTGAACGGCAGCGACAGGAAACGGGTATCCGGCGGCATGCGCCGGTTCAGCTCCCGGATCAGTTGCGCCGGTTCCAGCCGCTGGTGCATATGGGCAGCGATCTCGATCAGCGCCTGGCTGCGGCGCAACGGCACCGGCGTATTGCCGGCATCCGGCCGGTAGGTAGGAAGGACGACGGCGGTCAGCGGCAGGGAGGGGCCGCCGGTATGCGGCGGAAACCACAACATCGTGCCGAGGCGTTTGCCGCGATAGTCGTTGAAGTAAAAGCGGAATTTGGCGAAACCGGCCGCCTGCATGGCGGCATGCGTAAAAGCCGGGTGGCGCTGCTTGCCCCACTGCAGCGGCCGCGGGAAGGGGGCGATGTACCCCCGTCTGTCGAGCAGCGAGAATTCGTCCGACAGATACACGGCTCCGTCCAGCAGGGCTGCGGTGCAGAGGCTGCTCTTGCCGGCTCCCGAGATGCCGGCGAGGCAGACGGCGTGTTGCCCCACGCCGACGGTGGCCGCATGCAGCGACAGGCAGGCGGGCTGCAGCGCGTCCAGCGTATGGAGATAGAAATAGACCTCGAAGCCGGCGGTGGTCTCGGCAGCGTCGAAACCGTGCCATAGTTCGTTGCCGTTGATCGACAGTATCATGCCGTCGCCGTCGCGGTCGATCCGGAAGACGAGCCGTGGTTCGCCATCACCGCGTTCGACATAGAGGCGCAGCATGGCCGCAAGGATCGGGATGCAATCGGGGACATCGCAATGCACGTCGATGCCGACCTGGCCGATGGCCAGCCGCCAGAGTCGCATCAGCCGTCGCCGTCGATCAGGCCGTAGGCGGAAAATTCGCTGAGGATGGCGGCCGTGTCCGAGGCCACCTGCTCTGGGTCGCTCTTCGGCACCGATTCGCTGATGATGGAGGCGATGGCTTCCGGCGTATGCGCACCGTCGCAGAGCTCCAGGATGATCGCCGCCATCCGGTTCATGGCGAAGTTGGAGCCGCTGGCATTGTCGATGAAGATCACGTCGTCGCTTTCCTGAAGTTCTTCGCGGACCAGCCCCTGCCGCTTGCGGGGGAATTCGGGGACGGGGAAATCGGGGTTCTCTCGCATGGCGTCAGGCTCCAAGCAGGGTGGCGATGATGCGGCAGTCATGGCAGCCGAGGTCCGGCATGGTGGCGCGATCAGCAGCCGGTTTTCTGTGCGACAGGCGTTGCAGCATCTCCGGCAAGGATGCCCGATTCAGATTGCCGAGCAAGATTCGGCGCGAAAAGATGCAGGGATAGATGTCACCGCTGGCGGCCACGGCCAGCTTGCCGCTTCGGCCGTTGTTCTCTGCCGCCGGGTTGTGCGGCGATGTCCGCGGCACGATGCGGACGTTGCGGGCCGGCTCGACGCCACTGCCGCGGCCGGTGCCGTGCACGGGATCGATGCGGATGCTCTCCTCGCCGATGCCGAGCTCGTGCTGCAGGAAATCGAGGGTGGCCGGGAGTGTCGCCTCGTTCTGCTGCATCAGCGCGATGCCGATGCGTACCTCGAGCCCCGCCTCTTGCGTGCGGCGGATGGCGGCCAGCGTGCGGGCATGGCTTCCGGGTACCTGCGTGATGGCATCGTGCACACCGGCTTCGCACGAATAGAGCGAGAAGCAGAGACGGGGTGAGAGCGGCACAAGCCTGGCCAACAGCGACGCATGCAGCAGCAGGCCGTTGGTGTAGATCTCGATGCCGGGGCCGCCCTTGGCGCGGGCATAACCGACCAGCTCGACAAGCTCGGGGTGTAGCAGCGGGTCGCCGCCGGTGAACTGGATATAGGGGTTGCCGAGTTCGAAAGCCTGGTCGATGGCCTGTCTAGCCAGCGTCTCCGGCAGCATCTCCTCGCGCTCCGGTGACGAGTCGGCGTAGCAGTGGATGCAGCGCTCGTTGCAGCGGCTGGTCAGCTCGACGAACAGCATGCCGAGCCCGTTGCCGAGCAGGATATCGGCATTGGCTTTCTCGATGATCCGGGCATGCCGCAAGCCAGCCAGCCAAGGGTTGGCGGCCTCGATGCGCTGCAACAGGGGATGGTCGGTACGGCCGCCGAGCAGCTCGTCGATGGCGTGGGCGAAATTGCCGGCCAGCTCCAGCTGTCGCCCGCCGTCGGAGAGCCTGCAGGCGGCACCGTGATGTTCGATGCTAAGCAGCGTATCCCCGGCGAGCCGGAGGATGGAGACGGGACGTTCAGCGACGGAAGTGGCGATACGGCAATCCTGGCGACATATTCGCCTGTTTCTGGATTACGGGCAAAGCGGCCGGCAGGAGGCCGGTGCAGTGTTCCGGCAACTCTTGCCGCCAAGCGAGACGCAGGCCGTGCAGTTGCCCTGCTGGCACTGGTTGCGGCGGCATGTGGTTCCCCCCGGATTGGTCACGCAGGGGCAGCAGGCGACACCGTTGGCGGAGACTGTGTACTGGACACCGTTGCAGGTGATGGTAGCCGCTTCGGCCGTATTGTTCGCCGTGAGCATGACACCGAGCAGGGCCGGCGGCACATAGGCGGTCATCTTCAGCAGCGCGCGGCGGCTCTGTTGCTCCGTATCCAGCGAATGGTTGTCCTGTGTCATAGGTCGCTCCCGCTCTGCGCAACAAGTGCGCGGCTAACGGGATAGTTTAGAGCAATCGGGAGCTTTCTGACTAGGGGATGGCGATTGCCGGCCTGCCGTGTTCCGGTTTGTCGTTAGCGGCGCGAAGACACGGCGTTACGGGCAAAGGGGCCGGCAGGCGGCTGGTGCATCTCGCCGGCACCTTCTGCCGCCCAGCGAGATGCAGGAGTTGCAGTTGCCCTGCTGGCACTGGTTCCGGCGGCACGTGCTCCCCCCCGGGTTCGTCACGCAGGGGCAACAGGCGATGCCGCTGGCGGAGACGGTATAAGTGGTACCGCCGCACTTGATGGTGGCCGCTTCGGCCGTATCGCTTGCCGTGAGCATGACGCCGAGAATGACCGGCGGTACATAAGCAGTCATCTTCAATAGCTGGCGGCGTCCCTGCTCGGCGGTGTGCTTGTCGGTTTGTGCGGATGGGGAATCAGGTTTCATAGACGGCTTCCTGAGGCCGGTGTGGCTGGATCGAATTTCGACTTTACCGTACATTGCTTACCATGGCCACCCTGAATGCCGCTGCCCGTTTCCGTGAACGCCTGTGCCGGCTTCTGGTTTCCGGCCAGACGCTCGCCGGCGACCTTCACGATGCGCAGCTGATGGAGGCGGCGTTGAGGGAGGGTGTCGATCTGTTGCTGCTGCCCGAAACGGTCGCTGACGAGACGAACGGCATCCGCCAGTTGCGCAAGGAGCGCTCCATCTGGCATCTGCGCCTGACGCATGCGATGCAGCAGGTTCTCACCGCCGTGGCCCGGACGGGCTGTCCGATCATCGCGCTGCGCGGCCGCGCACTGGCCGAAGCGCTCTATGCCGATCCGGTGAACAGGCCGCAGAGCGATATCGATCTGTTGATGCGGCCGAATCAGACGCTGGCCGTCAAACAGGCGTTGTGGGACCTCGGTTTCCGTCCGTCGCCCGCCTACCCGAATGTCTTCCTGCGTGGCGATCTGATGCTCGACACGCACATCGAGCCGCTCGGCATCGAGCGCATCCGTTCCTGGGAATACCTGACGCCGCTGCGCACCGAGGATTTCTTCCGGCACAGCATTCAGGGTGAGCTCTGCGGCAGGCCGGCGCTGCAGCTTACGCCGCGCGTGCTGCTGCCCTACCTCTGTTTCCATGCCATGAAACACTCCTTCGAACGGCTGATCTGGCTGGTCGATATCGCGCTCTTGGCGCGCAAGATCGATGCCGGGGGGGGATGGGACGAGGTGCTGGAAGGCATTCGCGAATACCGGCTTGAGAGACCCTGCTACTACGCGCTGGCCTATGCGGCGCAGCATCTCGCCGCACCCGTGCCGGCAGCGCTGCTCGCCGACATCCGGCCGGAGATGGGCTTCGTCGAGCAAGGGCTGTTCGCCCGCCACATGCAGCACGTGCAGATCCCGTTCCTGGCCGAGCGGCTGTTCGCCCGCATGCAGCCGGACATGAAACACCGCATCGAGTTCTGGCGCGAAACGATCTGGCCTCGCTACGAGGTGCGCCGGCAGGTGGTGCAGAGCGGTTGCGTGAAGTGCAATTTCATCCGCAAACGGCTGAAACAGATCCTGAAAGCGACGTGGTTGTTCCTGCGCGAGGGCGGCTACCTGCTGACGCACTGGCCACGCAGCAGCTAGCTCTCCTCGATCAGCGTTTCCAGCCGGCTGAGCGCCAACAGCAGGTGCATGCGCCGGTTCTCCGGCGTGGTTTCCGCCTCCTGTCCCTGGGCCTGCCGGTAGGCCTGCAGCTCCTGCCAGTGCGCATGCCGGCTCCAGCGTTTCTCTCCCTCGGCCAGCGGCTCGGCTCGGCTTTCCAGCAACTGGCCGATGGCCATGGTTTTCAGATGCGCCAGCCGGTGCAGCCATTCGCGCCGCAACGGGTGCGCCTCCTCCTCGCCCCAGTCGGTTGAGCGCAGCGGCGCTTCCATCTCGGCGAACGGCAGCAGGTGCAGGCAGGCCTGGCTGGCTTTCAGGCAGCGGGAGAGCGGCAGCTGCCGTGCAGTGGCCAGATGCAGGGCGGCTGCAAACTGCGACAGGTCGGGCATGGAGGCGAGGTGCGCTGCTTCGTCTGTGGCCAAGCCGGCCTGGGCATAGTTCTTCAGCAGGTCGAGGAAACGGCTGTTCTCACTGCCGGCGATCCCCTGGGCGGCCAGCGAATGGCGGAAATGGCGGAACGCCTTGTGCTGCTGCGTTAGCCAGCCCGCATCGAGGTTGCCGACCGGCTGCAGTTGCAGCAGCTCCTCGGTGAATCGCTGCACCTGCAGCTGCAGGGCATGCTGCAGCCCGGCGGCGGCCTCGACATCGGCGATCCGCTGCCAGATCGCCTCGCGCAACAGGGGGATATCGAGCAGCGACTCGGCGATCAGCAGCCCCTCGACCAGCTCCTCCACCGGCTGCTCCAGCAGCGTTTGCAGCAGCAACACCGCCGTCAGTCCGAGGTCGTTGACGATGTGGTTGACGGCCCTGGTGGCGACGATTTCGGCGGCCAGCGGATGCCGGCCCAGCTCGTCGGTGAAACGCCGGTGGATGGTCGTCGGGAAATAACCGCGCAGGAAATCGTCGGCGAAGAGGCTCGAATGGCGGAAATTGCTCTCTGACAGCCGGGCATGCAGGCGGTTCTTCTCCTGCCCGAGCAGGACCGAGAGCATCGGTCGCAGGCGATGCAGTTCCTGCCGCTCCATGCCCGGTGCGTTGTCGGCCGACAGCCAGCCGTCTTCGGCCAGCTCCCTGACCAGCCGGGAGAGGCGGTGCGGGTGCTCGGCGGCATTCAGCTCGGCCAGCGTCAGGGCGCGCGATTGCAGCAGGTTGTCTGTGAGGCACTGTTCGGTCACCTCGCCGGTCAGCCGCTTCAGCAACCGGTTGCGCTCGGCGATGCCGATGCGCCCGGCGGGTGTCGCCGAGAAGAGAATCTTCAGGTTGACCTCGTGGTCGGACATGTCGACGCCGCCGGAGTTGTCCGTCGCATCGGTGTTGATGCGGCCGTCGGCTGCCGCATATTCGAGTCGCGCCTGCTGCGTGAAGCCGAGGTTGCCGCCCTCGCCGACCACCCGGCAGCGCAGTTCGGCGGCATCGACACGCACGCTGTTGTTGGCCGGATCGCGCACCTCGGCATGCGTTTCGGCACTCGCCTTCACGTAGGTGCCGATACCGCCGTTGTAGAGCAGGTCGACGGGGGCCTTCAGCATCGCCTGGATCAATGCCTCGCCGGAGAGCCGCTTGGCCTCCACCCCCAGCACCTGCCGTGCCTCGTCGGCGAGCGGGATCGACTTGGCGCTGCGCTCGAAGACGCCGCCGCCCTTGCTGATACGACGCGGGTCGTAGTCGCCCCAGCCTTTCGCTTCGGTGAACAGCCGCTGCCGTTCGGCAAAGGCCTTGCGTCTGTCCGGTGCCGGGTCGAGGAAGATATGCCGGTGGTTGAAGGCGCCGACGAGCTGCAGGTTCGGGTTGAGCAGCATGCCGTTGCCGAACACATCGCCACTCATGTCGCCGATACCGATGCAGGAGAGCGGCGCCGTCCAGGCATCCTGGCCGAGGCGGGCGAAATGGTGGGCGACACAGGTCCAGGCACCGCGCGCCGTGATGCCGACCGCCTTGTGGTCGTAGCCGTGGCGGCCGCCGCTGGCGAAGGCGTCGTCGAGCCAGAAGCCGGCCAGCCGCGACTCCTCGTTGGCATCGTCGGAGAAGCGGGCCGTGCCCTTGTCGGCGGCCACCACCAGATAGGGATCGGCGGCATCCTCCTCCGGCACGTGGATGCCGGCCGGCGGCACGGCCACGCCGTGCAGCAGGTTGTCGGTGAGCCCCAAAAGGGCGCGGATGAAGGTACGGTACTGCCGGAGCACGAATTCCGGACCGTCGCCGCCGCGGATCACGAAACCGCCCTTGGCGCCGATCGGCACGATCAGGCCGTTCTTGATGGTCTGGGTGGCCATCAGCTCCATGATCTCGGTGCGGAAATCGGCCGGCCGGTCGGAATAGCGGATGCCGCCGCGCGCCACCGGCCCGGCCCGCAGGTGCACCCCTTCCAGGTGCACGCCGTGCACGAAGATCTCCCGCCACAGGTGCGGGCCGCCGTTGAAGCTGAGGTGTTCGGGGGCGATCTTGATCGCCACCGGCTCGTCGATGCGGCGGGTATAGGCGTTGGTGCGCAGGCCGGCCTGCACAAGTTCGCCCAGCGCCCGGAACCAGCGGTCGTCGGTCAGCGTCTCGACCGACTCGAGCGCCCGCTCGAAGGCCTGCAGGGCGACGGCCGGGTTCGATTGGCGGGCCGGATGGTGACGGGCGGCGAACAGCTCGAGCAGGGCGGCGGTGACCTGCGGGTGCCTGAGCAGCATGTCGGTGAGCGGCGAGGGGGCCGCGTCGGGCATCAGCTGTACCAGGTGGTTGCGCAGCGTGATGGCGATGGCGATCTGTTCGATCGTCAGCCCCGCCATGATCAGCAGCCGGTTGAGCGCATCGTGGTCGGCCTCGGCGTTGAAAACATGTTCGACGCCGCGGCGCAGCTGTTGCAGGCGATCGTCGGTGAGCCCGGCCGGGCTCTGGCAATGCAGGCAGTTGATCTGCATGGCCGGCCCGCTGATGCCGAAGCCGACCACCGCCTCGCGCTCGGCGATCAGGCCGAAGGCTCGGATCAGGTCGACCAGTTCGCCCAACATCAGCGGCCGCGGCGACAGGATGTGCAGCTCCACCGCCTCGCCGTGATTGCTGGCGCGGACATGGATGCGGCCGCCCTCCGTCACCTGCGGCCGGATCGACAGGTCGGCGAGGAATTGCTCGGGCGGGAAGAGGTCGGCGTAGAGCTTGGGAAGCGCCTCCAGTTCGGCGAGTGCGGCCGGCATGTCGATCTTGCGCGAGTGGCGGAACAGCACCGCCTTGGCCAAATCCTTCCAGAAGATCACGTTGCGGTGCACCGTCTCCTGCAGCACCGTCTCATCGAGGCTCGCCACGTCCTTGCCATCGGCGAGCTGCCGGTCGGCATAGATCAGCAGCAGCCGGTGCGGGCCGACGCCGAAGTTCTCGTGGCCGTGGATGACGAGCCCGTGTGCGGTCAGGTCGGTCAGCAGTGCCTTCAGCGTGTTCGGTCCGAAGCGGTCGGCGGCCATGGCGACGAACAGCATCACCGTATTGCCCAGTCGCGGCCGGACGAACTGACAGACCGTTTCGGTCGGGCCGGACATGTCGATGACCGCCTTCATCGGCGCCAGCCAGTCCAGCGGGCGGGTGGCCAGCAGGGCCGGCTTCGACATGCGGTCGAAGATGGTCCGCACCTCGCGCCGGTAGAAGGCCGAGTGGCGCAGTTCGCGGCTCTCCGCCAGCTCCTGCCAGGCATGGCCGAGAACTGGCAGCGTGCCGGCGTTGGTGTAACGGGCGCTGCGCGAGAAATGGCCGAGCACGTAGACCGTGTGCAGCCTACCGTCGGCCCTTTCCGGCCAGGCGATGCGGAAGATCTCGACGTAGCCGGTGGCATAGAGGAAGCGGTGCATGACGTCGAGCAGCAGCCATTCCACGCCCGGCTGCTCGGGCGGCGGCAGTGCATCGATCGCCTCCAGCAGGCCCGGCGCGATATGGGCGCAGGTCCGCTTGTTGCGCAACAGCCCGAGGCGGTCGCCGTTCTGCTGCATGCCGAAGTAGATGTAGCGGTTGTCGTTCAGCCAGGCGAGCAGCTCGGCCGCCTCCGGCAGCCGGCCGGCCAGTGCGCCGACGCAGTCGCGGACGGTCTCGTTCATCGGCCCGAAGTCGGCCACCGACAGCTCCACCGAGTGCAGGATGGCGCGGATGTCGGCGACCATGTGGCGGAGATCAGGCACCAGCGTCGCCGAGATGTGCAGCGAGATGAACATGAAATTCTTGTCCGGGTCGGCGCCCGGCTGCCTGAGCTCCAGCGAGCAGCCGAACTCGTCGCATTCGATGGCCATCACCATGGTCTGCTGCATCAGCGGCTGGACGCCCTTGCGCAGCAGATAGCCCTTGATGGCATCGAGGTAAAAGGCCTGGTCGGGGCAGCGGATGGTGATGATATGGCGGTGCAGGTCGCCGTGGGAGAGCATCCGGTCGCCCATCTCGACCTTCGTCTGCGGCATCTTGAACGGCAACAGCTTCTGGAAGTCCTGTACGAGTGCGGCGGTGAGGCGGGTCGACATCCGCCCGATCTTCTGCTCCCGGCGGGACTGATCGAGCAATTGGATGAGTTGCTGGCGCAGATGCCTCATGTCGCCCAGTTTAGCCATCGCGTTGCCGGCATGTCGAACCCCAAATCCGGCCCGCCATGTTGACGAAAGTGCCTGCGGCGGCTTTGATGGAACTCAACGGGAGGTGCCCATGACCGACGCGAAACGACCGAAGGGAAAGATCGCTGCCATCGGCCCGGCGGTGCTCACGCTGGAACCCGGCGAATACTGGTGGTGTGCCTGCGGCCGTTCGCAGAACCAGCCGTTCTGTGACGACTCGCATATCGGCACGGAGTTCATGCCGGTGCAGCTGCTGCTGAAGGAGAAAACCGAGGTGGCGCTCTGCCGCTGCAAGCAGACCGGCACGCCTCCCTTCTGCGACGGCAGCCACAAGAAGTTAAAACAGGACTGACATGCACGAACTGGTGCAGGGCCACCGCGACCGGCTGCGCAAGCGCTTCGCCGCGCACGGTTTCGACGGCTTCCGCGACTACGAGGTGCTGGAGCTCTTGCTCACCTACGCCATCCCGCGCGTCGATGTGAAGCCGATCGCAAAACGGCTCTTGAAGGCATTCGGCACGCTGGCCGGGGTATTCGATGCGCCGGTTTCGGAGCTGAAGGTGATCGAGGGGATCGGCGAGAAGGGGGCGGTGTTCCTGACACTCGTGCGGCAGGTGGAGATCCGCTATCTCGCCTCCGACCTGCCGGGCAAGACGGTCTTCGATGCGCCGGACAAGGTGAAGGCGCACCTGCGGCTGCTGGTGCAGGGGCGCGGCATGGAGTGCTTCGGCGCTGTCTTCACCGACCAGCAGCACCGGCATGTCGCCACCCAGATCATGTTCGAGGGAACGGTGGATCGCACCGCCGTCTACCCGCGCAACCTGATGAAGCGCGCGCTGGAACTCGATGCCAAGGGGCTGATCCTGTTCCACAATCATCCGGGCGGCACGACGCGCGCCAGCCGCGAGGATATCGAGCTGACCAAGCGCATGGCCGAGGCCTGCGAGCCGCTCGACATCAAGGTGCTCGACCACTTCCTGATCGCCGGCAAGGAAGTGCTCTCCTTCAAGGAGATGGGGTGGTACTAGGTCTGTTCAAGGGTTCGCTTCCGGTATCATAATCGCAGCCGGATTCGTGGCATGAGGGAGTATCTATGTCGGAGCTGATCCGGTTGTTGCAGGCGTTCTCGGCGGACTATGCCGAGGCGCGGGCGAAATTTCTCGAGGCGGTGGCGCAGGCCGGGCTGCACGCCGAAAGCCATGCACATCCGGGCTCGGGACCGAACGGCGAGGCGCTGGCCACCGACAGTGTCTGGATCGGGCCGGCGGATGCCGACAACGTGCTGGTGCTGATCTCGGCCACCCACGGCGTCGAGGGTTTCTGCGGCTCCGGTGCCGAGATCGATTTCCTGCGTAATCTGCCGGAGCTGCCGCGCGACACGGCCGCCCTCGTCATCCATGCTATCAATCCGCACGGTTTCGCCTGGCTCAGGCGTGTGACCATGGAAGGGGTGGATCTGAACCGCAATTTCGTCGATTTCAGTGTGCCGCTACCCGAGAATCCCGGTTACGACGAGCTGGCCGATGCCATCGTGCCGGATTCGCTCTCCGAGGTGGCTATCCTGGAGGCCGATGCGCGGCTTGCCGCCTATTTCGAGAAGCACGGTGCGCGCGACTTCGAGATCGCGCTGTCCGGCGGTCAGTACAGGCATCCGCACGGCATGTTCTACGGCGGCACCGCTCCGACCTGGTCGCGGACGACCACCGAAGCGCTGGTCGCCAGACACCGGCTGGCGGAGCGCCAGCGCGTGGCGCTGATCGATTTCCACACCGGGCTCGGGCCGTTCGGCTATGGCGAGCCGATCTGCGATCACCCGCCGGGGAGCACGGGCGTGACACTGGCGAAGCAATGGTACGGCGATTCGGTGACCGAGCCGGCGCTCGGCAGTTCCACCTCGGTGCCGAAGACGGGGCTCGCCGATTTCGGCTGGCAGGACCTGGTCGGCGAGCCGCTGGTCTACGTGGCGCTGGAGTTCGGCACCTACTCGTTCGACGAAATGAAGCGGGTGCTCAGGGCCGACCACTGGCTGCACGCGCAGGGCGCTGTCGACTGGTCATCCGCAGAAACGAAGCGCATCAAGACGGCGATCCGTCGCCAGTTCTATCCCGATACCGACGACTGGAAGGAGATGGTGCTGTTCCGTTCCCGTCAGCTCATCCGCCAGGCCCTTAACGGCATGGCATCCTGAATAAAGCGCAGATAAGCGCTTTATCCAGTTCCAAACAATCAGGCTGTCCGGGAGATGTCGATGCGGCGGATGAACTCCTGGATGATGGTGGTGTAGAGCTCGCCTTTCAGCACCTTGTCCTCGACACCGTTGTCGATGTTCGGGTTGTCGTTGACCTCGATGACGAAAATGCCGCGCTCGTTCTGCTTCAGGTCCACGCCGTAGAGGCTGTTGCCGATCAGCGAAGCCGCCTTCGTGGCGATCTCCACCACCTGCGCCGGCGCTTCCGAGACCGGATAGGTGTGGAAGCCGCCGACGACCGCCTTGCCGTCGGCCTTGTGGTTGACGATCTGCCAGTGCTTGCGGGCCATCAGGTACTGGCAAGCGAAAATCGGCTTGCCGTTCAGGATGCCGATGCGCCAGTCGTAGTCGGTGGGCATGAACTCCTGCGCCAGGATCAGGCGCGAATGCTCGAACAGCTTGGTGGCCGCCTCGACCGCCTCGGCCCGGTTGTTGGCCTTGTACATGCCGCGCGAGAAGGAGCCGTCGGGAATCTTCAGCACCATCGGATAGCCGAGAACCGCCTCGGCCTCGGCGATTTTGCTGTTGTCGAACTTGTGGCGGTTCAGGATCACCGTCTTCGGGGCCGGCAGCTTGTTCTTGGCCAGCAGTTCGGCCAGGTAGACCTTGTTGGTGCAGCGCAGGATCGATTTCGAATCGTCGATGACCGGGATGCCCTCGGCCTCCGCCTTGCGGGCGAAACGGAAGGTGTGGTGGTTCAGTGCCGTCGTCTCGCGCAGGAACAGCGCGTCGTATTCGCTGATGCGGTGGTAGTCGCGCGCCTGCAGCAGTTCGACGTCGACCCTGAGCGCCTCGCCCGCCTGGATGAAGCGCTTCAGCGCCCCCTCGTTGGAGGGCGACATGCCCTCGTTGGGGTTGTACAGGATCGCCAGGTCGTAGAGCGCCGACGGCTTGCGGCTGGTTCGCCGTCGTTTGGTCAGGCGGGTGTAGGCGCGGAGGCTCGATTCGAAGAAATCGGCGTAGGAGTCCGGCACCTGGTGCAGGCCCATCGGCTTGATCGAGCGGATCTGCCACGCCTTGCCTTTCCTGATCTGCACCGACAGCAGCGGGTAACGGAACAGGTCGAACACCTCGGCAGCGAAGCGGTTGAAGCGGCGGTCGTCGGCGATGCCGAAGAAGATATAGAGCTCGAAGTCGCCGAGCGGCGGCTCGGCCAGCCGCTTTTGCGTGCTCTCCAGCAGCCGGTTGAGATCGGGAAGCGCGAAGGCGTAGAGGCTGCGCTTGGAGAGGTCGAGAATGTCGGCCACCGTCGGCATCGGGACCTCGCCGCGCGCCTCGGCCAGCAGCGAGCAGTAGTAGCCGGCGGTAAGGTAGGTGTAGAAGCGGCAAAGGTTGATGATACGCGACGGCCGCCGTGTGGGACGTTCCTTGTTCACCAGATAGTCGTTGGCGGTCAGGACATCGATCTCCTCGATGTTCCATTTCCAGTCCGAACGGCGGTCAACGACGATGGCATATCTGGCCATAACGATTATTTACTCCGGTTACTGATAAGGATAGCAGCGAATTGCCGTGTTTTGCCGTAGCGGGTCATGCGCTCGAACTCCTCGCGGGCGATCGGTATACCGATGCAGAGCGTGTCGGTGACTCCCTCCTCGATATCGACGTAGGGCTCGTGCACATAAACGAAGCGCTTGTCGAAGCCGGTCACCACGACCCAGTGCGGCGACTTGTCACCGCTCAGCCGATAGGCGCTGACCAGCACCAGCGGCACGGCTCCTTTCTCGAAGGCCTTCTCCATTTCGGCGAGGGCGAGCATGCGGCGGTGCACGCCGATGTCGGTCTCCTTGATCTCGCGAAAGAGGTCGGCCTGCACCAGCCGGATCACCTCTTTCTTCTCCTCGCTGCGCACCGAATCGACGAACATGTTGGAGCGCGAGCTGACGTACAGCTCCACCGCAAAGCCGCGGTTGTGCGCCGACAGCGCCAGCCCCAGCGGCCCGCAGCCGCCGTGGCCGGAGGTCATGAAGATGGTGGTCGCCTCGCGCCACAGCCTGAGCTCCAGCATGCGGTCCAGCGTCATCTCGGGGCGCAGCGCCTTCATCGCCATCATCAGCGTCGCCGGGCCGCAGGTGAACTCCAGCGTCTGGGGGTAATAGGGCACGCGGCTCGATTCGGCGGAGAGGTGGGGTGCGAGCGCCTTCTCCATGCGCAGCGCGTCCATGTGGTCCTCGTAGTAGTCGGGCGCGACGTCGAACTGCTTGTAACCGTTGGCAAGATAGAGATGGGTCGCCGCCGGGTTGTCCGGGCGCACCTCCAGCCGCATCGAAACCGAGCCGTTGGCCAGCGCATCGTCCTCGGCGGCGGCGAGCAGCTTCCTGCCGAGACCCTGGCCGCGGAAGGCGGCATCGACGGTGAACGAGTAGAGGCGGGCGATGGAGGTGTTGCGATGGAACAGCACCAGCGAATAGGCGCGGATACGGCCATCCTCCTCGTCGACCAGGAGCGACGAGTGGCCGCTCTTCAGCAGGTGGCGGAAGCTGCGCGGTGAGATGCGGTCGGTCTCGAAGGAGCGATTTTCCAGTTCCGCGAGGGCCGGAACGTCGTCGAGGGTGGCGTGGCGAATCATGTGTGATGAACCATAGGTTTCTGAAACAGTACGGTGGAACAGCGCACGCTTGCTGTCAATGGCGTGACCCGGTCTGGATCAACCGGCAGGATGCGGGTTTTTCCGGGGGATTTTCATGCGACCGACTGTGCGACTAACCGCCGACCGGCACCAGCAAATGCGCCTGCGCCTGTGGTATCACGCCGAGGCGCTGCTCGGGATCATCCTCGAAGGGCCGCCGCCGGCTGACAAGCAGATGGAGCGCTACTTCAAGAACAACCGCAAGATGGGCAAGAAGGATCGCGGCTTCGCAGCCGAGACGGTTTACGGCTGCTTGCGCCACCTCAGGCTGCTGCGCCACGTCGCCGGCGACAATGCCCCTTACGCCGCACTGGTCGCCGGCGAACTGCTGTTGCAGGGGCACTCCGTCGACGATCTGAAAAACGCGCGCCTCACCGGCGGCGACGGCTGGAGTCTCAAGGAGCTCGCCCGCCATCTCTCCCGCATCGATGAAATGCCGGCCGCGGTGCGTGCCAGCATGCCCGACTGGTTGTTCGAACGCCTCAAGGCCCAGCTCGGCGCGGCCGAGGCATTCGAATTGGCCGAAGCCCTGAACCAGCCGGCCACCCTCGATCTGCGCGTCAACACGCTGAAGAGCGACCGCGACAGTCTGATCGCGGCACTGGCCGAGGAGGGGGCGGAGCTGTCGCCGACCCCGTATTCGCCGCTGGGGCTGCGCAGCAACGAACGCGCGGCACTCTTCCGCACGGCCGCGTTCGAGAACGGCCTGTTCGAGGTGCAGGACGAGGGCAGCCAGCTGATCGCACTGCTCACCGAGGCGGGCCGGCGCGAGATGGCGATGGATTTCTGCGCCGGTGGCGGCGGCAAGACGCTGGCGATGGGTGCGATGATGCAGGCTTCCGGCACGCTCTACGCCGCCGATGTCGCCGAGCGGCGGCTGAAGGCGCTGAAGCCGCGGCTGGCCCGCGCCGGGCTGTCGAACGTGCGCTCAATTCTTCTCAAGAACGAGCGCGATCCGCATGTAAAACGGCTGGCCGGCAAGATGGATCGCGTGCTGGTCGATGCACCCTGCAGCGGCACCGGGACGTTACGCAGGAATCCGGATATCAAGTGGCGCGATATCAACGTGGCGGAGCTGGTCGAACTGCAGGGCCGCATCCTCGATTCGGCGGCGCGGCTGGTGAAGCCGGGGGGCCGGCTGGTCTATGCCACCTGCAGTTTGCTGGACGAGGAGAACGGCGGCGTGGTCCGCGCATTCCTGGCCGCGCATCCCGAGTTCAAATTGCTCGATGCGCGCGAAATCCTCGCTCGCCAGGGGGCCGATGTGCCGCTCGATAACGAGATGATGCAGCTCTATCCGCATCGCCACGCCACCGATGGCTTCTTCGCCGCCGCCATGGAACGCACCGGATCGTAACCGGTGTACGGCTGCTTCCGGCCAAAAGCAGGCAGAGTCTACCATCTGTAGGTGATGACATCTGATATGAATGAAATAACAGAACTCTGGGATCAATTTCGTAATGCTCCATTTCCAAGAGAGCTCGGAGGGGAAGAAATTGATGGTGTCGAACTGGTATTGCTTGATGCAGATGCTGCAGCAGTAGTATCTACATTTATTGGAAAATCAGGAAAGATAAGTGAACAGCAAATTCAATTATTGGAAGGTTACGTCAAAGATGCTTCACAAGTTCTTCCAAAGTTGAATGGTGAGGGGATGCATTA
The DNA here is from genome assembly GCA_035576205.1 of Mariprofundaceae bacterium. Lineage (GTDB taxonomy): Bacteria > Pseudomonadota > Zetaproteobacteria > Mariprofundales > Mariprofundaceae > DATLWR01. The sequence goes on from DATLWR010000049.1 coordinate 33,819, forward strand.
TTTTGCATTGCTATTGAAGCTATGTGATTTGGTATTAAACCAAGCAAAAAATCTTCGACCTGAATGACGTCAGGCTCAGCCTTCAGGCAAACACATGTACCCGGCTGCTGCTCATGGCCTGATTCAGCGTCTGGATGTCGATGTGAGCGGACAAGGCAGCGATCGACAGATGGGCCGAGCTGTTCTTCTTGAGTGCGCGTAATACGGTGCCCGTATCCAGATAAACGATATTGCCGAGTTCGGTTGTCTGTTTGCGAAGGGCGTGGCCGCAGAAGATGCGCTGTATGCCGTAGACTCCGGAGGTGTCACCTCTATTGATTCTCTTTCTGCCCCATATTGCCGATTTGGTTGTTTTGGCATCAC
>DATLWR010000050.1:0-17362 GCA_035576205.1 Mariprofundaceae bacterium
TCCCTGAATCTGTCAGGCAGCTATAGGCAGTTGCTAACCTTTCTAAAAAGGGTCGGGGAGATGCCTCGGATCGTGGATGTTAAGAATTTAAAGCTTGAGCCCGCCAAGGATGGAGACCTGAAAATAAGCGGACAAGCTGTAACCTATCGGTTTATAGAGTCCGAACCGAAACAAGGTCAGGCAAAGAATGCGCCGGCTAGACGATAAGGTCGGTTGGGAGAAACATATGAAAAGGATGTGTATGAAACAGTATCTCCAGAATCTACTTAAATTGGCCTTGGTGGTACTTCCCGGATTGGCGCTTGCACCGAATGGCGCGAGTGCTCTGGAAGTGCAGAAGCTGTCTGCAACCGCCGGCCAAGCAGGGGAAGTGCTTTCGATCAGCCTTGATTCGAAAGGGGCTTACCAGGTATTTGATCTGGAATCGCCCAACAGGCTGGTGATTAACTTTCCCAAGGGGAAAATCAAGACTGGGCTTGAGCCCTTGCGTAGCGTGGGTAACGGTGTTGGAAGCGTATTTCCTATCCAGACACCTGATGGCGCACGCGTTGAGATTGGACTTGATGAGAATGTGCAATACAAGATCAATGAAAAGGGTTCCGTAATTGAGGTCCTGTTCACTGGAGGCAGCCAAGCAACTGCTTCTCCGGACAACGCTGCCGTGATTGAAGATGTTAGCGTCAAAGATAGTGGGCAGGTCACCGAACTGGTGCTGCGTGGCGAACACATGGATGCGAATCACAATGCCTTTATGTCCAGTGATGGCAAATCCATGATTCTGGATTTCTGGGGTGGGCAGTCCAAGCTGGAAAAAGAGCATTATGGTTATTCCACCCAGAAAGTTAGCGGGGTAACAGTCGGAGCTGCCGATGGACGAGTTCGTCTCGTCGTTGATCTGGTGCCAACTGCAAATATGGCGCATCAGATTGAGGCTTCAGCGGACCAGATGGTGATTCGCTTTGGAAAGGTTGAGCCAACGCGGCATGCGGAGATGAACGTAGTCCAGAGCGTGACATTCGAACCGGAAGACAGGATCGGACATGTCATCGTCAGAACTGATTCGACAAATCCGATTGTCGATCTGAAGGAAAAGGCTGGCAATGTCATTATCGACATCGCCAAGGCCAGCTTGGCGCCTGGTCAGGAGCAGACACAGGATGTAAGCGCATTCCCAGGACCGGTGAAGCAAATCGACAGCTACGCTGTAGACCAGAAGGTCCGAATCGTGGCCCGCTTGAGGGATAAGGTTCAGGTCTCGTCGTTCCAATCCGGGAATATCCTGACGATCAACCTTGAGCCGGAGGATATGGTACAGGCTCGGAAAGGAGAGGTTGCTCAGGCAGAGAAATTTGCCTACGTAGGGAAGAAGGTTACCTTCGATTTCAAGGATATTGATATCAAGAATGCCCTGAAGCTGATCGCTGAAATGAGTGATCTGAACATCATTATGTCTGATGATGTGAAAGGTACCTTGACCATGCGGTTGGTCGATGTGCCGTGGGATCAGGCTCTGGATTTGATTCTGGCAGCACGCGGTTTGGGCAAGGAAAGGATGGGCAATGTGTTGCGTGTCGCTCCTCTGAGTGTCTTGCAAGCAGAGCACGAGACCAAATTGAAGGAGCAGAAGGTCAGGAACGAACTGGATCCGTTGGTTACCGAATTCGTGACGACCAACTTTGCAAATGCAAAGGATATTGCCACGATCATTAATACAGGTTCCAAGAACGCCACCACGACCCAGCCGGCAGCTGGCGCCGCAGGTGCCAATGCAACAGAGGCTGAGAATACGCCATCGGGTTCATCCGGCTTGCTGACCAAACGCGGATCGCTGTTGGTCGATGAGCGAACGAATACGATCATTATCACCGATACGGAAGACGCGATTAATAATATTAAGCGCCTTATTTCTGCGATTGATAAACCTGCTGATCAGGTTCTGATTGAGGCCAGAATTGTCGAAGCGACGGATACATTCAGTCGGGATCTTGGTATTCGTTGGGGCGGTTTCTACTCAAAGACGAGTTCCAAGTATGCAACGTCGGTGTCGAATACACCAAATGCGGCTCCACCAGGCGGTTACCTTGTAGACCTGCCTGCAGCGGTAGGTGCAGGTGCGGGTGGATCGATCGGCTTCTCGCTGGCGGCCGTTAACAATGCCTTCAACTTGAACCTTGAATTGTCCGCTGCCGAGGCGAATGGCGATATCAAGGTGATTTCCAATCCGCGAGTCATTACGACGAATATGACCCCGGCGGAAATTTCTCAGGGAGATGATATTCCGTTCCAGAGTTCAAGTGCGAATGCCGGAACATCCATTCAGTTCAAGCAGGCAAAGCTGGGCTTGACGGTGACACCGCAAATCACCCCGGAGAAGGGAATTATTCTCAAGGTTGAGGTCACAAAGGATACGCCGCGTGCCAACGACCTGCAGGCTGGTGGCGCACCGATCATCACGACGAAGAAGGTTCAGACGTCGATTTACATGGATAATGGTGAGACAGTTGTAATTGGCGGCATCTACACGCGCAACCAGTCAACAACAGTGAATGGCGTGCCATTCCTGCAGGACATTCCGTTATTGGGATACCTGTTTAAGCAAAAGCTCAAGTCGGACAACCGAACTGAGCTGTTGATCTTCCTGACGCCGAAGGTCATCCAGGCTGGCAAGGAAAACCTGGCAAACGAGAGCTAACGGCGGAGTAAAGTTGATCATCAGTCTGATCGGACTGACAGGGACGGGGAAAACGACAATCGGGCGGCTTCTGGCCGCCCGATTGCATTTGGATTTTACTGACCTGGATGAATCAATCGTACTTCAGGAAGGCAAAAGTATCCCGGACATTTTCGCTGCAGCGGGGGAAGAAGGGTTTCGCGATATCGAATCGGAACTTCTACAACAGCAATGCGCATCAACAAGCAGGATTATATCGACTGGTGGTGGTGCTGTGCTACGAGATGAAAACAGGAAATGCTTGCTCCAGGCAGGGCCGGTAATCTGGCTGGATGCGCCGCAGGAGGTGATCGCCCAGCGGGTAAGCGGCGATACAAACCGGCCGCTTATTTATAACTCCGACCCATCGCAGAAAGTGAATGAGATGGATCGGCTTCGGCGTGAGTTTTATCGGGATTGCGCCAGTTGCATCGTCGATACTTCACGCGCAGGAGTCGAGGAAACTGTAGATGCAATCATGGCCTATCTGTCAGAATCGGGTCATGTCTGAACAGAATTACTGGGTCGACCTCGGCCCGCGCTCCTATAACATCCACATCGAAGCCGGTTGCCTTCCAGATATTGGTAAGGCAATGAGTCAATTATTTGGTAATGCGAAACGCTGCATGATCGTTTCCAATACCAAGGTGGCTCCGCTCTATCTCGGCAAAGTGGAAGGGTCGCTGGTAGATGCGGGATGGAAGGTTTCAAACTGCGTTCTGCCGGACGGCGAGCAATACAAGAGCCTGGAAACATGGAGCCGGGTGATGGATGCTCTTATGGATGCAAGATTGTCGAGAGGGGAGCCTATCGTCGCATTAGGAGGGGGCGTGATCGGCGACATGACCGGTTTCGCAGCCGCTTGTTACCGACGCGGGATTCCATTTGTGCAGGTTCCTACAACATTGCTGGCTCAGGTGGATTCCAGTGTCGGTGGGAAAACGGCGATCAATCACCCGCATGGCAAAAACATGATTGGTGCATTTTACCAGCCGAGGCTGGTCTGGATCGATCCGCGGGCTTTGCAGACGCTCGATATTCGCGAAGTGCGTGCGGGTATGGCAGAGGCGATCAAATATGGTCTGATCCGCGATGCCGCTTTTTTTGATTGGTTTGTTGATCACATCGATGATGCCTTGGGATTGGATGATGTGGTACTCGCGACGCTGATTCATAATTCCTGCAGGCATAAAGCAGAAGTTGTCATGCGGGATGAAATGGAAAAGGGGGAAAGGGCCCTTCTTAACCTGGGGCATACCTTTGGCCATGCAATCGAAGCGCTGACTCATTACAAAGGGTACTTGCACGGCGAAGCCGTGGCGCTGGGGACCCTGATGGCTGCCCGACTTTCGGAACAGAAAGGTTATGCCCCCGACGGAACCGAGGCGCGGATCAGATCATGCTATGAAGCTGTCGGATTGCCTGTGGCGGTTCCAAAGTTTCCAGCGGAGCAGTGGCTGGATGCCATGGGGCATGACAAAAAGAATATCGGCTCACACATCCGTTATATTTTGCTGCATGGGATCGGCAAAGCATTCGTCGCCGAGGAAGTGCAAGATGAGGATATTCGGCAATTGATCGATTCCTACAGATAGGGCGCAACCATCTCAGGACGTTTATTCGCGGAAGTTACTCGGCGTAGGCAGGTTTGTTCTGTTCCAATCTATCGGCCAGTTGTGACTGCTGCATAGCAAATACTTTTTGCAGCATCATGCGTGAAACCGCAAGGCACACCAGAGAGAGGCAAATTATCAACAGGAAAAGATTGCGCCCGTATACGTTGGTGCCATCAAACGGCAGCCACGTGTAGAGACGGTAGAGGCTGGCGGCAAGCATGACCGCTCCCGTCGAACCGCACATAAGTGCGCCAAGGGTCGGGGCAGGGGCCAGCTTTTGTGCCTTGAGCAGTCTGACAGCCAGAATAAAAAGGATTCCCCAAATCCACCATGCTGCCAGCCGCAAGAGGCTCAGCTCCTGGGCATAGCGGAAGACTTCGAACAGCGGAGAAAGGATCGTATGGATGGTCGAGACCTGCCCTTCATGATTGGCTGTCACAGGGATAACAGAATCAGCGAGATGCTCTCTGAGGCTGTTGATCACAATTTTTTCCGGCGTGTCGCCAGTCATGGTTCCGGTCCGGAAGACTGTCCATTGCTGGTTCAACGTGCCCCAGCCATGCCAGTCAGAATCAGCAACCAAGACGATGCCATGCCTTTTCTGGGCCTCAAGCAATGCAGTCTTCAACGCATTGCTTGGCGGCGTATAACCCTGGTTGAAAATTTCGAAACCATCGATCCCAAGGGCGACGAGTGACGGGATATCCTCGGGCTTCAGGTGCTCTGTCATGGCGATCACCGCACCGTGGTGAACTTCATGAATCTGCTTGACCAGCGTTTTCAGTTCCGGTTTGCCGAACAGTGCAACCGGGACGAATTTATCGGGAATCAAGCCGACACCGATGACATGGAAATCACCTTTGGCCACTCCCTGTTCGGTGCCGGTAATGACGCCGTCCAAGTTGTAGTTGTGCGGGTGCATGCCGTGGTCGGAGAAGACGACAACGTGGTTACCGATCTCCCGGTGATGGGCCAGATTGTCCTCCGGTGATACCAGACCATCGTGGGAATAAAACGTGTGGGTGTGCAGGTCAGCCTGAACATCCGAAGCGTTGTCATCATGAAGCACCCAGGTCGGCAGCTTCACGGTGGTGGTAAAGGCCAGGTACATGGCAAAACACAATGTGGCAGTAAGGCTGATGCTTGCAGCGCGCCGGAAGCGGGCGCGGCGGGAAAGCTTGGCCTTATTTCCCATATCCTGCAGCAGAGCGAAGAGAAACGGCAGCAGGAGGCACCACACCAGGGTGGAGAGAACAGCCTTTCGCATATCGGGGGCGCCGCCGAGAATCTCCGCCACAGCCGCAAAGGGTTCGATCACTGCGCCCCAGGTCGGATAGGAAAGCGACAGACCGGCGACATGTTCACCGGTTCGGGCATCAAAGGGGGCGGTTTGCAGGTAATCCGATGTCAGGCTGACGAATGTGAGAAACAGGAGCCACAGCAGTACAGCCGCGTTCCATCGAGTGATGGAACCCGTTGCAGGGAAACGGCCCGGAAAACAAGACTTTTGCATGGCGCGCGCATACTAGAAAGCCGGAAATGTCATGGCTAGCGCAAATAATGCGCAAATATCCTTAGCGGTTGTCAGGATTCAGGGGATGTTGGATCGTGATTACTTCAGCTTCGATAATGTCGGAGTGATTCCGCTTCGACATGAGAAACATCCTGCCGATCAACCACGTGCGCAATGCCGGAACGAGCAACAGAAAGCCGACCGTATCGGTGATGAATCCGGGTGTGAACAACAGCAGACCGGCCAAGCCGATCAACAGGCCATGTATACCGTGTTCGGCCGGGAATTCTCCCCGCGACAGACTTTGTTGTGCATCGAGCAGGGTTTTAAGCCCCTGCCAGCGGATCAGGAAGGCTCCCAGTGCCGCAGTCAGCAGGCAGAGGGCAACAGTGGCAAGGCCGCCGATGCCGTTTCCGACCTCGATCAGTACGTAAAGTTCGGCCAATGGAATAACAATCAACAACAGAAGGAGATATCTGAACATGGTGAATATATGGGGTCGGAACTTCCGGAATGCAAGGGGTCAGGTGTCCAGTACAAGCGAGGCGAGGGCGAGCACGCCTGTCAGCATGGCCGATTCGTCGATATCGAAGTTGGGATGGTGCAGGGGGTAACGCGTTTCTGGACCACTGCCTGTGCCAAGTCTGTAGAGACATCCAGGGATGGATTGCAGGAACTCGGCAAAGTCCTCGCCGCCCATGGATGGATCACTGATATCGATCAGCGGGGTCGCCGGTAACAGCCTTTCAAATGTCTGGCGCGCCTTGGCCAGGATTTGGGGGTCATTGCAGAGCATGGGGGTCGCCTGATGCAAAGTGAAGCTTGCGGTTGCACCCCAGCTTTCCGCTGTCTGCCGGACAATCCTGTCGATGCGGCTGCGAATCTCTTCATGGTCTTCCGGGTTCAGGCTTCTTACCGTTCCCGAGAACCGGACCCGCTCCGGGATGACATTGGCTGCATGGCCGGCATGGATTTGTCCGATGGTCAGGACCGCCGGATGCAACGGGTTGACTCGCCTGCTGATAATGTGGTGCAGCGCCTGAACGATATGGCTGGCGACGAGGATGACATCGATACATTCGTGCGGGCGGGCGGCATGCCCGCCGCGGCCGACGACTTCGACATCGAACGAATCCGCCGCTGCGCAAACGATGCCCGTCCGAAGGCCGATGCTGCCTGCCGGCAGATAGGGATAGACGTGCAGGGCATGGATACTGAGCGGAGCAATATCCTTCAGTACGCCGTCCTTGAGCATTTTTGCCGCGCCTTCGCTGGTCTCCTCGGCAGGCTGAAAGATGAAGGCGACGTTGCATTGCAGGTGCCGCTGCAGTTGCCGGATCACCATCGCAGCACCGAGCAGCATGGCGGCGTGAACGTCATGGCCGCAGGCATGCGACACGCCCTGGCGCTGTGACGCATAGTCGGTCGATTTTCTGTCGTGGATGGGAAGGGCATCCATGTCGGCCCGAAGCGCCAGCCACGGCAATGTGGGATCGATCTGCAGTTTGGCCAGTAATCCGTGTCCGCCGATGCCGGTGCGGACATCCAGCCCAAGTTGCCGGCAATGTCCCGCGAGGTAGTCGGCTGTCCGGCTTTCGTCACCGGAACGTTCCGGGTGCTGGTGCAGATGCCGGCGAATCTTGATGATGTCCGGCAAAACCGCTGCAGCTGTCCGGGAAAGTGTGGTCTGGTCCAAATGTTTCATCTCCATCCATCCTGCTGGCGCATGGTCTCGATCATCCGGCCAAAATCACGGTATTGTTTCATGAGCCGGCGCTGCCGGCTGGCACCGTCACCGTTTTTCTGCCAGGCCGGCAACTGTTCGGCGACCATGTGAATATCGGTCGTTGTGGCGCCATGCGTGGCGAGCGTCTCCAGTCTTCGGGATAACCAGGATAGCAACGGTACGGTTGTTTCCGTATGCGGATCGATCAGCTCCGTTTGCATACCGTAGCGGCAGGCCCGCCAGCGGTTCTCGCGGATCAGTGAAGGGTGGATACGTTTTTCCGCCACGCTCCCGGCCAGAGCCGCCATCGCCTCGGCGCGAATGTAGGCGACACAGGCTGCCACATCGTTTCGGCTGGCAGGCATGTCCGCAACGCGAATCTCCAGTGTACCGAAATCGGGGTGCGGGCGCATCTCCCACCAGATATCACGGACCGAGTCGATGCTGCCGGTGGCCAGCAGGCGGCCGGCACAGTGTTCAAAATCTCGCCAGTCGTTGAAGTAAAACGGCATGCCTCCCTGGCTCAGGCCTTCGAAGATCTTGATACGGCAGGCTGCAAGACCGGTATCCTCGCCGTTCCAGAATGGTGAATTGGCCGACAGGGCGAGGAACACCGGCATGACGGGAAGCAGGTGGTTCATGACGCGGATGCAGCTGTCGCCATCGGGCATGCCGATATGCACGTGTACTCCGAAAATATTGAACCGCCGGGCCATCCACTGCAGCCGTTCAAGCAGCCTGTAATAGCGTGGATTCTCGGTGATGGTCTGATCGCGCCATTTTGAGAATGGATGGGTGCCGGAGGAGAACAGAGCTGTTTGTCTTGGTTGCAGGATGTCGCTGACCCGTGCGTAAAGTTCCGCAAGCTCATCCATGCAGGCCGGCGTATCGGCATGAATGCCGGTATTTATCTCGACCGTGGAGGTAAAGAGCTCGGGCTTGATGCGCGGTGTATCGCCGGTGACCTCGAAGACATAAGGGGCGGCAGGGACCTGGGCGCCGCTTGCGGTATCCACCGTCATCCATTCCATTTCAACACCGAGGGTGCCGGGTGCCGATGGCTGGAACGGAAATGTCGGTGACTGTTGCATCATCCTGATTATAGCTCCGGTGACTTTCGGTTATGGAGCGTTGCTTTTCAATGCATTCAGCGCATCACGCATATGCTCCGCCCTGACGGTTTCGTTGATGGCCTGCAGGGAGCGGATCAGGCGCAGTCGCGTGTCGGGGTCGGGCCTCAGTGCCAGGCTGCGCTGGTAGGCCGTTACGGCATCACGGTCCTTGCCGGCTTGGTGCAGGATATCGCCGTAGCCTTGCCAGCACGGAGCACACATGGGGAGCAGGGCGACAGCCTTGTGCGCCTGATCGGTGGCCTCATCGAGGTTGCCTTGGGCAGCGAGGAATTCTGCAAAACGGAGGCGGGCGAAACCATTGTTCGGGTCGGCGGCGATGGCCTGCCCAAACTGATCCTTCGCCTGCTCATTTTGTCCGTTTGCTGCCGATATTCCGGCAAGCAGATACCAGGGTGTCGCCTCGTGAGGAAAATGCTCGCTGGTTTGCTGCAGGATTTTCTCGGCCTGAGCGGTATCTCCCTGCCGCTGTAGCAGGTTCGCAAGATTGATGGCGGACGGGAAATGCCAGCGATGCTGCAGATTCTCTTCGTAAAGTTTGCGGGCATCTTCCTTGTGATTACTCTCTTCGAAGTCAAGGGCGAGATCGTAGCGGGCATCGAGATTGCCCGGATTTGTCTTCACTTCCCGCTCCAGTGCGCGCCGGTATTCGGTCATCTCCCCTTTGTCACGATATTCGAACGCTGTCGAGAAGGCCGTTGCCGGTTTGTGGGGGGCTGCGCAACCTGCCAGGACTCCGCCCAGCATGATGGTCGCGAAAACCCACGTCCGCCGCATTTATGGCTTTGCCGGCGCCGGCCCCATGTGACCGGTCGTAAGGATCATCTCCTCCATTTTCAGCCGGTCGGCTTTCGGCGAGGCTTTCACTTCCGGCTTTTCGGTGAGCACCTTCCAAGGATTGCGTCGGATATCATCGGAGAAGGCTTCGAGGTTCTCCGATGCCTTGCGCAATTCGAACAGGATCCGGTACAGGTTCTCCTGGTTGTCCATGAGTGTCGAGTTGATCGAATGACTCACTGCCGCGCTTTCGGTAAAGAATTCCTTGCTGGCCGTCACCGCTTTCGGCAGTTCGCTGGCCGCCGTGGCAAGATCCTGCCGGTGTTGGGATAACAGGGCGCTGATACTTTCCGTCGACTGATGCAGTTGTTCGAGGATCGGTGGCAGTTCCTTCTGCAGAGCCTGCATCGTTTTCCGCATCGATTCGGTGGTCAGATGAATCTCCTGCCGGTTCTCGTGCAGCATGTCCTTGAGCTCTGCGACGGTGCGGTTGCTGTTGGCAATCAGTTGCTGCAGTGACGCTTCGCCGTTTTTGCCGCCCACGCCGCTGGCCAGCGAATGGGTGAGGCTGCGGATATCGTCGGTGATTTCGGAGGCCTTGGAGATGAACGTGTTGATGTCTCCGGATGGATTCGAGGGGATCAGGGCGCCCGGCGGCAACAGGGTGGTATCCCCCGGTTTGGCGGTCAGCGCCAGGTTCTTTTCTCCCACCAGGCCGCGGCTGATGATGGTGGCACGGGTGGAGCCGGGCAGCTTGACACCTGGCTTCAGGGCGATGCGTACCACGGCACGGTTGTCGCGCAGGTAGATATCCTGCACGGTACCGACCTTCACACCAGCCATGCGCACGGGTGATTCCACATCGAGCCCGAGCAGGTCATCGAACTCCGTTTCGACGGTGCTGCCTTGCGGATTGAACCAGTTCCCCTCGCCGATCTTGCCGGTCGCGAAAAAGAGCAATACCAAGGCGACGATCACAAAGGCACCAAGCCGGGCTTGCGGATTCATGACTGCGTGGCCTCCTCCATACGTTTCCCCCAGTCGCTGGTGTTGATCGGTCCCTCGGCCCGTCCTTCGACGAATTGCCGCAGCATCGGATCCTGATGCGAGTCTAGCTGATCCGGCGGGATTTGCAGGTGGATGCGCGCATGGCAGAGCAGGGCGATCTGGTCGCTGATCATGGCCGCGCTCTTCATGTCGTGGGTGATGCTCAGGATGGTGGTACCCGAATCCTTGTGCAGGCGCACGATCAGGCGGTTGATCACATCCGACATGATCGGATCGAGGCCGGTGGTGGGCTCATCGAGGAAGACGATATCGGGCTTGTGGCAGATGGTGCGGGCAAGTCCGACGCGCTTGGCCATGCCGCCGGAGAGTTCGGCCGGCATCAGGTCGGCAATGTCGGGCAGGCCTACCCAGTGCAACACCTCGATGGCGTGTTCGCGTGCGGCCTGCGGTTTCTCGCCATGCCGGAGCAGCGCAAAGGCGACGTTTTCCCATACCGACAGCGAGTCGAAGAGGGCGGCGCGCTGGAACAGCATGCCGACCCGCTGCATGCGCGCCAGCTGTTCCGTTTCGCTCAGTGCCAGCCAGTTCTCGCCGTCGACCAGAATCTCGCCGGCATCGGGCTTGAGCAGGCCGAGGATGCATTTGATCAATACGCTCTTGCCGCTGCCCGACATGCCGATCACGGTGGTCGATTTGCCGGGCATGATGTCCAGGTCGACGCCATCGAGCACCACCTTGTCCTCGAAGCGCTTGCTTAAGCCCCGGATGCGGATGCGGGGCTGCGCGTCGTCCTTTTTCATCCGAACATCCATGCCGTCAGGAAGTAGTCGGAGATCAGGATGCTCATGCAGGAGATCACCACCGCCCGGGTGGTGGCGCGGCCCACGCCTTCAGCACCACCGCCGCAACTGAAACCTTCGGTACAGCCGATGATCCCGATCAGCACCCCGAAGAAAGCCGCCTTGATGAGGCCGGAGTAGAAATCGTGGAGCTCCATGTAGATCGTCGTGTTTTCGATGTAAACGGTGGGGTTCTGGTCGAGCAGGTAGATGCTGATGGCATAGCCGCCGTAGATGCCGATGAAGTCGGCGATGACGACGAGCAGCGGCATCATCAGTGTCACGGCCAGAAGTCTGGGCATGATCAGGTAGCGGATCGGGTCGGTGGAGAGCGTCCACAAGGCGTCGATCTGCTCGGTTACCCGCATGGTGCCAAGTTCCGCTGCAAAGGAAGCGCCGACCCGGCCGGCGATCATCAGGCCGACCAGCACCGGTCCCAGTTCGCGGACCAGCGACATCGACACGACGAGACCGGTCATGCTTTCGGCGGCAAAACGGTGGAAAACGATGTAGGACTGGAGCGCCAGCACCATGCCGGTGAACAGTGCGGTGAGCAGCACGACGGGTAGCGACTGTACGCCGACCTCTTCCGCCTGCTGCAGGATGATGCGCGGGTGCCAGGGCGGAGATGCCATGCGGCGAAGGGTGCGTCCGAACATCTGGGCGTAAAGGCCGGTATGCAGACACAGGTTTTCGACAACCCTGCCGATCAGCACCAGGAAGTTCATGGCACGGGGACTCGATGGACGCGCTGGCCGATGCCGGTGAACAGCGTGTAGGAGATGGTGCCGGCCTGTTCGGCGACAATGTTGGCATCCAGCTGATCGCCCCAGAACTCCACTTCGTCGCCTGGCGCGGCATGGATGTCGCTGACATCGATCAGTGTGTAATCCATGCAGACGCGGCCGACGATCGGAGCCTTGCGGCCGTCCAGCATGCCATAACCGGTATTGGAGAGCTGGCGCGGCAGGCCGTCGGCGTAACCGAGGCAGACGGTGGCGATGCGCATCGGCTGCCGCGCCGTGAAGCTTGCGCCATAGGAGACGCTGTCGCCCGCCTGCAGGTCGCGGGTCTGGATGATGTGGCCGGTCAGCTGCATGACCGGTTTCAGTCCGATCGGTCGCGAAGGGATCGGTTCGGCACCGTAGAGGGCGATACCCGGACGCACCACGTCGCCGGCCGAGTCGGCGAGGGTGAGCATGCCGGCGCTGTTGAGCAGCGACGTCGGCAACTGCATGCCGAGCTGCTGGCGGAAACGCAGGAAGTTTTCGGCCTGTGCCATATTCTGAGGATGGCCGGGTTCGTCGGCACAGGCAAGGTGGCTCATGAGACCGGCGATGCCGAGTCCGGCCTCGCGGCAGGCGGTGAGCAGTTCTGTTGCCGGTTCGGCACCCAGCCGCTTCATGCCGGTATCGAGCTTGATCCAGATGCTGCCGGAAAATCCCACTGCAGCCAGTAGGCGCACCTGTTCCGGGCCGGTGAGGGCGGGCGTCAGCCCGTGTTCCCGGGCAAGTCCGGCATCTTCCGCATCGAATATGCCGGAAAGCAGCGTGATCTCGGCGGCGGGGGCATCGGGAAGCAGGGCGCGCAGTTGCGCTCCTTCGCTGGCATCGGTGACGCCGAATCTTGTGCAGCCTTCATCGGCGAGGGTGGGTGCGACCAGTTGCAGGCCGTGGCCGTAGGCATTGGCCTTGACGATCGCCATGATGGTTGCAGAGCCTGACTTTTGCCCGAGCAGCCGAAAGTTGTGCCGCAGATGGTCGAGATGGATGCGGGCAGTGGCAGGGCGACTCATGCGCAGAGTGTCGCCCGAAAGAAACTAGTCGTCAAAGCCCGTGGCGGAGGTGAAATTCTCGAAACGGGTATTGCGGTTGATAAAGGTGAGTTTCACCGTTCCGGTCGGGCCGTTACGCTGTTTGGCGACGATGATTTCGGCGATGCCCTCGTTCTCGGGTTTCTTGTGATACACCTCGTCGCGGTAGATGAACATGATGATGTCGGCATCCTGCTCGATGGCGCCCGATTCGCGCAGGTCGGACATCATCGGTCGCTTGTCGGCGCGCGATTCCAGCGAGCGGTTGAGCTGCGACAGAGCGATGACCGGTACATTGAGCTCCTTGGCGAGCCCCTTCAGCGAGCGGGTGATCTCCGAGATCTCCTGTTCGCGACGCTCGGCATCGGAGCGGCCGCTCATCAGCTGCAGATAGTCGATGACGACGAGATCGAGCTTTTTGGCCTCACGCTTCAGGCGTCGGCATTTGGAGCGGATCTCCAGCACCGAGATGGCCGGTGTGTCGTCGACGAAAATGGCCGAGTCGGCCAGCGTCCCACTGGCGTGTGCCAGCTTTCGCCAGTCCTCCGAGCTGAAACGGCCGGTGCGCAGGTTCTTCATGTCGACGCGCGCCTCGCAGGCGAGCATACGCATGGCGATTTGCTGCGCGGACATTTCCAGCGAGAAGACGGCAACCACGCCGGTGTCGTCGCTGCGGATGGAGGAGTTCTGTGCCAGATTCATCGAGAAGGCAGTCTTGCCCATACTCGGACGGCCGGCGATGATGATCAGGTCGCCGCGCTGCATGCCGGAGGTCATCTCGTCGAGATCATGGAAACCTGTCGGCACGCCGGTGATCGCCTTCTTCTCGGCATAGCGCGCCTCGAGCTCCTTGTAGCTCTGCAGCATCAGATCGCTCATCTTGTTGAAGGTCGGGCGTGAGCGGTTGAAATTCTCGGCGACGGCGAGGATCTTCTTTTCGGCCTGGTCGAGGTGTTCGTTCACCTCGCGGTCGTTGTTCTCGTAGATGTCGCGGGAGACGTGGCTGCACACACCTAGCAGTTCGCGCAGCACGGCCCGTTCGCGGACGATGGCTGCGTAATGCTTGACGTTGGCCGAGGTGGGAACCGAGGTGACGAGGTCCGCGAGATAGGCCTCGCCGCCGCATTTGGCCAGTTCGTCGCGCCGATCGAGGTGATCCTTGATCGTCAGCGCATCAACCGGCTGGCCGCGGCCGGAGAGATCCTGGATGGCTGCAAAAACCTTACCGTTGGCTTCGACGTAGAAGTGTTCCGGTTGCAGTATGCCCTCGAGGCGCTCCAGCGCCTCGGGATCGAGCATGATCCCCCCGAGCACCGCCCGTTCCGCATCGATGGAATGCGGCGGGACGTGCTCCCTGAGCGTTTCGGCGCGCAGGGGGATCGGCTTGCTCAATGGCTTTCGGATTCGACCTTGACGGACAGCTCCGCGATAACATCCGGATGCAGCCGGACGCGGAATGCATGTTCGCCGACGGTCTTGATGTTGTCGTCCAGCAGGATGGCGCGGCGCTCGATCTCGTAGCCCTGCGCCTCGAGCAGGTCAGCCAGCTCGTGCGTGCTGACCGAGCCGTACAGGTGCTCGCCGTCGGAAGTCGGGGCGGTGATGGTGAGCTCCAGGCCGTTCAGCTTGCTTGCCTTATCCTTGGCGGCGTCGAGCAGTGCCTGCTCGTGCGCTTCCAGCTGGGTGCGACGGCGCTCCAGAACCTTGCGGTTGCCGTCGGTGGCGACGATCGCCTTGCCTTTCGGCAGCAGGAAGTTGCGGGCATAGCCCGGGCGAACGGAAACCTCGTCGCCGACATTGCCGAGCCCTTCAACTCGTTCCAATAGAATCAACTGCATCATTGTCCTCCAGTGGCCGGATTGAGACTCCGGCGATAATCAAACCAGATGTCCAGC
Source organism: Mariprofundaceae bacterium (assembly GCA_035576205.1). GTDB lineage: Bacteria > Pseudomonadota > Zetaproteobacteria > Mariprofundales > Mariprofundaceae > DATLWR01. The sequence continues at coordinate 15,028 of DATLWR010000050.1, forward strand.
AGGCCGACGATGACGAATGGAACGATCACCGCAGACCACATGAACAACATCATATACATCAACCCGATGGCCAGCATCATGTCGCGGGCCTTCAGCCAGCTGTGCGCAACCGCTACGCCCTGCACGGCCAGCAATCCCGCCAGCATGATGGCGGCATTGATGCCGACATACTGGCCATTGCCACCGGCAAAGTTCGCCAGCAGCAGCATGGCCAGAAAGCCATAGGCCAGCGGCTTGCCGAATGCGATCCCCAAGGGGCTCGCCACATCGCCGCGGTAGAAGCCGTAGCGGCGGGCAACATTGCGCGCCAGTACGACATCCCCCCACCAGGCCATCCACAGCCCGAAAGCCGCGATGCCCGGCAGGACCAGCGAAGTCAGGTGCTTCGCATCAGCCAGCATCCTGGCTGTATCGGCATCACCTTGCGGAGCCTGGGCTGCGGCGAACAGCGGGGCAATCTGCTGGGCGACAAACGCCTGCAAATCGACTCCCTGGCTCATGGCGCCGGCCAGCAATGCAGCCAGCACGCCCATGCCGATGCCGATGGCAACCAGCAGTGCGCTGCGCCGTACCCCACCGAGCCGCCGCAGCGCATTGGCGGTGAGGATCGGCAACAGACCGTACAGCGACAGCACCACCAGTGCCGGCAACAGCTCGAATCCGCTCAGCGCATAAACGGCCAATGCCGCGATGCCACTGACATTCAGTCCGAACATCGCCCCGCCACCGAAGCTGACGAGTGCCACCAGCGCCGGGCTCAGGACGTGCAGTCCGAGGCCGACGGCCGAGGCGAGCATCGCCAGCAGGGGAATGCCCTGCAATAACGCCGGCAGCCACAGGGCGGCTGTTAGCATGACGACGAGCAGGGCTGCGCAGGGAAGCCGCCGCGTCAGAACGAACGCTGCGGCCGGTGGCAACACTGTCGTCGTCGGGTTCATCTCCGCCGCTGATTAATCGTGGTGCAGCGGCGTGAACGACAGCAGTGCCAGGACACGGGCGCGCTTGATGGCGCTGGTGATCTGGCGCTGGTGAGCGGCACAGTTGCCGGTCACACGGGCCGGCAGGATCTTGAAACGCTCGGTGATGAAGTGCCGCAGCATTTCCGGATCCTTGTGATCGATCTTCAGGCTGGTGTCGGCGCAGAACTTGCAGAACTTGCGACGGCGCTGGAAACGACCACCGCCGCCACCACGGCGCGGGCCGCGATCGCCGCCACGCTCGCCACGTTCACCGCGCTCGCCACGTTCACCGCGCTCGCTGGTTGTCTGAGCTTCATTTTCCCTGATTTCTTCACTCATTCTTTACTCCTCAATTCCTGTCGGCATCGCTGCCTTCAAGGGGGTGGCAACTCTCCACCCAGATTTCAACTTGTCCCCAGCAGGGTTCTCCCTCCCGGCTGTAATACCGCCGTCGCAGGCAGCCGGTCACTTCGACCTGCCGTCCCTCGGCGCGTACCAGCGCTTCCGCCGCCTTGCCGGTTGCCCTTATAGGCATCGGCTGCATCTCCTGGATTCCGGCGCGAACCGGTCCCAGTTGCGGGCGCGGCGTATGAACTTCGGCGATCACGGCAAGACTGCCGTCCGGAGTCCAGCGCTGGCGCAGTTGCTGCAGCAGGCCGGAGACCCGGGCGAAGTTCGACTCAGGCGCCGGCTTCTTCTCCACCGGCTTCCACGGACGCTTCGGCCTTCGCTTCTTCGCTGGCCTTGCCGCTGCGGCGACGTGCCAGCGGCGACGGTTCGTCAGTCAGCTCGGTCAGGCGGGTGGTCAGCGAACGGATGACGCGCTCTTCCAGGCTGATGGCACGTTCCAGCACGCTGAGGGCCTCGGCGGGACCGTCGGTCACCAGCATGACGTAGTGGCCGCGCTTGCGCTTGCCGATGGCATAGGCCAGCGGGCGCACGCCCCAGTACTCGCGCTTGACGATACGGCCGCCGGCCTTTTCGACCTTGGCAACGAAATCGTTGGTCAGTTGTTCGGTGTTTTCATGCGATACGTCAGGATTGACGATAAAGATTGTCTCGTAATACACGGCGCTCCTCTTGGTGTACATCACGTACGCCCCGGTACTCTTGTGCGCGTCCGGAGCAAGGTATGTTTCTTCCGCGGCGGGCCACGGAGGGGGCGCACCATACACAGCCGGGGCCGGAATGGCAATATGCGCTACTTCCCGGACGGTTGTCCCGAAATCCTGCGGAAGGCGATCTGCCTGAGCCGGCGGGCGAATCCGGCATCGGTGGCCGCGATGCCGGTAATCAGCGATGCCGGAAAGCTCAGGGTCTGCAAGGCGGTTTCGGCGCGCACAGTGGCGACCGGCGGACTGATCTTCGCCGAGGAG
>DATLWR010000051.1:0-10680 GCA_035576205.1 Mariprofundaceae bacterium
TATTCCCCCACTTTAGGTAGGATATTAGGGGGCGGCAAATGGGCCAGCTCTGCGACGTGGAGGTTAGAGGCCTTTCTCCATGCCAATGAGCTGGAACAGCTCCAGGCGCGAGGAGGGGTTCTTCATGAAGGCGCCGGTCAGTTTCGAGGTGGTGGTCCAGGAGTTCGGCTTGTGGATGCCGCGATGGCACATGCAGAAGTGCTGGCACTGGATGATCACCGCCACGCCGGCTGGACGCAGCACGGTCTCGATGGCGTTGGCGATCTGCATGGTCAGCTTCTCCTGCACCTGCAGCCGCTTGGCGTAGCCCTCGACGACGCGGGCAAGCTTCGAGAGGCCGACGACGCGGCCGTTCGGGATATAGGCGACGTGCGCCTTGCCGACGAACGGCACCATATGGTGTTCGCAGTGGCTGTGCACATCGATATCGGAGACCAGCACCACTTCGTCGTAGCCCTCGGCTTCCTTGAAGGTCTTGCGCAGGTGCTCCTCCGGGTCCTCGCGGTAGCCGGCGAAATGCTCCTGCATGGCCGAGATGACGCGCGCCGGGGTTTCGATCAGCCCTTCGCGGCTCACATCCTCGCCGATGTAGCGCAGCAGGCCGCGCACATGCTCCATGGCTTCGACATTCTTCGGATCGGTGGTATCGAGTTCGTTGGTCATGGCGTGGCAACCCCGTCGCAATGCGATAATCTCGCGACGATAACGGATTCCGGCCGCCGGCAACACCCTTTGCACGGCGCGGCCATCGGGAGAGACACACATGCTGATTGCCGATCTGCTGCGCCACGGCGAACTGGAGGGCGGCGTGAAATACCGCGGCACGGTGGACGATCCGCTGACCCCCGCCGGCCGCCTGGCGATGGATGCGGTGTGGGCGAAGCTCAAGGGTGAGGTGGACCTGATCGTCGCCTCGCCACTCAGCCGTTGTGCCGAGCCGGCGCAGGAGTGGGCGGCGCAGGCCGGCATCGATTGCCTGATCGACGAGCGCGTCATGGAGATGCGCTACGGTGCCTGGGAGGGGAAGACCAGTGCGGAGATCCGCGTCGAGTTTCCCGGCATGCTGGATCGCTGGCGGGCCGACCCCTCAGGCCAGCGGCCGCCGGGCGGCGAAAGTCCGGAGGAACTCAGGGCCCGGCTTACGGAGTGGTGGCAGGAGGCGCGGGAACGTCACGACGGCAAACGCATCCTGGTGGTGGGCCACTCCGGCAGCCTGCGCATGCTGATCGCCATCGCGCTCGGCGCACCCATCGTCACCACCCGCCAGCTCGATATGCCCTACGCTTGCTGGAGCCGTATCGCCGCCAGCGAGAGCCACTCCTGGCTGATGCATCACAATATGAGAGGCTGAACCGGGTTCAGTGGGCCCAGAGCGGGTCGATGCGGCTCTTGATCGGTGCGGCGACGGCAGGATCGAGACCGGAGAGGAAGTGCAGCCCCGTCGCCTTTTCCACCTCATCCACGCTGGTGACGAACTTCGGCAGGTCCGAGTTCTTCTCGCTGCGGTTGGGAATGATGAAGGCGATGGCATCCATGCGGGCAGGATCGAAGATCACCTTGTAGCAGGCATCGGGCACGGCTACGCGGTCCGGGCCGATGGTTTTCGGGTTCGGCGACGTGTAGATGTTGCCGGTCACCACATACAGCTCGCCGCGCGAATCCACCCAGTCGCGCACCTTCTCTTCCAGCAGCTTCCAGATGCCGCGGTTCATGCCGGCACCCACCTGCGGCGCCATGTTGGAGAGCAGGAAACTCTCGCTCATCGCCTGCGCACTCCAGCGCATGGCGGCGGCCGGTGCCATGTGGCCGCGGTCGTAGCCGCTGCCTTTGTAATCGGCGAGCTCGGCGCGCTGGCCGATCGGCAGGTCCGGGTCGGGCCGGAAGTCGTTGGAGCGCCTGGCGGTGCCATGCACCTTGGCGGGGGTGAGGTGGTAGCCCACCCAGTCGGGGGTCTTGCGGGCAGCGTTGTAGTCGAGCAGGTAGCCCTGCCGGCAGAGCAGGATGCCGCTCTGGCCCGGCGCGCCGTAGCGGATCTGATCCCGGCAATCGTCCAGCGGCGATGCCTGGGCGGCGGCCGAAAGCAGCAGGGCAGCGATGAGGATGAATAGGCGTTGCAAATCGGTTCTTCCTAAACCTGTCAGTGACGAACTCCGGACGATTATCGCGAAGTCATTATTTCCCGGATGGTGGCAGCCGGACAATGGCCACACGGACTACGGGTATTTGCAATATCCGCCCGGTTACCCGGAAGGAGGGCGCGGCCGTTTCGCCGGCTGGCGCCTCGATTCAGAATAAGGGTGGCGGGGCCGGAGTCAGCCCAGCAGTTTTGCGGCGATCTCGACGACGTGGGCGCCGTAGCTGCGCGCGGCGACCAGGGCCGCATCGCTGATACCGCTCGGAATGCCCTCGTGGTTGCTGGTGCGGGCATAGGCGCCCCACTGGATGCCGCCGTCGGCGTAGCCGGGCAGGTCTTTCGGCATGCCGACCACGATCATGCCCTGCTCGAGGAAGTGCGAGTGCAGCGCGACCAGCGTCTGCTCGACACCGCCGCCGCCGTAGCCGAAGCCGCCTCCCGATGCGAAAACGCCGCCCACCTTGCCCTCCAGCAGGTTCTCCATCCACAGCTTGCCCGCCTCGTCGATGAGCTTCTTCAGCTGCCAGGCCATCGCGCCCATGTGCACCGGCGTGCCGAAGATCAGCACGTCGGCGGCGGTGAGGTCGTCGATGGTCGTCGCCGCCGCCTTCTGCAGGCGGATATCGGCTTTCGGGTTCGCGGCCCGGGCGCCGGCGGCGATGGCCTCGGCCATCTTCTCGGTGCTGCCGTAGTCGGAGTGGTAGGCGATCAGGACGTGCATGGCGGCTCCGGGATGAAGGTCAGGCGTGGCCGATCTGGTCGGAGAGGTTGGAGCGGTCGATGCCCATGCAGCGGGCGCCGAACGCCCAGCGCCCTTCCGGCGGCTCCTGGAACAGGATGTGATGGCTGGCGGGTGCGACGATCCAGTCGTTGTTCGACAGCTCCTGCTCGAGCTGGCCGCTGCCCCAGCCGGCGTAACCCAGCAGCAGCATGTAGTGCTCGGGCCCTTCGCCCTTGGCGATGGCCTCCAGGATGTCGCGCGAGGCGGTGAGGTGCAGCTCGCTGGTGACCTGCATGGTCGAGTCGTAGACGTGCCAGCCGTCGTGCAGGATGAAGCCGCGGAATTCGTCCACCGGGCCGCCGTCGAAAACGCGGCGGTCGCTGTCCGGCAATACCTTGCCCGGCTCGGCATGCCAGATGTCGAGATCCTCGAGCACCTCCTGCAGCGTGACGTCGCGCAGCCGGTTGACGATCAGCCCCATGCAGCCGTCGGTGTCGTGATGGCAGATCAGCACCACCGAATCGCTGAAATTCGGGTCCTGCAGCGTCGGCATCGCCAGCAGCAGCTGGCCGGTCAGCTCGGTAATATGCAAACCGTTCTCCTTCACCGGCTGCCGGCCACGTTCGTCACAGCACCCCGCACGATTTGCCGTGCCATGCGGATGGCGGCCAGCAGGCTACTGTAGGATACATCGTTCTTGCCGGCGCGGTCCAATGCCGTGCCATGATCGACACTGGTGCGGATGAACGGCAGACCGAGCGTGACGTTCACCGATTCGCCGAAGCTCAGCGCCTTGATCGGGATCAGCCCCTGGTCGTGATAGCAGCAGACGATCGCATCGAAATGCTCGCGGATCGGCGGGGCGAACAGCGTGTCGGAGGGCATCGGGCCGTGCACGTCGATGCCATCGCCGCGCGCCGCCTTCGCGGCCGGGGCGAGGATGTCGATCTCCTCGTGGCCGAAGTGGCCTGCCTCGCCGGCATGCGGATTGAGCGCGCACAGGCCGATGCGCGGGCGGGCGATGCCGAAGCGCTTTTTCAGGTCGGCATGCACGATGCGCAGGGTGGCGAGCGTCTGCGCGACCGACAGGCTGGCCGGCACGTCGCGCAGCGCCAGATGGGTGGTGAGCAGTGCCACGCGCAGCTGATCGGAGGCGAGCATCATGACGAAAGGCACATCGCCGGCCAGGTGCGCCAGGTATTCCGTGTGGCCCGGGAAGGCGAAGCCGGCATCGCGCAACACCGCCTTCTCGATCGGGCCGGTGACGAGTGCGGCGGCATTGCCTTTCAGGCAGGCGATAGCGGCTGCCTCGATGCAGCCGACGACGGCCATGGCGGTGTCCTGACTCGGCCGGCCGGCATGGACCGGGGCGACGGGCGTATGCTCCGGCAGCGGGTTCCAGCAGTTCAGCGCACCGGCCTCGAGATCGTCGAGGCCGACGCATTCGTGCAGCGGCACGTCGAGATCGGCTTCGGCCGCGCGCGCCGCCAGCCATTCGGCGGGGGCGGCGATCACGATGTCGGTGAATGCTTCGGGTGCTTCGGCAAAGGCGCGCAGCACGCAATCGGGGCCGATGCCGGCCGGTTCGCCCAGCGTCAGCAGCAGCGGCTTCACGGCTTCAGCGTCGCCTCGCTGACGATCTTCCAGACGCCGTCGACCGGCTTCAGCACCAGGCTCTTGCGGTCACGCGCTTTGACGAGGTCGGAGCTGTAGTCCTGCATGAAGTCGACGCGTACGCTGCCGTCTGCGAGCGGTGTCGCCTTCAGCTTCGAGAACTGCACGCGGATGAATTTCTTGTCGACGATCACCCTGCCCTTGTAGTCCTGCCATTGCGCCTTCGAGGTGAACGGCTTGCCCGGATCGAAATCGGGCGCATAGCTGTCGAAGAAGGCGGCGGTGTTCTTCGTCTCCCAGGCGTTGCGCCAGAACTCGACGGCGGCGAGAGCCGCCTTGGCCGGGTCCTGCGGTGCTGGTTTGGCAGCCGGTTTGGGCGCCTCGACGTCGGCATATTCGGTGGGCTGGCATGCAAAGGTCTGGACGCTCGCATTGGCCTTCAGGCTGGCCAGCCAGCGCGGCATCTGCTCCTGCATCTCGGCATTCAGCAGCTGTTCGGCGATCTTGTCGCGGTAGGCCTCGAAGGAATTCGGATCGATATGGCGCTTGGCGATGACGCGGATGATGTGCAGGCCGAACGGCGACTGTACGACACCGCTGGTCTCGCCGGGCTTCAGCGCGAAGGCGGCATCCTCGAAGGCCGGCACCATCGTGCCGCGCTTGAACCAGCCGAGGTCGCCGCCGCGCGAGGCACTGCCCGGGTCCTGCGAAACATCCTTGGCGCGCGCAGCGAAATCGGCATCGCTGGCGCCCTGCATGTCGCGGCTGATCGTTTCGGCGCGGTGCATGATCTTGGCGCGCGTCGCCGCATCGGCGGTCGACGGGATCTGGATCAGGATGTGGCGGGCATGCACCTCGTCGTAGCTCTTGCCCTTGCTTTGCGGCTGTTGCCAGCGCTCTTCGGTCACCTTCAGGATATGGAAACCGGCCGGGGAACGGATCGGATCGCTGATGCCGCCGACCGGCAGGCTCATGACGGAAGCGAAGCGCGGATTGATCGCGCCTTCGAATATCCAGCCCATGTCGCCGCCCTGCGGCCCTTCCGGCGCATCGGAGTGCAGGCGCGCCATATTGGTGAAATTCGCGCCGGCCAGCAGCTGGCCATGCAGCTTCAGGGCCTCGCCCCGGATCTTGTCGACTTGCTCGGGGGAGGGGTCCTGCGGCAATGCCAGGAAGATCTGTGCCAGATGCACTTCGCGGACCGGTTTCGGGTTGGCGAGATACTTGCGGTAATACTCGCGCATCGCCTCTTCGCTGACCTGCAGCTTCGAGCGCACCGCGTCATTGGCCAGTTTGCTGAGCAGCAACTGGTCGTGGAGGTTCTTGCGATAGGTGTCGTAATCGACACCCTGCTTTTCCAGGATCTGCTGCAGCTGCCCGGTCAGCAGGTTGTTGCGCTGCTCGATATTGGCGATGGCGGCATCGATCTCGTCGTCGCTGACCGAAATGTCGAGTTTCTTCGCCTCCTGCAGCTGCAGTTCCTTGGTGATGTGCTCTTCCAGCACGCGCTGGTTCAGCTCGCCCCATGAGGGGAGATTGGCGCCGCCCGCCTGCTTGAGCTGCGTCATCGCCTGCTTGGCATCCTGCGCGATCTCGTAGCAGGTGATGGCCTCGTTGTTGACGATCGCTGCCAGCGAATCGATGGTGTCCGCGCGGGCCAGTGTTGTCGTGATGCAACACGCCAGAATCGCCAGTACCAGTCGCATGCGGCCTCCGGGGTAGGAAATGGGAATATGGCCGGATATGGCCACGGTCAGGAACCGACGCTACCCAGCCCCTTGAACTCAAGCAAGACGCTGGCGCCGAAATCGGCCTGGGTGGAGGTACCGCTCGGCCGGTTCAGACGATAGCCCTCGACCTTGATCGCCCAGCAGGGGTGGGTGTACTTGAGCGCGACGCTGGCCTGCTGGGTGATTTTCAGCAGGGCGTCGTACTGCATCTGGCCGCTGGCCTGCCAGCGCTGGCCGAGCGGGATGACGCCGCTGGCGCTGAGCAGGCGGGAGGCGGCGGCGTAACGCTGGTCGACCACCTGGTAGGAGGCGCCGAGGGCGAAACCGTCGTAGGACCAGCTGGCGCCGCCGGAAGTGGTGGCGAAATAGCGGCCGTACGGCTCGTACTGGGCACTGGCGGAAAAGCTCAGGCCTGCGATCGGGCTCCAGACCATGTCGCCGAGGATGTTGGACAGCACGCGCAGCGGCTGGGTCTGGACGCCGCTGTCGGTGACCTGGCGCTGCAGGTTGCGCGACACGCCGGCACGGATGCGCAGCACGTCACGGGCCGCCATCCCATCGGTTTTGCTTTGCAACAGGCTCTCCAGCAGCAGGCTGACGCGGTGGCTGCGCTCGATGCGGTCGTGGCCGGCAAAACGGTTGTCGGAGAGCAGGTTGCTCCAGGTCAGCTGCGCCAGCCCCGAGTCGAAGTTCGGCAGGCCCGTCTGGTCGGGCGCCCAGACATGGTCGTAGCGGATGACGGGGCTGATCACGTGGCGCCACTGTTTGCTGTCGCTGATGCGTTCGAAATCGCTGCGGAGCTCGAGGCTGGTGTCGTAGCTGTTGCGGTCGAGCAGTTTCGGCTGGCCGGCCGCGATGTTGCCGAACCAGTAGCGCAGGTGGTGCATGCCGACGACCAGGTTGGCCGAGACGCCGCCGCCATCCAGTTCCCACGGCAGTTCCAGGTAGGGGTTCAGGTCGACGCGCCAGCCGTCCAGCCCGACCTGGCGGGTGAAACGGGTGGATTGCTGATCGAAATGCAGCCGGGCATCGCTGCCGAGCGGCAGGAACATGTGGCTTTCCAGTCGCGGCACCACCTGCAGCACAGAGGCATTGCTGACCAGCAGCATGTCCTGCTGGTGCCTGGCTGACAGCGCCCAGTCGCCGAAACGGAAGTCTTGCGACAGGCTGGCCTCGCTCTGCAGGTAGCGGCTGGCGGCAGTCGCATCGCGGGCGTAGTCGGCCAGGTAGTTGTGGTCGCTGACATGGTCGCCCTGGGCGTCGAAGCGAAGCCCGGCCGGCAGCGACCAGTGGATGTCGCCCTTGGCGCGGCTGCGCAGGTTGCCGGTGACACGGTCGCGGATGACCTCGCCGGACAGCTTCTCGCCGCCGGTTGTGGAAACATGCCTGAATTCGCCTTCGTGCATGAAGCCGCGGGCGGTCATGTTGTGGGGGGTATAGGTGGCATCCCAGTTGGCACTCGGTGCCAGGTAGAGCGGAATGGCGAGTTCGGTGCCGCGCCGCTTGCCGACGGCGACCTGCGGCAGCAGCAGGCCGGACTTGCGTCTGAGCGGCTGGGTGAGGATCGGGCTGTAGAGCACGGGCACGCCCAGCACCTCGAAACGGCCGTGCCGGGCCGTGAGCTCGCCTTCGGCCTGGTCGAGCGTCGCATGCTTGGCCACCATCGCCCAGGTCTCCTCATCGGCCGGGCAGGCGGTGAAGCGCACGTTTTCCGCCTCGAACTTCGTGTCGCTGATGCGCCGGATCTCGCTGGCCTGCAGCCGCTGGCCGTCCGGCAGGTAGAGGGTGGCCTCATGGATGCTGCCGGTCAGGGTGTTGTTGTCGACATCGGCGGATGCCGCCTCCAGCCGGGCTTCGGCCGTTTCCAGCCGGACGTGTCCTTCCGCTTCGATGCGCTGGTCGGCGGCGTGATAGGTAATGCGGTCGGCGCGGATCGTGCGCGCCGGCGGTTTGGCGAAGTCGTCTTTCAGCACGGCGATCCATGCCGCCCGGTCGGCGAACTCCTGTTCGGGATAGATGTCGTCGGCATAGAAGGCGAGGTAGGCATCAAGATCGCGGCGGTTCCAGGCCTTGCGCCACTCGTCGACCAGCCCGGTAACCTGCGTGTCGATGACCGGTGCCGGCTGTTCAGCCGGCTGTGGCGGACGGTCGGCAACGATGCGCCACTGCTTGCCCTGTTTCTCGAAAACGAGCTCGCGCTCTTCCGGTTTCGATGTGCCGGCGGGTTCCAGGCTCTGCGTAAAGGTGGCGGCGATACGGTTGTCGCCGACGGTATTCAGGCGCAGGTCGCGGATCTGGCGGCTGCTGCGCTGCGAGATAATCACATTGCCGCTGGCCGTGATGGAGCCGTCGGCCTCGCGCTGGATCGTGTCGGCAACGATGTCGGTACCGGCCGCGCAGGCTAAAGCCGGGAACAGCAGGGCGAACGTGAGGGTGAGAGCGCGACGCATGGCGCCGCAATCTAGCCGTGAAGCGTCACGCATCCAACGCGGGATTGTCGCGCCGTTCCGTTCCGGCCGCCCGGTCAGGCGGGCTTGACGGCCATGCCGAGGTAGTTGACCGACAGGTCGGAAGAGAGGCTGAAGCGGTCGGCAAGCAGCGAGTAGGACATGCCCTGCATGTCGCGCACCTCGAGCCCGGCCATGCGCAGTGCCGTTACCAGCTCCGACGGACGGATGAACTTGGCGTATTCGTGCGTGCCCTTCGGCAGCCAGCCCATGATGTATTCGGCGCCGAGGATGGCTTTCAGGTACGCCTCGGGCGTGCGGTTCAGCGTGGCGAAGAAGAAGCGGCCGCCCGGCTTCAGCATGGCCGCGCAGGCGGCGACGGTGCGCGGTACGTCCGGCACATGCTCGAGCACTTCCAGGCAGGTGACGGCATCGTAGGTTGCGGCGTGGTCGGCTGCCCAGGTCTCGGCATCGGTCTCTTCATAGGTCACTGGGGTGCCGGACTGCTCGGCATGCAGGCGGGCTACGCCCAGTGCCTTCGGCGAGCGATCGAGGCCGGTGACCGTGGCGCCTTTCGCGGCCATCCCCTCGGCGAGCAGACCGCCACCGCAGCCGACATCGAGGACGTGGCTCTCGGGCAGATCGACAGCGCGGGCGATGTAATCCAGCCGCAGCGGATTGATGCGGTGCAGCGGCTTGAACTTGCCGGTCGGGTCCCACCATTCGGCGGCCATCGCCTCGAATTTGGCGATTTCGCTGGGGTCGAAGGTGTGTGTCGCAGCCATGCGCAAAGCATGCGTAGAAGGCGGAGGCATGGCAAGCGCGACGGGCCGGCGCCGGACGCCTGTATCGGTTGGCCGGGCGAAGCCCGGGCGCTAGCTTCGCCGCATGGCTTTCCGTTTGCTGATCGCGCGAATCCTGCAGGCGATCCCCACATTGCTGGGGGTGGCGACCCTCGTCTTCCTGCTGCTGCACCTGGTGCCGGGCGATCCGGTCGATGCGCTGCTCGGCGAGACGGCGCTGGCTGCCGATCGCGAGGCGCTGCGCCACGAACTGCACCTCGACGAGCCGCTGGTCGCCCAGTACCGCGATTATCTTGCCGGCCTCGTCTCCGGCGACTGGGGTACGAGCCTCGTCGACCATCGTGATGTGCTGAGTCGCATCGCGGAACGGGTGCCGGCCACTGCCAGGCTCGCCGGCGTCAGCCTCTTGCTCGCCCTGCTGCTCGCGCTGCCGCTCGGCTACTGGGCGGCGCGTCATGCCGGTCATGCCCAGGACACCGCGGCGATGGGCTTCTCGCTGCTCGGCGTCTCCATTCCCAACTTCTGGCTCGGGCCGGTACTGATGCTGGTGTTCGCCGTCGGGCTCGGCTGGCTGCCGGTCTCCGGCATGCAGCAGCCGGGTGCGATCGTACTGCCGGCCATCACCCTCGGCACGGCGCTGGCCGCCGTGCTGTCGCGCATGGCCCGCTCCGCCTGGCTGGAGGCGATCGGTAGCGATGCGATGCGCACGGCGCGCGCCTTCGGCATCAGCGAGCGGCGGATCTGGTGGCGCAATGCCGCCAGGCTTGCCGCCGTGCCGGTGGTGACGCTGTTCGCGCTGCAGATGGGCGCGGTGCTGGGCGGGGCGGTGATCACCGAGACGGTATTCGACTGGCCGGGGCTGGGACTGTTGACCATCGAGGCGATCCAGAGCCGCGACTATCCGCTGGTGCAGGGCTGCGTGCTGGTGATCGCCTCTTTCTACGTGCTGGCCAACCTCGTGGCCGATCTGTTGGGCATGCTGCTCGACCCGAGGCAGCGACGTGCCTAGGGCAACGCGCCGGCTGATCCTCGCCTGCATCACGCTGCCGCTCGCCGTGCTGGTGGCGGCACTCATCGCCGGCCGCGACGGCCATGCCGTCGATCTCGACGCCGTGCTGGCGGCTCCAGGCATCGCCCACTGGCTGGGCTGCGACGTGCTGGGTCGCGACGTGCTGGCGCGGCTGGCCGAAGGGTTGCGGCTGTCGCTCACTGTCGGCGTGGCGGTCATCGC
>DATLWR010000052.1:0-3968 GCA_035576205.1 Mariprofundaceae bacterium
GTCCGTCGTGGCGATGAAGCGATCCTCGGAATCGAGGTAGATGAAGACGTCGAGCGCGTCGCCGGGCTTCGTCCCCTTCGGCACGTAGCGCTTGGGGAGCAGAATCTCGCCCAGCCCATCCTGATTCACGTCGCCGCCGTCGAGGTAGAGGCCGAAATCGACCTCCTTGACCACCTTCAGCCGGTTGCGGCGCCCGATCTCGACCATACGTTCCCCTCTGTCCGAATCAGGCGCCCTGACGCGCCGTCACCTCGATGAGGTGATAGCCGAACTGGGTCTGCACCGGCCCCTGCACCTTGTTCAGCGGTGCCGAGAAGACCACGTCGTCGAACGGCTTCACCATCTGGCCGCGCCTGAAGGTGCCGAGATCGCCGCCCTGCTTACCCGACGGGCAGCTGGAGTACTGTTTGGCAAGCTCGCCGAAATCGGCGCCCGCCTCGATCTGGGCTTTCAGCTCCTCGCACTGCTCCTTGCTTGCCACCAGGATGTGGCGCGCCGCGGCCGTGGGCCGCTCCTTGTTGAATCCGAACATGTGAACCTCCTGAGAAAAAACCGCAGCCTAAGCGATTTCCGCTGCGATTGCGCGGGCTGTCAGCCGGCCAGCACCCGGCGCACGACCTGGCTCAGTTCGCCTATGGAAAACGGCTTGTTGATCACCTGCATATCCGCCAGATCGGCATCCTTCAGCACATTGGCCCGATCATAGCCGGTGGCGAACATCGCCCGGACTTCGGGATTGATCTGCCGCATCGCTTCGAAGGCCTCCTTGCCGCCCACCTTCGGCATCACCACATCCAGAATGACCAGATCGATCTCGTCCTGATGCTGGCGGTACATCTCGATGGCCTCACGGCCATCGCGTGCCGTCATCACCCGGTAATTGAGGCTGTCCAGCACATCGCGATTCGTCTTCAGCGTCTCCTCATGATCGTCGACGAGCAGGATGGTTTCGCCGTTGCCGGACACCACCTGCATCTGCGACGGATCGGGCACCTGCGTCGCCAGCGATTCGATCAATGGCAGGTAGATGTGGAAAGCGGCACCCTGCCCGCCCGATTCGACCGTGATGACGCCGCCGTGCGACTCGACGGCACCATACACCATGGCCAGGCCGAGGCCGGTGCCCTTGCCCGCCTCCTTGGTGGTGAAGAAGGGCTCGAAGATGTGGTCGATATCCTTCTCGCTGATGCCATGGCCGTTGTCGGAAACGGTGATGTGCGCGAACTCGTTCGCATGGACCACCGGATTGGCCGTCCTGAATGACTTGTCGGCCGAGAAGCGTGCCAGCTCGACGCGAATGACCGGATTCTCCACACCCTCCAGCGCATCGCGGGCATTGTTGTAGAGATTGATCAGCGCCTGCTGCAGCAGGTTGATATCGCCCTGCACCAGCAGATCCGGGTCATGGATATCCAGCTGCAAGCCAATGTTCTCCGGCAGGGATGCCTGCTGCAGCTTGATCGACTCTTTCAGGAAGGAGGCGATGGACACCGGTGCCATGCTGGGCTTGCTCTTGCGAGAGAAGGTCAGCAGCTGCTGGATCATCCCGGCGGTCCGGAAGGAGAGCTGCTCGATCGCGCTGAGGCGATCGACCAGTTCGGGAATCGACGCTGCCTCTTTCCTGGCCAAGTAGAGATTGCCGGTGATGCCGGCCAGCGTGTTGTTGAAGTCGTGCGCGATGCCGCCGACCAGCGTGCCGATCGCCTCCATTTTCTGGGACTGGCGGAAACGGGCCTCCATATTCTCGTATTCCTGCAGGTCCTGCTGGATACCGACATAGTTGGTGATCTCTCCGGCATCGTTGGTGATCGGAGAGATGGTCAGCATCGCCGGATAGAACGAACCATCCTTTTTGCGATCCACAACGCGGCCCTGCCAGGTCTTGCCGCCCGAAATCGAGCCCCACATCGATTCGTAGAGCAGCTCGCCCTGCACCCCGCTCTTCAGCAGACCCGGCGTCTTCCCCAGCACCTCATCCTCGCTGTAACCGGTAATCCGGCAGAAAGCCGGATTGACGTATTCGATCAGCCCCCTGGCATCGGTCATCATGATCGCTTCGCCGGCCTGGTGCACCGACTGCGACAGCAGGCGGATGCGCTCCTCCGCCTCACGCCGATTGGTGATATCGCTCTTCGTGCCGACCAGGCGCAGCGGACGCCCGTCCTCGTCCCGGCTGATCACCCTGCCGCGACCCAGCACCCAGATATAACTGTCGTCCCGGCGGCGCATCCGGTGTTCACAGACATATTCCGATGTCTCGCCGGAGAGATGGCGATCGAGATGGCTTTTGACCATCTCGATATCGTCCGGATGCACGCGTTCCAGCCAGGAGGACATTGCATGCCCCATGCCTTCCTCATCCATGTCCAGCATCTGCAGGAACCTCGGTGTAAAAAGCACCTCGCCGGTCTCGATATTCCAGTCCCAGACGCCGTCGCCGCTGCCTTCCAGCGCGAATTTCCAGCGTTCCTCGCTGTCACGCAGCGAGGAGGTCAGCGTCATCGCCATCAGTCCGGCCTTGCGCCGGGTGTCGAACAGGCTCCAGGTCAGGGCGATCAGCAACAGGCCGATCAGCACCATTCCGGAGGACTCCTTGTAGAGCATGCCGAGTCCAATGGTGCGGGCATAGGCGGGCATGGCTTCGAAATCGAGCACCCATTGGCGTCCGGCCGTCTCCATGGTCAGGCTCTTCCTGATCAGCGGCGTATAGGTGGCGTCCGGCCCGGCACGGTTCAGGAAGCTGTCAAAGAGAAGCGCATCGGGATTGCCGTCGTCGACATCGTAGATCCGCAGGCGAATATCCGTGGAGAGCTTGCCCAGCATGCCTTCGATCAGGTTGTCCATGCGATAGGGGCTGTAGATCCAGCCGAGCAGTGCCTGCTGGCGCTGGACCACGCTATTCAGCGGTTCCCCCTTCCTGTACAGCGGCACGTACAACAGGGTGCCGGCCTGCGGTGCCTTGTCCGTTTCCTGCACCAGCAGCACCTTGCCGCTCAGCGCGGCGGTTCCGGTATCGCGTGCCCGCTGCATCGCCTCATGCCGCGTCGGCTCCGAATACATGTCATAACCGAAGGCGCGCTGGTTGCGCCAGTCGAAAGGTTCCAGGTAGATGATGGCGCTGTAGGGGTCCCGCTGGCCTTCCGGCCAGACGCGGAAATCCGGGAAGCCATCGCTGCGAAGCTTCTGCTCGGTTTCCACACGCTTCGCAGCCGGAATGGAGATGGCGTAGCCCACACCCTGGATACCCGGATAGTCATGATCCAGTTCCAGATTCGAAACATATTCATGCCATTCGTTGCGCGACACCTGATCGGAAGCCAGAAACAGGCTGCGGCCACCCTTCAGCACCTGGCCGTAAGCGGTCATGCGCTCCTCGATCTTGGTCTGCACTTCGGCGATATCCGCCTGAAACTGATCCTGCAGATGCTGCATCTGCTGATGGCGAAGAAACTGGATAGCATAGGCGATCACACCTGAAACCATCATGGTCATGATCAGGGTTGCGATCAGGGGGCGGTGAAGTCCCGCATAATCGGTGACGTTATTGGCCAACGGCGATCCTTTTACAACGGATGCTTTGATCGTATGCAATTGCCATCATGGCACAAGGGCAAATCATTGCCCCCTCAACCTGCTGCCGCCTTGCGCACCAGCGGGGCCACCTCAACCGACCGGCTACCGTCTCCCAACAGCAAATGGCCGTCCTGGATGGTGCATTGCAGCCGCATGGCACGCTCGGCCAATGCCCCGAGGGCAGCCACCGTGTCGTCGCCGATCGCATGGACCTCAAGGTTGTCGAAGCGGGACAGCTTGCCGGCCATCTGCTGCCACCAGGCCTCGCCGCTGCGCTGCTGGTAGGTGTAGACGATGACCTTCCGGGCGCGGCCGCAGGCCTTGCGGATACGCTTCTCGTCCGGCTGCCCCAGCTCGATCCACAGCTCGATCTCGCCGCTCATGCTCTTCTGCCA
>DATLWR010000053.1:0-12026 GCA_035576205.1 Mariprofundaceae bacterium
ACTCCAGGCCCCTGGTCACCGGCTGCCCGGCATCGAGGCTGGTCGTCTGGACCACGAACGGGTAATCGACCGCACTCTGCATCATGAACATGCCCTGCCGCTGGTTCACCATCACCCGCGCCGCATAGCGGTCGAGCACCAGCCCCGGCTCGATGTCGATACCGTCGTCCTCCTTCAGCCAAGCGTTCGCCGACGGCGGGATCGGGTCGACCTCGAAGCCCCGGTCGAGCCTCGGTTCGGCGTTGCCGGCCAGCACCAGTACCCCCTTGCCCTGCATGCGGAACTGGTCGATGCGGTAACGGAAGGACTCCGACGGCGCCTGCGAGACGCCGGCGACGATCAGCGCCTTCACATCATTCGGGATATCCTGCGTGTCGGGGGTGACCTCGACGAAATGGTAGTCGTCGCCGGCCAGCTGCTGCAGGCGGCGAAGCTGCGCCAGCCCGCGTGCACCGAAACCGCTGGCGACGCCGATCGTTGCCTGTCCCTTGCCGGAGACCTTCTTGATCTTGCGGGTCAGCAGGTATTCGAAACCATCCTCGCCGCGCACCACCGGGATCACCTCCTTGCGGTTGAGGTATTCCACCACGATGGCGAGGTAGCCCTGCTTGACCTCGGCCTTGTCGTTCTCGACCGCCTGCACCTGCACGCGCGGGATGTTCCGGGCAGCGAGCGAGGCGGCCACGTTCGGATCGTCGGCCGGATCGACGATCTCGTAGCCGAACTTGCCGCCGCCGGCGGCGTGGTAGGCGATCAGCATGTCCTCGATGAAGCGGCGCAGCCGGCCGTAGGGCTGCGGCAGGTCGCGGGTGATGTAGGCGTGCACCATCACCGGCTCGTCGAGCGAGGCGAGCACGGCACGCGTCGAATCGGAAAGGGTATAGACCTTGCCCTCCGTCCAGTCGCTCCTCAGATGAGTCATCCAGCTCGCCGCCACCGCCACCGCACAGCCGGCCGCGAGCAGCAGCAGCGCCGTCCACGCCTGCCGGCGCACGCGCTTGCGGTTGTCGACCGGCTTGTTCCGCGGCTCGTTCTTCGGATTGTTTTCCAGATTGTTCCCCATAGGCATCAGCGCCACCGCCGGCGTTCGAGCTGGAACCAGGTCAGCCCCGCGAACAGGGCCGCCAGCGAAACCATCAGCACCGCGTCATCGAGCGTGATGACGCCGCGCAGCATGTTCTGGTAGTGCTGCACCGGGCTCAGCATGGAAAGCATATCCTGCATGGCGATCGGCAGTGTCGGTGCGGCGACGGTCAAGAGGTAGAAGGCGAGCAGCAGGCCGAAGCCGATCACGTAGGCGATGATGGCGTGAGCCGTCAGCGACGAGGCGTAGAGGCAGGCCGCGGCGTAGACCGCACCGAGCATGAGGGCGGCGGCATAGGAGGCCAGCACCTGCCCGACATCGAGATGGCCGAGCAGCAAGAGGCTCGCCGGGTAGACCAGCGTGCAGCCAAGCAGCACGACGACCTGCAGCAGCACGCCGAGAAACTTGCCGGCGACGATCTGGGCGGTGGTGACCGGCAGCGTGGCCAGCAGTTCGAAGCTGCCGTCGTGCTGTTCGTCGGCGAGCATCCGCATGCTCATCGCCGGCACGAAGAACATCAAAAGCAGCGGCAGTGCCGCGAAATAACCGCGCATCTCGGTCTGGCCGAACAGGAACAGGTTCTTGCCGAAGAAGAAACCGGAGGCGAGCAGGAAGGCGGTCGCCACGACATAGCCGAGCGGCGTGTCGAGCGCCACGCGCCACTCCTTCCAGCATAGCGTCAGGACGGGCCTCATGCCGACGCCCCCTTGGTGAGCCGGCGGAAGACATCCTCCAGCCGCGTCTGCTCGTGGCGCATCTCCAGCAGCACCGCCCCCTCCTTCACCGCCGCATGGAACAGCGTCTCGGCGAGCGGCACGCTGGTATCGGCGTGGCGCAGCACGGCGTTCACCGTCTCGCCGCCGCTCTCGACCGCCTCCACGGCGTCAACCTGCACCTCCGGCAGCTCGGAGCGCAGACGCTCCAGTGTCTTTTCCGCCTTGCCCTTCAGCCGCACGTGCAGCACCGCACCGCCGCTGGCCATGGCCGCGAGTTCCGCCGAGGTGCCGAGCGCCTTCAGCTCGCCGCCGTCGATGATCATCATGCGGTCGCAGGCCGCCTCGACCTCGGGCAGCACGTGCGAGGAGAGCAGCACGGTCTTCGCTTCGGCGAGTTTCCGGATGAGATGGCGGATCTCGATGATCTGGTTGGGGTCGAGGCCGGTGGTCGGCTCGTCGAGGATCAGGCACTGGGGATCGTGCAGCATGCTGGCAGCCAGCCCCACGCGCTGCCTGTAGCCCTTGGAAAGCTCGTCGATACGCCGGTTCAGCATCCCCGTGAGGCCGCACAGCTGGCTCATCTCGGCGATGCGGTCGGCGAGCGTCGCAGCCGGGATGCCCTGCATGCGGCCGATGAAGCCGAGATGCGAGCGCACGTCCAGATCGCGATAGGAGGGGGCATTTTCCGGTAGGTAACCGATCAGCCTGCGAACGGCCAGCGAGTCGTCGAGCGGGATATCGCCCACCGTGGCGCTGCCCGACGAGGGCGGCAGGAAACAGGTGAGCATCTTCATGGTGGTGGACTTGCCGGCGCCGTTCGGGCCCAAGAGGCCCATCACCTCGCCGCGGCGGACGTGGAAGGAGAGATCACGGACTGCGATCCTGTTTCCGTAAGCGCGGCTCAGCCGCTCGGCCCGAATCATGGCGGCCGATATTAGAAACCCTCCCCAACTGGTCAAGGGCGAAAAGTCACACTATGCTGATCGAGCAGGAGGAGTCCGATGCTTGCAGCCGATGTCATGACCCGGGAACTGGTTACCGTCGAACCGACAACCACGGTGCAGAAGGCGATGGACCTGATCCATGCGAACCGGCTGCACGACATCCCGGTCGTCGATGCCGACGGCAAGCCGCTGGGCGTCATCACCGGCCGTGCCATCCTGCATGCCGCGCTGCCGCCCTATATCTCGGAGAACCTGATCGCCGCCATGCGCGGCCTGCCCGACATGCCCTCGATCTACGAGCACCTGAACGAGATCGCCGACTTGCCGGTCGGCGAGCTGATGGACAAGCGCATTTTTTCCGTCCGCCCCGACACGCCGACCAGCGCCATCGCCGCCATGCTGGTGCATATGAAGGACGACACCCACGACATCCTGGTCACCGACAACGCGGGCAAACTCGTCGGCAGCATCTCCTGCATCGATCTCTTCTTCCGCTCGCCTCGCCGTAACGCCTGAGGAGCCTGCATGGAATCCTCAAGCTTCCTGCTGTCGCTGCTGCTCGTCCTCTTCGCCGCCCGGGTCTTCGGCGAAGCCGCCATATTCCTGAAAATCCCGCCGCTCCTCGGCGAGATCCTTGCCGGCGTACTGCTCGGGCCGAGCCTGCTCGGCTGGGTGGAGCCGGCCGGGCTGATACGCCTCTTGGCCGAATTCGGCCTGATCCTGCTGTTGTTCGAGGTGGGGCTCGACACCGACCTCGGCCGCCTGGTGCAGAGCGGCGTCAAATCGATGCTGGTCGCCATCGTCGGCTTCGTCGTGCCGTTCGCCGCCGGTTTCGTGGCCGCTTTTTACTGGCTGGAATTGCCGCTGCTCGTCTCGCTGTTCATCGGCGGCACGCTGACCGCCACGAGCATCGGCGTGACCGTGCGCGTGCTGAAGGATCTGGGCCGGCTGCACATGCACGAGACCGATATCGTGCTGGGTGCGGCGGTGATCGACGACGTCTTCGGCGTACTGCTGCTCACCGTGCTGTTCGAGTTCTCGCTGCACGGCGACGTCAGCCTCGTGAATGCCGGCAAGGTAGCGCTGTTCATCGCCATCTTCCTGCTGCTGGCGCCGCTGCTGGCCAAGCTGTTCGCCATCGTCGTGCGCCGCTTCAACCAGGTCAGCCAGCTGCCGGGCCTCGTGCCGACGCTGATCGTCTGCATCGTGCTGCTGTTCGCGCTGATCGCCCACGAGGTCGGGGCGCCGGAACTGATCGGCGGCTTCGCGGCAGGCCTCGCCCTCTCCCGCCGCTTCTATCTCCCCTTCGGCCTGGCGCTGCACGAGAGCGATCCGCCGTTCGTCGAGCGCATCGAGCACGAGATGCGCCCGATCATCCACCTCTTCACGCCGGTCTTCTTCGTTATGGTCGGCCTGTCGCTCGATCTGCATGCCGTGAACTGGCATAGCCCGCTGGTCTGGGAGGCGACCGGGCTGTTCATCGTGCTCGCTTTCCTCGGCAAGCTCGCCGGCCCGCTATTCATCAAAGAGTCGCGGCAGGCGAAATGGGCCATTGGCCTCGCGATGATCCCGCGCGCCGAAGTGGGGCTGATCTTCGCGGAGCTCGGCCGCACCTCCGGCATCTTCGACAACACCGTCTACGCCGTGATGGTGCTGACCATCGCCGTCACCACCCTCGCCCCGCCCTTCATGCTCAAAGCCTTCTACCAGCGCACTGCCACTTGAATCAAAAACAAATAAAAACGCACCAACTGTATATTTCCACATGCCATTCGAAGTGCCCGAATTGCGGTGTCGAAACAGACTTCCTGATGTTCGAAAGTGGAGGTAGTGGTGATTTCGAGACATATTACGGCCTCACATCGGGGTCCTATTACAGGCTCGATTTGCACAAAGTGCATTACCTAAATTTGCGAGTGGAGGTTCTGCTTCAGCCTGCTATTGAAGCCGAAGGTGGAACAGAAAAACTTAGAAACATTCCGGATCAGGTCACATGCAAATCCTGCAATTCGGTTTTTCGAGCTACCCCGATCACATCTTCTGGGGAAACGCTGGTGCAGGCAATCGAGCTATGAAACCGTCCTAAACAAGCAACTCAAGACACTACTCTTCCCTATCTAAACCCGGCATGCCCGGCAACGTCTGAATCACACTCGCCCCGCCCCGCCCTTCATGCTGAAGGCCTTTTACCAGCGCACAACCTGAGATCGAATCGCTGAAATCGAATCAATTGCGGCTATCATTAAAGATATCCGCAGAAGAGGAGATGCCGTCGCATGACAGCCCCATCATCAGCAAACGAATCGTCAGCAAACGCGTTCGATGTCATCGTCATCGGATCCGGCATGGGCGGCATGACGACGGCTGCGGCACTTTCACGGCTGGATCACAAGGTCCTGCTTCTGGAACAGGCACCGTCGATTGGCGGGCTGACGCACGCTTTCAGCCGCGACGGTTTCAGCTGGGATGTCGGCCTCCACTATTGCGGCCTGTTCGGCCACGACCAGTTCGGGGGCCGAATCCTGGACTGGCTCAGCGGCGGCAGCATCGAGTTCCGTTCGGTCGGCACCGTCTACGATACACTGCACTTCCCGGACGGATTCGAGATCGCCATCGGACGCCCAGCTGATGCCTACAAGATGGAGCTCAAGGAGCGGTTTCCCGACAACATCGCCGAAATCGATGCCTACTTCGAGGCGTTGCAGTCGGCACAGCAAGCCGGGCAGTTGATTGGCGCCCTGCGCACAATGCCCGAGCCGCTCCGTTCCGCATATCACTGGTGGCACAGAAAGAAAATCCAGCGCTGGTTCAGCCGCACGACCGGCGAGGTCATTGCGGAACTTATCAGCGACCCGAAGCTCGCCGCCGTGCTGTCGGCTCAGTGGGGCACCTACGGTGGCAAACAGACGGAAGCGAGTTTCGTCTTTCATGCCACCGTCATCGGCCACTATCTCGAAGGTGCCGGCTACCCCGTGGGCGGTGCCGGCGCCATCGCCAGGGGGCTCGTGCCGGTCATCGAAGCGGCAGGCGGCAGCGCCCGGGCCGCCACACCTGTCAGCGAAATATTGCTTGAAGACGGCAAGGCCGTGGGCGTGCGCACCAAATCCGGCGAAGAGATCAGGGCGCCGTTCATCGTCTCGGCGATCGGCGCCGGCGAAACCGTAAAGCACCTGCTGCCGGAGGAGATTCGCGAACAGCCGTGGGCTCGGGAGATCGCCACTTTCAAGCCGTCGATCTGCCATTACCAGGTCTTTCTCGGCTTCGAGGGGGACATCGCCCAATACGGAGCATCGCGCTCAAACCACTGGTTCTACGAAAGCTGGGACACCAATGACGCCATTTGGACGGCGGCAGACGGCGAACCGATTCCGATGATGTTCGTCTCGTTCCCGTCCCTGAAGGACCCCGCGCATGATCCGGGTCCGTCGAACAAGCACACCGGTGAAATACTGGTATGGGCCGACTGGTCTTCGGTGGCCGGATTTGCAGAAATGAGTGCCAAGGAGCGCAACGATGTGTGGCCGGCATTCAAGCAGAACATCGAGTCCCGCATGATGGATTTCTTTGCGGAGAAGTTCCCAGCCTTGATGCCGCTTGTCGTCCATCGCGAACTCGGCACCCCGCTCGCCACCGTCTCCTTCACCGGCCATGAGAAGGGCGGCATCTATGGCGTCGAAACGACCCCGCGCCGCATATTGTCGAACGCACTCAATGCCCGCACACCTGTCCCCGGCCTCTTCCTGTCGGGCCAGGATGTGATGAGCCCTGGCATCGCCGGGGCATTTTCGGGCGGCCTGTTCGCCGCTGCGGCGATCGATCCCCGCGTCGTCCAGAAACTCAGATAAGGTACCCGTTTTATTTTGGGGAATGACATGTCAGCGAAGATGATTAGTGAAGAGGCAGCTCAAACGGTTTCCCCTCGCCAGTGGATCAGACTGGTTGCAGTGTATCTCCTGATCCCGCTGATTTTAATGATATGCGGTGGGGAGCTCGGCTGGTGGCAGGCGTGGCTCTATTCCATGCTGATCCTGGCCGCTGGTATTGGCGGGCGCATGTGGGCAGAACAGCGACATCCCGGACTGACAGCCGAACGGCAGAGTATGGAGAGTCTCCAGAACGCAAAAGCCTGGGACAAAGTGCTTGCCCCACTGATGGCGGTGAGCATCGGATATCCCATGGTCATCGTCGCAGGGCTGGACCACCGCTATCACTGGTCTTTCGAATTTCCGCTATGGCTCATCGTGATTGGCTTCATTCTGATCTCGCTCGGCTACGCCTTCGCTGCATGGGCAGTGGCCGAGAACCGCTTTTTCTCCAGCGTGGTGCGTATTCAGACGGAGCGCGGGCATGTGGTGTGTGATAGTGGCCCGTACCGGTTTGTGCGGCATCCGGGTTATGCCGGAAACGTGCTTGCCCTGTTCGGGATCGTGCTTGCCCTAGGCTCGGTATGGACACTGATTCCTGCGGCGGTGGCATTAATTATTACGGTGATTAGAACCGTACTTGAAGACCGGACTTTACAGGAAGAGTTGCCGGGCTATCGAGACTATGCACGACGTGTGCGCTATCGGTTGTTTCCCGGGATATTCTGAGAGCCATGAGGAGGGCTGATCTTCGCGGAGCTGGGCCGTACCTCCGGCATCTTCGACAACACCGTCTACGCCGTGATGGTGCTGACCATTGCCGTCACCACCCTCGCCCCGCACTTCATGCTGAAAGCCTTTTACCAGCGCAGTGCCACTTAAACCGACTAAACGAATGGACGGCTTTCGGCAAAGCAGTAATTGAATTGTAACATCAGGCTACCGACTCATCCGATATCCCGATGCTTCAGATCGACCTTAGCTATTCGGCTTCTCCATCGCAGTTCCTAGAGCGCCACCAAATAAAAAGGGCTGGATAATCTGGTTATCCAGCCCTTTCTTTTGAGCAGGTAAAGCTGGTAGCTAATCCTGATCAGAACAGGTAATTCAGACGAATGGAAGTAATATCCGATTTAGCCTTAATACCAAAAGCTGAGGTACTTACCGGGACTTGGGCACCAGCGATGCCGGAGAACGATCCCCAATCAATATGGCTGTACTCTACGCCGAGACTGACATTGAAGTCGAAGCAATATTCAGCGCCGACGCCAAGGTTGGCTGCAAACTGGTTTTTCGAGAGAATGTAATAATTCTGTGGAAAACCAACGTCAACTCCACGAAACTGGATGTTGGCCTCAGAAACGCCAGCCTTGCCGTAGACGAGCCATGAATTGTAGACATAACCCACTCGACCGCTCAGCGATACAATGTTCTTCACGGTCAACTCATTTTTGTGCCAGGCATATGTCGGGCTTTGGGTAACCCCGGAAGCCTGGTAAGCGGTATATGCGAGCTCGGCACCGACCAGCAAACCACTATTGAAAGTGGTCTGATAGCCAACCTGTCCACCAATTGCATCTTTGGTCTTGCTGTAGCTGGTGCTCGTTCCCGGCGTTTCCCACAGGGCCGTCGGCCCCTGGCTCAGCGCTGTACCGCTCGACTTGATGGAGCTGTAGTTAATACCCCCATAAAATCCGTTAAACTTCCCCTCACCCGCCAGTGCATAGGCCGATGTAGAGAGAGTCAGGATCACTCCCGCAATTATTAACTTTATCGTCTTGTTGATCATGTTATCCTTCTTTCCAGGTTATCTGATTTAGCCATTCCCTCGGCAACTTACGCAGCCATGCGCAAAACCGCGCGCAGTAGAAATTTTTCCTATATCCATGTCAAGATAATTTGACAAATAGAAGAGAAGCGGCTGTTTTTTGTCAGAAAGACGACATTACGCAGGCTACCGGGAGTCCCGGTAGCCTGCTGCGTTAGATTGATCAGAGCTTCTTCAGCTTCTCCATCGAGGCCATGAAGTCGGCGCGCTTGGCCACCGCCTCCTCCAGCTCCGCCTGCACCTTGCCGATGATCTCGGCCGGGGCGTTGTCGCGGAATTTCGGATTGGTGAGCTTGGTCTCCAGCTTGGCGATGTCGCCGTCGAGCTTCTGGATGCCCTTCTGCAAGCGCTTCATCTCCTCCTCGACGTTGACCAGCCCCGCCAGCGGCAGGAACACCTTGGCCTGAGCCAGCGGCGCCACGGCAGCCGCATCGAGCTCGGCATCGGCGGCCAGCCAGTCGAGGGTTTCGAGGCGCGCCAGATTCATCAGCAATCCCTGCTGGGCGGTGAGATCGGCACGCACGTTGTCGTTGCAGGCGATGCTCGCCGCAATGCGCTTACCGGGCGGCACGTTCATCTCGCCGCGGATCGAGCGGATGGCCGACACCACCTCGATGACCAGGCGCATGCGACGCACCGCATCGTCGTCGTGCTCGCCGAACGGCTGCGGCCACGCATCGCTCACCAGCCGCGCATCAGGGCCGTGCAGCGTCTGCCACAGGGTCTCGGTGATGAACGGGCAGATCGGGTGCAAGAGGCGCAACCAGCCCTCGAGGGCGGTGAGCATCACCACCTGCGTCTCGGCCTTGGCAGCCTCGTCGTCGCCGTACAGCGCCACCTTCGCCGCCTCGACGTACCAGTCGCAGTAGGTGCCCCAGATGAAGTTGTAGAGCGCGCCCGCTGCCTCGTTGAAGCGGTACTCCGAAAATGCTTGATCGACCTCGGCGCGCACCGCATCGAGCTCGGCGAGTATCCACTTGTTGACCTCGGAGGCCGGCTTGAACGATGCATCCGGCTTCGCATCGCCGCGGTTCATGAAAACGAAGCGGGCGGCGTTCCAGATCTTGTTCATGAAGTTGCGGTTCGACTCGATGCGCTTCTCGTCGAGCTTCACGTCGCGGCCCGGCGTGGCCATGTGCGCCAGCGTGAAGCGCAGCGCGTCGGCACCGTAGCGATCGATCATCTCCAGCGGGTCGATGACGTTGCCCTTCGACTTGGACATCTTCTGTCCCTGCGCATCGCGGATCAGCGCATGGATGTAGATGTCGCGGAACGGCACCTGGCCGGTGAACTTGATGCCCATCATGATCATGCGGGCGACCCAGAAGAAGATGATGTCGAAACCGGTGACCAGCACGTTGGTCGGGTAGAACTTCGCCATCTCGGGTGTGGCGTCCGGCCAGCCGAGGGTCGAGAAGGGCCACAGGCCGGAGGAGAACCAGGTGTCGAGCACGTCGTCGTCCTGTTTGATCCCCTTGCCGCCGCAGCCCTCGCAGCACTCGGGCGTGCCGCGGCTGACGGTAATGTGGTCGCAGGATTCGCAGTACCAGGCAGGTATCCGGTGGCCCCACCAGAGCTGGCGGGAAATGCACCAGTCCTGGATG
This sequence comes from Mariprofundaceae bacterium, assembly GCA_035576205.1. Taxonomy (GTDB): domain Bacteria; phylum Pseudomonadota; class Zetaproteobacteria; order Mariprofundales; family Mariprofundaceae; genus DATLWR01. The sequence continues at coordinate 10,040 of DATLWR010000053.1, forward strand.
TTGCGCATCCACTCGAAGTAGGTCTTGGCCCAGAAATCCGGCACGAAGCGGATGTCGCCGTCCTCCACCGCCTTGATGGCCGGCTCGGCGAGCGGCGCGATCTTCACGTACCACTGGTCGGTCAGGTACGGCTCCAGAATGGCATGCGAGCGGTCGCCACGGCCGACCTGGTGCACGTGGTCGGCGATCTTGTGCAGCAGCCCCGCCGCATCGAGATCGGCCACGACATGCTCGCGCGCTTCATACCGCTCCATGCCGCGGTATTTCTCCGGCACCGCCTCTTCGTCGACCATGTGGGCGCGCGGCGTCAGGATGTTGATCTGCGGCAGGTCGTGGCGCTTGCCGACCTCGTAGTCGTTGAAATCGTGCGCCGGGGTGATCTTCACGCAGCCGGTACCGAAGGCCGGATCGACGTATTCGTCGGCGATCACCGGGATGGCGCGGTCGGTGAGCGGCAGCAGCACCTGCTTGCCGATCAGATGCTTGTAGCGATCGTCTTCCGGGTGCACGGCCACGGCGGCATCGCCGAACATCGTTTCGGGGCGCGTCGTGGCAACGATGATGTGCTGCGCCGGATCGTCGGCGAGCGGATAGCACATGTGCCAGAGCTTGCCCTGCTCCTCCTCGTGCTGCACCTCGAGGTCGGAGACGGCGGTCTCCAGCACCGGGTCCCAGTTGACCAGCCTTTTACCACGATAAATCAGGCCCTCTTCATAAAGGCGGACGAACACCTCGCGCACGGCGCGCGACAGCCCCTCGTCGAGCGTGAAGCGCTCGCGGCTCCAGTCGCAGGAGGCGCCCATGCGCTTGAGCTGGTTGACGATGGTGCCGCCGGAATGCTCCTTCCACTGCCAGACGCGGTCGAGGAAACGCTCGCGCCCCATGTCGCGGCGGTGCAGCCCCTCCTTGTCCAGCAGCCGCTCCACCACCATCTGGGTGGCGATGCCGGCATGGTCGGTGCCCGGCTGCCAGAGCGTCTCCTTGCCCGACAGGCGCTGCCAGCGGATCAGCGAATCCTGCAGCGTGAAAGTGAAGGCGTGGCCCATGTGCAGGCTGCCGGTGACGTTCGGCGGCGGGATGACGATGCAATAAGCCTCTTCGCCGTGCTGTGGACGGAACGCATCGGAAGCCAGCCACTGGTCGGAAATGGCAGGCTCGACCGCCTGCGGCTCGTAGGTCTTTGCTGGCTCTTGCTGGCTCATCGATCTGAATCCTTTGTGTCGTTTCCCGGTTTGTGCCGTGGCGGCAGTCCGACTTCGTCCATCGCCTCGCGGATCAGCCGCGGCAGCAGGGTCTCCAGCCGGTCGACGACCCGCTGGCCGACCATCTCGATCCACTCTTCGGGCGGCGTATCGGCGGACGGCGCGGCACTCTGGGCGATATCGCCTCCCGATGCCACATCCGGATCGGCAACCGCTGCCGGCTCGGGCCGCCGAGCTGGCCCGCCGAACGGCAGCTCGTGCTGGTTATCCTCGATCAGCATCGCCTCGGTGAGCACCAGCTTCAGCGGCGGACGGGGCTGGATGACCGCCGGCTCGGGCGCGATAACGGGTTCATCGGCCGGCTCCTCGGCCGGCTCCTCGGCCTGTTCCTTGAGAGGTTCCTCAACCTGTTCCTCGTAAGGCGGTTCCTCGACGGCTTCCTGCGCAGACTCTTCGGCGGTTTCGGCAACGGCCGGTTCGCCGGGCTGCTGCGGCGGCTCCGCCGCCTCCGAAATGTCTGTCTCCGGAATCCCGGCTTCCGGCCCGGCTTCCTGCGTCTCACCGGTCTCGAAAAGCTCGAATTCCCCGGCGGCTGCCGCGAACAGCTCGGTCTGCGGCGCCTGCGGCGCTTCCGTCGCGGCCTTTGCCGCCGGCGGCTCTTTCGCCGGCGTGGTTGGAACCCTGGCGGCTTCCGCAGCCTTCGCTGCCGCCTGGACCTGCGGCTTCGCAACCGGCTTGGCTTCCACGGCCGCGGCCTTGATCTCCTGCTTCCCGGCCCCGGCCGC
>DATLWR010000054.1:0-2926 GCA_035576205.1 Mariprofundaceae bacterium
ATCGTTGCGCTTGGCTTCGTGTACCGTTTCGGCCGGGATAAACGGCAGGAAACGGAAGCGGACGGTGCCCGGCCGTTTGATGAAGCCCTGCTTGGGCCAGTGCTGCCCGGCATTGTGGGCCATCGGCAAGATTCCGGCATGTGCTTTATGGGCCAGCATGATGCCGCTCGCCTGATAGGTGCCGGTTTCTCCCGGGGCGGTGCGGGTACCTTCCGGGAAGATCACCACCCAGCGTCCTTCGTGCAGAAAGTCGGAACCCTGCGCCACCACCTGCTTCAGCGCTTCACGCGGTTGGCTGCGGCGGATGGCGATGGCGTTGAGGGTCCATAGTGCCCAGCCGAAGATGGGAATATAGAACAGCGAACGTTTCAGCACCCAGACATAGGGCGGAGTCAGCAGCGGCATGGCGACGGTTTCCATCGCCGACTGGTGCTTGGCCATCACCACACAGGGGACATCCGGCAGGTGCTCGCGACCCTCGATCTCGATGCGGATGCCGCAGATAACCTTTGCCAGCCACAGGGTCGAGCGGCTCCAGACCTTGGCCCAGAACCAGCTGGCAGCGAAACCGAACGGCCGGCTGACGATCAGCAGGATGGAGCAGATGGGAGTCCAGGCGAAAAAGCCGAGGTTGAAGAGGGCGGAGCGAATGAAAAGCATCGGCTTAGCCTAAAAGCCGGTCCACGGCCGAGGCAAGATCGGCAAACACCTCGATGCCGGGATCGATCTGCCGCGCCTTGTCGAGAATCTTCGCCGCGTCACCGTAGCCGGTCTGTACCAGCCAGGCCGGTACGCCGGCGGCATGTGCTGCCTGTACGTCGCGCAGCGAGTCGCCGATCATCAATGCCTGTTCAGGCGAGTCGGTCATCCCCAGTTTCTCGAGGCATTCCAGCACCAGGCCAGGTTTCGGTTTGCGGCAATTGCAATCGTCGTCCGGCCCGTGCGGGCAGTAGGCGATGTGCACAATGGCACCGCCGGCCTGCTCGATGGCATGCATCATCTTGGTGTGGATCGCCTCGAAGGTGGCTTTATCGATCATGCAGCGGCCGAGCGCCGACTGGTTGCTGGCGACGGTCACCGGGATGTCGGCGGCGGCGAGCCGGGCGAGCGCTTCCAGGCTGCCGGGGATCGGTTGCCACTGCTCGGGGCTTAAAATGTAGTCGGGCGAATCGAAATTGATGACGCCGTCGCGGTCGAGAATGATGGCCATGGGTCGTTGCATGGCGGGAACGGTACGGTCAGCTGTGGCTAAAGAAAAGGGTAACGGTTACGAGCAAGTTAAAGCCATGCGCCGGCAGCAATCAGGGTTGCAGCAGTGGCGAGCACGAAGGGGCAGAGACGGAATGGAAGGAAGGCCACCTTGAAACCGGTGAAGAGCGACACGAAGGCAAGGGTGATCAGCGAGGCGATGGCCACCACAAAGACACCGTGGGCGACGGGAGCATGTGGATCGATGGCCGTGGCGACGGCTACGAAGGCGCCGGTGGCAATGAGGGCGACGCCCTCGATGATCCACTCCATGGCAATAATGTTGCGGTTGTCCGGAGTCAGCTCGCCGAAACCGGCGACCACACCGCGGGTAGCGAAGAGATGCGCGATGCCCCACAGGCAGGCCATGGCGGAGGCAATGTAAAGCAGGATGGTATTCATTGTTTTCAGCTTAGCAGAGGGCAAAACGAAGAGTGGCCGATGGCGCCCCGGGAACAGGTCAATGAGCCCGTTTTGCAGGCCGGTGCGGGAAGAAAAATATGCAGGCAATGATGAACGCCAGCAGTGCCGCCGAAGCGGAGTAGCGGCTGAGTTCCAGACCGCCGGCGCTCACGGGTTTGTCGAGGAAGTCGCCCACCACCGCGCCCAACGGGCGCGTGAGAATGAACGCCGCCCAGAACAGGATCGTATGGGAAATGCGCGTCCGGAAGTACGCGGCGACGATGAGCAGCAGCAGGGCACCGAAAACCAGCGCACCGCCGGTGTAACCGAGCCCGGCGGTATCGGCCGTCCAGTCGCCCAGCGCGGTGCCGAGCGTCTGGGAAAACATGATCGTCAGCCAATAGAACAGCTCAGTTTTTGGTGAGCTGACCGAATGGATCGAAACGGAACCCAGCGTGCGGTACCAGATAAAGAGCGAACCCATCAGCAGTGTGAACAGCAGAGTCGTACCACCGGCGTAACCGATGCCGAGAGAGCGGTCGGCGAAATCGGCCAATGTCGTGCCAACCGTCGTCGAGGCGATGATGGTGGTCCAGTAAATGACAGGATGAAACTGCTTGGCATATATCTGGACGACGACGGCGACGATGAACACGACGGCGAATATCGCCGTGCCGACGAGATAGCCAAGGTTCATCGACATGGAGACCGCATCGCCGCCGGTTTCCCCCAGCGTGGTTGCCGCGATCTTGATGATCCAGAAGATCAGTGTGACCTCCGGAACCTTGCAGAGACTTTCCTTGATCTGATCGTTCATCGCTTATCTCCGGAGGATTCAAGCCTGCAAAGCATGTCGGCGATGGCAAGTGCAAAAAGAAAGGGCGGCCCCCTAGAAAACAAAGGGGCCGCCCTTCAGGTCGTTGCGCTGTCCGATCAGTTGAAGATGCGGAAGTGGGCCGAGGAGGCCATCAAGAGCAGCATCGGGATGGAGAGCAGCGTGTTGGTGCGCGAAGCGATCAGCGCCTTCTTGCCAGCCGATGCCTTCTCTTCGGCAGTCGCCTCGACGATGCCGATCACCTTCTTCTGGTTCGGCCAGATGATGAAGGTCACGTTGGCCCACATGATGATGGCGAAGAGTGCGCCGATGCGGATATCCCAGCCCGGGGTGCCGCTGGCGCCGTGGCCGTTCATCAGGCCGTAGTAGAGGATCAGGCCAAAGATCAGCGTGAGCAGTGCGCCGTAGCGGAACCACCACAGGGCACGGCGGACGATGCTG
>DATLWR010000055.1:0-16853 GCA_035576205.1 Mariprofundaceae bacterium
CGGTCTTCACGACGCAACCGGCGCAACCGCCGATGCCGCAGGCCATGTGCTCCTCGAGACTCAGAAAGGTCGGCAGATCGAACTCGCGCCCCAGCCTCGCCACGGCGTGCAGCATCGGATGCGGGCCGCAGGAGAGCAGCATGCAGCGCCGGCGCTCCTTTTCCGTGAGTGCGGAAAGGTAGCCGCGGGCGAGGTTCGGCACATGCCCCTCGTAGCAGCCGTACAGCCCGGCGTTGGAGGCGAGCCGTGAAGCGATGCCGCGCTCCTCCAGCGAACGGATGGCGAGAAGGGCATTGCCGCCGACCCCCGGCAGGATGAAGGTGGAAGGTTTCAGCGCGAACGGGAACTCGACCTCGGAACCGGCGAACACGACAACATCGGCGCAGCCATTGAGCCGTTCGGCGGCGAAGATCATCGGCGGGATGCCAACGCCGCCGCCGATCAGCACGTAGCGTTTCGATTCGTCGGCGAGATCGAACGGCCGGCCGATCGGCCCGAGCATCGGTACCACATCGCCCGCCTTGCGCTCGGACAGCAGCCGCGTGCCCTCGCCGACCGCCTTGTAGAGCAGATCGACGGTGCCCCTGGCCGGATCGGTCAGCATGATCGAGATCGGACGGCGCAGAGGCCGCTCGTTCGAAACGCGGATATGCACGAACTGGCCCGGCTGTGCCGCAGCCGCCGTCTTCGGCGCCTTCAGCCTGAGCACGAATTGCGCCCCCGGATAGGCGACCTGCGCCAGAACCTCGGCCTGCTCCTCGAAGACAGTGTTGCGGTGCTCGGCGAACTCAGCCAACGATGGCTCCGTCGGCGAAGACGACACGGCCGTTCTTCAGCGTCTGCGTCACCCGCCCCTGCAGGGTGCGGCCGTGCCACGGCGTGTTCTTCGATTTCGAGAACAGCTTCCTGCGGTCCAGTGTCCACTTCTCTGCAGGATCAAAGATGCAGACATCGGCAGCCGCACCGACCGACAGCGTGCCGGCAGGCAGGTTCAGCAGCTTGGCCGGGTTGCTGGTCATCTTGGCGATCAGGTCGGACATGGAGAGAGCGCCGGAACGCTCCAGTTCCAGCGATACCGGCAGCATCGTCTCCAGCCCGACGATACCGAAAGCGGCACAGGAGAGACCGCAGCGCTTGTCGTCCTCGTGGTGCGGCGCGTGGTCGGTGGCGATCACCTCGATGGTGCCGTCGCGCAGGCCCTCGATCACCGCCTGGCGGTCGGATTCCGTACGCAGCGGTGGGCTCATCTTGGCGTCAGCGTTGTAGTTCAGCACCTCCTCTTCGGTCAGCGCGAAGTGGTGCGGCGCCGCCTCGGTGGTCACCGCCAGCCCCTGCCCCCTGGCCTTACGCACCAGTTCGACCGCCCCCCTGGTGGAGATATGGGCGACGTGGTAGCGGCCGCCGGTGATCTCGGCCAGCATGATGTCGCGGGCGATCATCGAATCCTCGCCGACCGCCGGCATGCCGGAGACGCCCAGCTGTGTCGAGATCCAGCCCTCGTTGATGCAGCCTTCGCCGGTCAACTGTTTCTCCTCGGCATGCTGGATCACCATGTAGCCGAAGGTGGCCGCATATTCGAGCGCCTTGCGCATCACGCCGGCATGCCAGATCGGCAGGCCGTCGTCGGAAAAGGCGACGGCTCCGGCACGCGTCAGCTCGCGCATCTCGGTTAGCTCCTTGCCCTCGAGATTGCGGCTCACGGCCCCGATCGGGCGGATGTCGCACAGACCGACCTCACGCGCACGCTCGATCACCTGCCTGAGCACGCCGGCATGGTCGAGCCGTGGGTGCGTGTTCGGCATGCAGCACATCGTCGTGACGCCGCCGGCCACGGCGGCACGGGAACCGGACTCGATGTCCTCCTTCCACTCCTGGCCGGGCTCGCGCAGGTGCACGTGCATATCGATCAGCCCGGGGCAGACCAGATGGCCGGCCGCATCGATCGTCTCGCCGGCGGTACCCTTGAACTTGCCGACACCGGCCACCTTGCCGTCCTCGATCCAGACATCGCAGACCTTGTCGATACCGTTGGCGGGATCGACCACGCGTCCGCCCTTGATCAACAGCGTACTCATGCCTCGTCCCCCCCGCACAGCGCCGTCAGCACGGCCATGCGTACCGCCACACCGTGCTCGACCTGATCCAGGATACGGCTCTGCATGCCGTCGGCGACATCCGTGGATATCTCCACGCCGCGGTTCATCGGCCCCGGATGCATCACCAGGCAGTCGTTGCCCGCCTTCGCCAGTCGCTTCGCATTCAGGCCGTAGGCCTCGTGGTATTCGCGGATGGAAGGGAAGCAGCAGTTGGAGGTGAGCCGCTCGGTCTGCACGCGCAGCATGTAGAGCACGTCCGATCCCGGGATCGCCGCATCGAAATCGTAAAACACCTCGCAGCCGTAGCGCTCCACCTGCGACGGCAGCAGCGTCTTCGGTGCCACCAGCCGCACCTTGTAGCCGAGCTTCTTGGCGGCGATCAGGTGCGAGCGGGCGACGCGCGAATGGGAGATATCGCCGACGATCGTCATCGTGCGGCCGGCATGGCCGCCCAAACCACGCAGGGTCAAGAGGTCAGTGAGAATCTGGGTCGGATGCTCGTGGGCACCGTCGCCGGCGTTCACGATCGAGGTGCCGGTCAGGTATTCGGCGAGGAACTCGCAGGTGCCGGCGATGGAGTGGCGGATCACCAGCACATGCGGCTGCATGGCGGCCAGCGTCTGGCCGGTATCAAGCAGTGTCTCCCCCTTCTTGGTCGCACTCGTCGAGGCGGAGATGTTGATGACGTCGGCGGAGAGCCGCTTGCCGGCAATCTCGAAGCTGGTGCGCGTGCGGGTCGAGTTCTCGAAGAAGAGGTTGATGACCGTCTTGCCGCGGAGTGTCGGCGCCTTCTTGATCGGCCGCCGGGAGAGCTCGATGAACGATTCGCTCATGTTCAGCAGATAGTCGATCTGATCCGGGTCCAGTTGAGCGATGCCGAACAGATGTTGCAGCGGTTTCATCCCTTCACCTGCCTTTGCATGATATGCCAGTCGCCATCGGTGACCAGCTTGACGGAACTGCCAACCGGAGCCGATACCTTGAATCCGATGCAGTCGGCGGCAACCGGCAACTCGCGGCCGCCACGGTCGACCAGCACGGCGAGTTTTACCGAAGCCGGCCGGCCGTAATCGAAAATTTCCCCCAATGCTGCACGGATGGTGCGGCCGGTATAGAGCACGTCGTCGACCAGCCAGATTCCGGCATCGGAAACGTCGAACGGCAGGTTCGACGGACGCACGCTCGGGTTCGGACCGATGGTATCGAGATCGTCGCGGTAGAAACTGATGTCGAGGTCGCCGCGCCGCACCTTCGCCCCCGTCTTCTCGAGACGCGCCTGCAGCGCGTCGGCGACCAGCGCACCGCCGCGCTGGATGCCAACGATGTTAACCTCCGGCGCCCGCATGGCAGCCGCCATCGCATCGAGGGCGGCATTCACCGCCTTGCTGTCGAACAGGATATTGCTCATGCCTTCAACTCCGGGTGGGCGGCGAGGAAATCCTCCAGGATGATCGCCGCCGCGGTCTGGTCGACCTTCTCGGCCACCTTCTTCTCGTTCAGCCCCTGGGCACGCAGCCGCTCCTTCGCCGTCCAGGTGGTCAGCCGCTCGTCCCACATCGTCATCGTCAGGTCGGTAACGGCGGCAAGCTCGGCAGCGGCCGCCCGGCAATCCTCGGCCTGCGGCCCTTCACTGCCGTCCATGTTCCTGGGCAGGCCGATAACGATGCCACGGCAGCCGTACTCGGCAACCAGTTTCAGCACCTGCTTCGGCCAGCCGGAATCGCGGCGAGGCAGACAGGCGACACCGCGCGCACCAAGCCCCAGGCGGTCGGAAACCGCCACGCCGATGCGCTTGCTGCCAATATCAAGAGAGATGAGCGGGAGCTGTAAAACGGGACCGGTCGGGGAAGCAGTAGAACCCACTGACTCAGTAGTTGCGCAGGATGCGGCTTTCATCAAAGCCGAGATTCTGCAGCGTTTCGGTGCAGGCGTCCACCATTGCGCTCATGCCAGCCAGGCATGCCACCGCATGCGAACCGTCCGGCGCATCCGCCTGCAGTGCATGCTGCACGTAGCCGATCGGACCATCCCAGTTCTCGTGACCGGTTTCCAGCGTCACCGACACGTCGATATCGTGCGCCGCCAGCTGCTCCAGTTCGTTGGTTAGCAGCTGGTGCAGCGGCGTCAGGAAGCCGGCGTAGATCGCCACTTTGCCGTAATCCTGACGGTGATGGATGATCTCGTTCCAGACGCTGCGCAGCGGCGCGATGCCGGTACCGACGCCGATCAGGTAGATGCTGTAGCCCTTGTAGGGGGCAAGATCGAAGGCCTTGCCCATCGGCCCCTCCACCTCAAGCTCCGAGCCTGGTTTCAGCGCACAGAGATAGGCCGACAGAGGGCCAGCCGACTTGACGAAGAACTCGTACTTGCTGCCGGCCTTAGGAGCCGTGGCAATGGCGAAGTAGCCAGGCGCCGGATCGCTGACGCCGGGAATGCCGATGCGCACATACTGCCCCGGCTTGAACGACCGCACCTTCTCGCCGTGCATCGGCACCAGCGTCAGTTCGACGACCACATCCTTGCAGTCCGGATCGGTCATCTGGACATTGCTTTTCACCTGCATACGATATGGAGAAGATTGCTGCGCCAAGATATTACCCCCACGAAAAGAGCGGGGTATTGCAGCGAAGGGACGGCGAAGATGCAAGCGACAAAATCTCTGGAACTGCGGATTGCAGCCGCCGCCATCGACGAAAATGCCTTTGAAAACCTGGCCGAAAGCCTACAGGCACTCGGCACCTCGAGCGAAACCGACGCCGATTCGGGCATCGAAACCCTGGTCGCCTGGTTCGAAGTCGACGACGACGAAACCGGGCTGCGTGCCCGTGTGATAGCAGCATCCCTGCTGGCCGGCGCCCCGGCCGGGGCCGTGCAGCTGAAAACGCTCGATGCCGCCGACTGGTCGACCGCCTGGCAGGAGCAGTGGCATGCCATGCCGGTCGGCCGGCGACTGTGGGTACGCCCCTCCTTCTGCGAAGCGGCCCCGGCAGACCACATCGACATCGTGCTCGACCCCGGCATGGCCTTCGGCACCGGCCAGCATCCGACCACCCGCCTCTGCCTGGAAGCCATCGAGCGACTGTGCGACCAGGAGGCGCCGGTGTCACTGCTCGATATGGGCGCCGGCTCAGGTATCCTGGCCATCGCCGCCGCCAAGCTGGGAGCCGGCGAAGTACTCGCCATCGACAACGATCCGGACTCCGTCGAGGCCTGCGAGGTGAACAGCCGCATCAACGGCGTCGCCATCCGTTCGGAACTCGGCGACACGCCGCCGGCCCGCCGCTTTTCGCTGGTGGTGGCCAATATCCTCGCTGGCCCGCTGATCGATATGGCGCCGAAGCTCGCCGACTGCGTCGAGCACGACCTGATCCTCTCCGGCCTGTTGACGACACAGGTGGAGGGCATCGTCCGCGCCTACGAAAGCCATGGCCTTAGCGTGACACGCAGCGACACCGAGGGCGAATGGGCCTCGGTGGAGTTCAACCGCCAGTAAATTCGATTGTTCTTCCGCTATCCGGGGAAGATTATTGGAAATACCTTGACCGCAGGGATCAGCGGCGTCCCGGCAGATGCGGCAGCACGGCGGCCGGCACCAGCGCCGACACGTCGCCACCCATCGAGGCGATCTCGCGGATGAAGCGCGACGAGACGAAGGTATAGTCCTCGCGCGCCATCACGAAGGCGGTCTCGATCCGCTCGTCGAGCCGCCGGTTCATCGTCGCCATCTGGAACTCGTATTCGAAATCGGAAGCGGCGCGCAGGCCGCGCAGGATCGCATGCGCCCCCTGCTCGTGGGCCAGGTCGACGAGCAGCCCCCTGAAACCCACCGCCTCGACATTCGGCTGGTCGGCGAAGGTTTCGCGCACCATGGCCAGCCGCATATCGAGCCCGAACATCGGCTGCTTGCCGGGATTCGCCGCCACGCCGATCACCACGCGATCGAACAGCTTCAGGCCTCGGTTGACCACGTCGACATGACCGAGGGTGATCGGATCGAAGGTGCCGGGATAGATGGCGGTTTGTTTCATGCGGTCTCCGGGATCAAAAAATGCAGGGTCGTGTCACCATAGCGCCGGGATTGCCGGCACGTCCAGCCTGCCGGCCAGAGGGGCTCCACCTTCGCCGACTCCTCGATCACCAGCTGGCCGACCCGCACGCCATGCACCGACAGCCAGGCCGGCAGCTTCTCGGCATATCCTTTCGCATATGGCGGATCGGCGAAGACGAGATCGAACGACTCGCCGGCAAGTCCCGGCAGCGCCCGCTCCACGGCAAGCGGCAGGATGCGCCAGCCCTGTGACAGCGACAGGGCACGGCACAGCTGCTGCAGGTGCGCGACGGCACGCCGTTGCTGTTCGACAGAAACCACGCTGTTTGCCCCGCGCGACAGACTCTCGACGGCCATGATGCCGGAGCCGGAAAAGAGATCGAGCACCCGGAAGCCATCGATGTCGCCGAGAATATTGAACAGCGCCTCGCGCACTTTCGAGGGCGTGGGCCGAAGCCCCGGCAGGTCGGGGACCGGAACGATGCGGCCACGCAGATCGCCGCCGGTAACCCGCATCGCCTAGCTCCCGGCAGTGGCCGAGAGAATCACCACTTGCGTTCGAAGGATTCCAGACGCTTGGTCAGCAGCGCATCGGGATCGGCATCGCCGGGACTCAGGGCATCGACGGTGAACCCGATATCGATCCGCTCCGCCTGCTCCGTTTCCGGCCACACCAGCGACAGGTCCCACTTCCCCTTCACATTCTCGGCCCAGGCCTTGGCCTTGTCGGCCGCGGCTTCCGGCATCAGCACGGCGAAACGCCCCTGCCCCATGTCGGCGATCAGGTCGAAGGAACGCAGGTGCTTGCGCAATGCTGTCCCCGTCTGCGAGGCGGCCATCTGCGCGAACCATTCGGCATGGCCGCGTACCAGCGCCACGTAGTTGCCGATGCCGAACACGACGAGCGACAGCGGCCGCTCGAACTTGCGGCAGCGCTCGACCTCCTGCTGCAGGCGGTGGCGCATATAGGCCTCGGTCTCGAGATCGTTGACCGGATTACGGAAGAAATTCTGCTTCAGCCGCTCGGTGCGGGCGAGCGCGGTGTTGACGCGCGCCAGCAGCTGTTGCGGCGTGATCGGCTTGGTCAGGTAGTCGTCGACACCCTGCGACAGCCCCTTGATCTGGTCATCCAGATCGTCGAGCACACTGAGGAAGACGAACGGCGTCATGTTGAAACGCTTGTCCTTGCGCACCTCGGCGGAGAGCTGCCAGCCATCCATGTTCGGCATCATGATGTCGGTCAGGATCAGGTCGACGTGGCGGTTCTTCAATAGCGCCAGGGCACTCTTGCCGTCCTCGGCCTCCAGCACCCTGAAGCCACCCTGCTGCAGGAAATGGCTGGTGATGTCACGGCTGGAGGTGGAGTCCTCGACGACAAGTACGGTTTTTCTCATGACTGTTTCCCCTTGTTGCGACTCGCCGGACCGACGCGGACCTCGTTCCAGGCAGCGGGATCGAGCCACTTGGCCGCCTCGTCGCGTACCTGCGCAAGGGTGACCGATTCGATACGGCTGGTCCATACCTGCAGGTAATCGAGCGGCAGGTCGTACATGCCGATCATCGCCATCAGCCCGACCCGCTCATGGTTCGAGTCCATCCTCTGGGCAAAGCTGCCGATCAGATTGTCCTTCGCGGCCTTCAGCTCCTTCTCGCCGATCTTGCCCGCCGCCATACCGCGCATCACCTCGCGCACCACCTTGCCGGCCTCATCGGCCTGGTCGGCGCGCGTCTGCAGCATAATGGCGAAGGTGTTCGGCACGGCCAGCGGCACGAAATAGGAGTAGACTCCGTAGACAAGGCCGCGCTTCTCGCGCACCTCGGCCATCAACCGGGAGCTGAAACCGCCACCGCCCAGCATGTGATTCATTACGAAGACAGGGAAGAAATCGGGCGCACTGCGGGCCGGCCCCTGGCGCACCAGCTGCAGCAGCGTCTGCGTGGTCGACATCTGGATGCGCTCGCTCTTGCCGGCCACGGCCGGAGCCGAAGCCAGATCGAAGATCCCCTTCGCCGGCTTGCCCTGCCAGCCACCCAGCCGCTTCTCCAGCAGCGGCAGCAGCTGTTTCATGCTGATGTCGCCGCTCACCGCCAGTACCGAGCCCTCGGGTTTCAGCTGCGCCCGGTAGATCGCCTGCAGGTCGTCGAGCCGGATGGCCGCCAGCGACTCCGGTGTACCGTCCGGCCGGTGACCGTAGGGATGGCCGCCGAACAGCAGCTCGGCACTCGCCTCGCCGGCACGCACGCCCGGCTCCTCCAGCGACTTCTGTGCCGCAGCCACCGCATCCTGCTGCAGCACCTTGAAACGCTTGTTGTCCCAGCCCGGCGTGAGCAGGCATTCGGAAAGCATGTCGAGCGCCGGTTGCAGCTGCTCGGTCAGCGCCGTGACCGAGATACCGAGCGTATCCTGGTCGGCATCGGCGCCGAGGCGGATGGCGCGTGCATCCAGCCAGTCGGCCAGCGCCTCGTCATCGTGTTTCGCCGTATGGTCGGCCAGCATCGTCGCCAGCATCGTCGCCGCACCGCCCTTGCCGTCGGGATCGAAGCGGCTGCCGGCCGGCATGGCGAGCTGCATGGCTACCATCGGCACATTGTGCGCCTCGACCAGCAGTACCCTGAGACCGTTGGAGAGCTTCGCCTCCTGGATGGCCGGCACGGCCAGCGCCTGCGCCGCACCTGCGAACAATACGAAACATGCGATAAGAAAACGGCGCATCATGACTTCACCTCCGGCTCAAGCAGCCCGGTGGTCGAGCGGTTCTCCTTCAGCCAGCGGGCCACCACCTGCCGCACATCGTCGGCGGTGACGCTGCGGATCGCCTTCAGCCAGTCGTCGCGATGCATGGCGCCGATGCCGACCACCTCCATGCTGCCGATCTCCCTGGCCCGCAGATAAAGCGAATCCTGCGCATAGGTCTCGTCGGCGATCATGTTGGTCTTCGCCGACTCCAGCGTCTGGGCATCGACCGGCTTCGCCGCCATGCCGTCGATCAGTTTCCAGAGGGCGGCCTCGAAATCAGCCGGCTTCTGCCCCTTGCCCAGCATGCCATAGACCGTCCACAGGTCGATGCCCATGCTGAACGGATCGTAGCCTCCCGACACAGAGAAGGCCTTGCGCTGGCGATCAACCAGCTCGCGCTGCAGGAGCGCCGAACGGCCGCCGGCCAGGATCTGCATCGCCACGGCGAGAGACGCCGCCTCGCGGTCATTCACCCCCGGCTTCCAGACCGGCACCGGCACCACGACCGCCAGAAGCGGCAACTGCGCCGGCAGCCGGGCGATCATGCGCTTCGGCCCCAGCGGCTCCGGCTCCACCGGATTGAAACGCTCCGGTACCGGCCGCGCCTTCAGGGCGCCGAAGGTGTCGGCGACCGTCTTCTTGACGTGCTTGGAATCGACATCGCCGACCACGACGACGATGACGTTGCCCGGCACGTAGTGCGCCTTGTAGAAGGCGCGCACGTCGTTGATATCCAGCCGCTTCAGGTCCTGCATCCAGCCGATCACCGGGTTGCGGTACGGATGCAACTGCAGCGCGGTGGCTGCCAGCACTTCGAACATGTGACTGTTCGGATCGTCGTCGGTGCGCATGCGCCGCTCTTCCTGGATGACGCGGATCTCGCGGGCGAACTGTTCGGGATCGAGCTTCAGGTTGGCGAAGCGCTCGGACTCCATGCCCAGCACCTCGTCGACGCGCGACGAGGGCACGGTCTCGAAATAGGCGGTGTAGTCGGTGGTGGTGAAGGCGTTGTCGTTGCCGCCCATGGCGGCGATCTTCTTCGAGTATTCACCGGGCGCCAGCTTCTTCGAGCCCTTGAACATCATGTGCTCGAAGACGTGCGCGAGGCCCGTCTTGCCGGGCACCTCGTCGCGGCCGCCCACCTTCAGCCACACCTGCACCATGGCGTCGGGCGCCGCATGGTCCTCGTCGACGATCAGGCGCACGCCGTTCGCATAGTCGTATTGCTGAAGCTTCGATACCGGGTTGGCCAGCGACGGCTGGGCCGCCAGCAGCATGGCTGCTGCAAGCGCCATCCCGAGGCTCTTCTGAAGAAGTCTCATTCCGCTCTCCTGTTGGATCTGTTTCCTGCCGGGCCCATCGTGGCAACTGCTTGCTGGGAGGCAAGGCATGGTTTGCGCACTGTGCAACCGGCACATGGGCGAAAAATTAACGCCCCCGCTTCATGCGGGATCGGGATCCGCAAACCTCGGCCGGCCCAAACTTGCGCCGGGACCAATGATGCGTAGCGTTCCGTCTCCCTGCTGCAATTGCAACCATTCACAGAAGCACACCATCGGAGTCATTCATGTCCAGCATTTCCCGCGCCCTGATCAGCGTATCTGACAAAATGGGAGTCGTCGATTTCGCCCGCGCCCTTTCGGAACGCGGTGTCGATATCCTCTCCACCGGCGGCACCGCCAAGCTCTTGCGCGAGGCCGGCATCGCCTGCCGCGACGTCTCCGACTATACGGGCTTCCCCGAGATGATGGACGGCCGCGTGAAGACGCTGAACCCGAAGGTGCATGGCGGCATCCTGGCCCGTCGCGACAATCCGGGCGATCTGGCCTCCATGAAGGAACACGGCATCCTCCCGATCGATCTCGTTTGCGTGAACCTTTATCCGTTCCGCGAGGCGGTCGCGAAAGAGGGCTGCACCATTGATGATGCCATCGAGAACATCGACATCGGCGGCCCCTGCATGGTCCGCGCCTCGGCGAAGAACCACAAGTTCGTCGCTATCGTCGTCGACCCGGCCGACTATGGCATGGTGCTGGAGTCGCTCGATGCCGGCACGCTGGACGAGAACAAGCGCCGCGCCTTGGCCGTGAAGGCCTTCGCCCACACCGCCGCCTACGACGGCGCCATCGCCAACCACTTCTCGGCACTCAATGCCGACGGCACGAAGCGCAAGTTCCCCGACATCTTCACCCGCCAGTTCGTGAAGACCGCCGACGAGCTGCGCTACGGCGAGAACCCGCACCAGGACGGCGCTTTCTATGCCGATCCGGAGGACGTGGGTGTTTCCCTCGCCGACTGTGAGGTGCTGCAGGGCAAGGCGCTCTCCTACAACAACATCGCCGATGCCGATGCCGCCTTCGCCTGCGTGCGCGATTTCGCCGACAACGCCGCCGTGATCGTCAAGCATGCCAACCCTTGCGGTGTGGCCGTCGGCGGTGCACAGGAAGTGGTTTACGAGAAGGCGCGTGCCGCCGACTCCGTCTCCGCGTTCGGCGGCATTGCCGCTTTCAACCGGCCGCTGGAAGAGGCGACCGCCAAGCTGATCGCCGAAACCTTCATGGAGGTGGTGATCGCGCCGGGCTTCAGCGATGGCGCCCGCGCCGCACTCGCCGACAAGAAGAACCTGCGCCTGCTGCTGGCGCCAAGCGCGGAAGCCGTGAGCGGCGGCTGGGAGTTCAAGCGCGTCAACGGCGGCCTGCTGGTACAGGAGCGCGATGCGCACATCCTGGATCGCGCCGCCTGCAAAGTGGTGACCAAGCGCCAGCCGACCGAGAAGGAGTGGCAGGACATGCTGTTCGCCTGGTCGGTGGCCAAGCATGTGAAGTCCAACGCCATCGTCTTCGCCAAGGACGGCGTGACGCTGGGTGTCGGTGCCGGCCAGATGAACCGTGTGAACTCCACCCGCATCGCCGCCCATCACGGCGGCGAGACGATCAAGGGTTCGGCCGTGGCATCGGATGCCTTCTTCCCGTTCCGCGACGGCGTCGATGCGCTGGCCGAGGCCGGTGCGACGGCGGTGATCCAGCCGGGCGGCTCGATCCGCGACGACGAGGTAATCAAGGCCGCCGACGAACATGGCCTCGCCATGATCTTCACCGGCATCCGCCACTTCCGCCACTGATCCCTATCTGACATTCAGCCCAAACAAAAAGCCCGCTTCATGAAGCGGGCTTTTTTACAATTTAGCCACCAAGTGATGGGCAACCCTCAAACTCATGGCCTTTGGCTGCATTAGGCTTAAAGTAAATTATGCCTTCATGGGAGCCACTGTGGGTCACAATGTCTGGAATATTATCTCCATCCTTGTCTTCGTATCCGACACCATCCCGAGAATCTAAGAAACAACGGGTTTCTCCATGTAGCTTTATTTCATTGAAATTCATGGATCCAGAAGACCACGTCCAATCAATACTAACCCCGTAAGGAGCGAGAGAATGAAATCCCTTATAGGTGTATGTCCAGATGGCTGGCAGGGTCAAGAAAAGTAGCATACACAGGATCAGCTCATACCTTTGGAAAAGCGGTACTGTTCTCTGCCCCTTTCGAACTCCAAAGTTATAAATTGCAGCACTTATCGGCATCACTATTAGCCCAAATGCTGCAATGAGCCCCATGTATAGAAACTCATCGCCTTCATGATACGCAACAGACTGGTTGAAAATCAAAACGGCTCCTAATAGAGCCAAATACAAACCAACTACAACAGCATACTTTGCAAAGCTTATCGCCATATCAATCTTCACCACCCTTCAATCTGGGGCTAATTTGTAGAACCGGCATAAAGGGGTCAACCGGCATAAAGGGGTCAGAGCCTTTTTCCGCTGGCATCGGGCCTGATATCGCGGGGCCGGTTTCCCTTGCTGAGTTCGCGATTCACACCATAGCGCTCGATCATCAGGTCGACATAGCCGAACAGCCACTCCCTGAAACGATGCCGGAGCGGCCGCTGCCGCCAGGCTTCCAGCGTGATCTCCCGCGACTGCGCGAAGGCATCCTCGAAGAACGCCTCCACCTCCCCACAGAGTCGGACATCGTCGCTCTCCAGGTTGGCCTCCAGGTTCCAGCGCAGGCCCCAGCGATCCATGTTCGAGGAACCGACGGAGCACCAGGCGTCGCACAGGTAGGCCCGGGCATGCAGGAAGGCGGGCTGGTATTCGAAGATACGGATGCCGTGGCGCAGCAGCAGGTGGTAGTAGCGGCGGCCCGCGTGGTAGACGGCCGGATGATCGTTGATCGGCCCCGGCAGCAGCAACCGCACATCCACCCCGCGCCGCTTGGCCGCCCGCAGCGCGCGCAGCATGGTGCGGCCGGGCAGGAAGTAGGCGGTGCCCAGCCAGGCACGATCGGATGCATGGCGGATCCGGAACAGCAGTGACTTCCGGACGAACTTCTTCAGACCGCGCAGGCTCACGCAGACCCGGCCGCGCTGGTTGCCGGCCGGTGCCGGGGAAGCGTCCGGCAGGTCGATATCCCCGGCCCAGTGGCGCCAGGTTCGCTCGAACCGCCGCTGCCAGTCGGCCACGACAGGGCCGCGCATCTCCACGACCACCTCGTGCCAGGGAAGCTGCCCGCCTCGCGCCAGGTAATCGTCGGAGATGCCGGCGCCGCCGGTATAGGCCAGCTCGCCGTCGATAAGCAGCGTCTTGCAGTGGTTGCGCGGCAGGCCGCGGAAGAAATGGCGCAGGTAGGCCGGGTTGTAGAAGAGCACGTCGATGCCGGCAGCCATGATCCGCTTGCGATCGATATCCGACAGGGCGCGGGCGCCAAAATGGTCGATCAGCATGTAGACCTGCACCCCGCGCTCGACACAGGCGATCACGGCATCGATGAAGCGGTCGGCAAGTTCGCCCGAACTGAACAGGTACTGCTCGAACAGCACGTAAGAGCGGGCGTTGCGGATCGCCTCTTCCATGGCCGGCAGAAATGCGTCGGCGCCAACCAGCAGCCGAAAGGCATTGCCGTCGCACTCGGGATAGGGGTTACGCATCGCCATGCGCCCAGTTTATGTCATTTCCCTCATTCTGCCGAACACAGGTCCGGCTCAGCCTTGCCTCCTATCCAGCATGACCAATGCGATGCCACCTAGGATGGCGACAGATGCGATGACAAGGCGCACGGTGATCGGCTCGGCGAGGAAGATGACCCCGCCCAGGGCGGCCAGCACCGGCACACTTAGCTGAACCGTCGCCGCATGGGTCGCCTTCAGCGCCGGCAGCACCGTGTACCAGATGGCATAGCCGACTCCGGAAGCCAGGGCACCCGAAGCCACTGCGTAACCCAAGCCGGCCATATCCAGCGAAAAGTGTCCCGACATCAGCAGGCTCAGCAGCAGCGAAACCGGCACGGCGAGCAGGAAGTTTGCAGCCGTGACGTGAAGCGCCGGGCCTGCTCCCTTGCCACGCAACGAATAAACACCCCACGCCATGCCGGCACACAACATCAGCATGGAACCCGGCAGCGGCGGCGCCGACAGACCCGGCAACAGCAGGACAACCAGGCCACCGAAGGCAAGAACCAGACCAAGCCACTGCCATCCAGAAAAGCGCTCGCCAGTCCAGAAGCCGTAACCGATCATCGTAGCCTGCACCGCCCCAAACAGGATCAGCGCCCCGGTTCCGGCCGGCAGGCTCAGGTAGGCGAAGGAAAAGCCTGCTGCATAGGCAAACAGGGCAAGGGCCGAAATCCAGCTGCCCCGGCCTGTAGCCTTGCTGCCTGACAACAGGACCAATAGCCCGAGCATGGCGGCGCCCGACAGCAGGCGAATCATGGTGAAGCTGGCCGCATCGATCGCGGTATCGACAAGGGCAAGCCGGCAGAGCAATGAATTGCCGGCAAACGCAACCATCGTCAGCGCACTCAGGAAGATGACACGGACAAGCGACACGACTCCTCCAGGGAATGCCTCGGCACGCCACCTTCTCCGAATATAGTCCGTTCCAATGCAGGTCCGTCACGGCAAGCCTGCACAAGCCGCTCAAACTTCGTTATCGTTCGCCCTCTTTTGAATCATGCGGCCGCCGATGGCGGGCCACAGGAGATAGCGGTGAAAGTACTCGTAGTCGGCGGCGGTGGCCGCGAACATGCCCTCTGCTGGAAGCTGAAGCGCTCCGCATCGGTGACCGAGGTGGTCTGCGCCCCCGGCAATCCTGGCATCGCCCGCGAGGCACGCTGCGTTGCCATCGGTGCCGAGGATGTCGGCGGGCTCGTGAAGCTTGCCCATGCCGAGAAGCCCGACCTCGTGGTCGTCGGCCCCGAGGCGCCGCTGGTGAAGGGCCTCGCCGACCGACTGCGCGCCGACGGTTTTCCGGTCTATGGCCCCAGCCAGGCGGCAGCCATGCTGGAAGGTAGCAAATCCTTCTCCAAGGAGCTGATGGACGAGGCCGGTGTGCCGACCGCCCGATTCGAAACCCATACCGACCCGGACGCCGCCGAAGCCCTGATCCGCAAGTGGGGCGCGCCGATCGTCGTGAAGGCTTCGGGCCTGGCTGCCGGCAAGGGCGTCATCGTCGCCCACGACGTCGAGGAGGCGGTGGAAGCCGCCCGCGACATGCTCTCCGGCAATGCCTTCGGCGATGCCGGCTCGCAGGTGGTCATCGAGGAGTTCCTCGAGGGCGAGGAGGCCAGCTGCCTGTTCATCGTCTCCGGCGACACGATTCTTCCTCTTGCCTCATCGCAGGATCACAAGGCGTTGCTCGACGGCGACAAGGGGCCGAACACCGGCGGTATGGGCGCCTATTCGCCCGCCCCGTGCGTCACTCCCGAAGTGGCCGAGACAGTGCTGGAGAAGATCGCCCGGCCGACCGTCGCAGCACTGAAGGCGCGCGGCATCGAATTCATCGGTACCCTCTATGCCGGCGTCATGCTGACCAGGGACGGCCCGAAGACGCTGGAGTTCAACGTCCGTTTCGGCGACCCGGAGTGCCAGCCGCTGATGAGCCGGCTGACGAGCGATCTCGGCCAGGTGTTGCTGGCCGCGGCCGAAAAGCGGCTGGAAGGCGTGCAGCTCACCTGGAGCAACGACATCGCGCTATGCGTGGTGGTCGCCTCCGAGGGTTACCCGGGCAGCTTTACCAAGGGGCAGCCGATCGGCGGCCTCGATGCTGTGGAGGCGGCCGGCACCATCGTCTTCCATGCCGGCACCGCCGAGAAGGACGGCAACATCGTCAACACAGGAGGGCGCGTGCTGGGTGTCACCGCACTGGCGCCGACCGTGCGCGAAGCGCAGAAGGTCGTCTATGCCGCACTCGAGCACCTCGACTGGCCCGGGGGTTTCTATCGCCGCGATATCGGCTATCGTGCTGTGGCGAGGGAGAATTGACCATGGAAAACATCAAGGTACTGATTCTGATGGGCAGCAAGAACGACCTGCCGGTCATGGAGAAGGCATCGGCGGTGCTCGACGAGTACGGCGTGCCGAACAGGACGCTGATCCGCTCGGCACACCGCACGCCGGAAGCGACCGTGCAGGCGGTGAAAGATGCCGAAGCCGCCGGTTGCCAGGTGTTCATCTGCGCGGCCGGCATGGCCGCACATCTCGCTGGTGTCGTCGCCTCGAAAACGGTGAAGCCGGTGATCGGCGTGCCGATCGCCTCCGGCCCCTTGCAGGGCCAGGACGCGCTGCTCTCCACCGTCATGATGCCGCCCGGCATCCCAGTGGCGACGGTGGCGATCAACGGCGCCCGCAACGCGGGGCTGCTGGCCATCCAGATGCTGGCGCAGACGGATGCGACGCTCGCCGACAAGCTCAAGGCCGCCCGCGCCGCCGAAGCGATCCCGCAGGACTGAATTTCTCCATATGTGGGTCCGCCGCAAGCTCGCGACCCTGAAAGCCGCACGCCTCATCCGCCGCGGCCGCCTCATCGGCCACATGACCGGCACCGTCGCCGGCGTCGCCGCCTCGCCCCTGCATCCGCACGGGCCGCTTCGGCTGCAGCGCTTCAAGCAGCGGCAGGGGCCGTTCCTGCTGCTGGCC
>DATLWR010000056.1:0-3850 GCA_035576205.1 Mariprofundaceae bacterium
GCCACAGGTCTGAATCCGTTCTGAATTGGCTGGGGTGATTACCGGCGCTCACCGGCTTGTACCGACGGGGAGGAGGGGCCGGCACAGCCGGCGAGCATTCGGCAAAGGTGTGCGACCGATCCGTCCTCTGTCCCTAGTCTAGTTTCGCCCGCTAATGTTTCGCCGCCGCCCCCCAGATGCGCTCGAGGTAGTCGTCGCGGCCGGAGCGGCTGCGGTAATACCAGTAGCGCAGCGGGTTCTTCTTGTAGAAGTCCTGGTGGTACTCCTCGGCGGGCCAGAAGGGGCCGGCGGTGCGGATCGGCGTCACGATCGGCGCGCCGAAGACGCCGCTTTGCTCCATCGCCCGCTTCGAGGCCTCGGCCTCGCGCCGCTGTTCGTCGCCATTCACAAAAATCGCCGTCGTGTACTGCGGCCCGCGGTCGACGAACTGGCCGCCGGCATCGGTCGGGTTGATCTGGTGCCAGAAGGTGTCCAGCAGCTGCCTGTAGCTGATCTTCGCCGGCTCGTAGACGACCTCGATCGCCTCGACATGGCCGCCCGCCGCATAGGTCTGGTAGCTCGGGTTGGCGGTATGGCCGCCGGTGTAGCCGCTGGTCACCGAGATGACTCCCGGCAGCTGCTCGAACGGCTTCTCCATGCACCAGAAACAGCCGCCGGCGAAGATCGCCGTCTCCGTCCGGGCTGCCGGCTGCTGCGACGTCTGTGGCTGCATGCCGGCGGCCGCCGCCAGCCACGGCAGGCCGCCGATGAGCGAAAGGATGAGCAGGATGCGATATGCGCGATTCATGATGCACCTCCGATATGAACTGTAGTCGCGGCCGGCGGCGAATTCCTACGCATTGATTTTTGCTACACTGGCCGGACGGAGGCAGTGATGCAGCACGGCGAACGCCTGAACGGTTACACGCATCTGTCGGGCACGTTGCTGGCCGTGGCCGGCGCCGCCGTGCTGGTCGTCAGGACGGCCTTCACCGGGGATGCCTGGAAGATCGTCGCGGCTTCCGTCTATGCCGCCACGCTGCTGCTGCTCTACCTCTTCTCCACCCTCTACCACGGCCTCGCCGACGGCACCGCCAAGCGGGTGTTCCGCAAGCTCGACCATATCGCCATCTACCTGCTGATCGCCGGCACCTACACGCCGTTCACGCTGGTGACGCTGCGCGGCGCCTGGGGCTGGTCGCTGTTCGGTATCGTCTGGGGGCTGGCGGCGGCGGGCATCGTGCTCGATGCGCTGCACCGCGCCGGCCTGCGCTGGCTGCAGATGGCGATCTACCTCGTCATGGGCTGGCTGGTGGTGATCGCCTGGCCGCAGCTGGCCGCGGCCCTGCCGGCGGCGGGTATCGGTTGGCTCGTGGCCGGCGGCATCATCTATACGCTGGGCACGCTCTTCTACGCGCTGGACAGCCGGCTGCGGCACGCGCACGGCATCTGGCACCTGTTCGTCATGGCCGGCAGCGCCTGCCACTACGTCGCCGTCTTCGCCTACGTCGTCTGAGGATATAGAGTGCGGCCAGGGAATCATTTGTGCAGGAGTCCGACATGCTGACCATTCAACCGCAGACCGTCTGTTTCATCATCGCCAAGGCGCGCGAGTTCCAGGCCAAGGAGGAGGTGGTGATCCCCGAGGATATGCCCGACAGCCCGTCCGACAACTGGGCGCGGCAGATCCTGGCCGACCATGGCGACGACCATGTGCTGCAGGAGGTGGCCGGCATGATCAACGAGCTGGACGACGATGCGCAGGCCGAGCTCGTGGCGCTGATGTGGCTGGGCCGTGGCGACTACATGCTGGACGAGTGGGAGGTCGCCGTGGTCGACGCGGCGCGCGAGCGCAGCGATCACACGCCGGAATACCTGCTGGCGCACCCGCAGGTTTCCTTCTATCTGGAAGAAGGGCTGGCGCTGCACGGCTTCAGCTGCGACTGATTGATTAGAAGCTGAAATAAACACATCCATGTGTTTTTTACTCGCCACATCCAAGTGGCTCACCTTCGGTGTCTTTCAGCCATGCCATTTCGCATCCTGCGAAATGGTCAGCACGCAAAGGCAAAAGCGCGACAAATAGGCAGGAGCCATTTGGACGGCTATATGCCGCCCGCAGGGTGAATGCCAGGACGGCATGAGTCATTTTGCCTTTGCTCACAAATCGCGACCGATTTGATGCGCGGCATCGTGCCGCTCAACTGTCAGCGGCAGGTCGTCCAATCCGGCAATCCTGCAGGATTGCGGCGGGCCTTCCTCGGCCCGCAGTCGAAAGAGAGCGCTTACTGCTCGGCGAGATCGGCGATGGTCATGCCGGCCAGCGCCTCGCGGTACTTGGCGCGGCGGCCGAGCAGCAGGCGGGCGCAGAAGAACGAGATGCGCTTCAGCCGGATCAGCATATACACCATCACGAGCGTCGAGATGGCCTGGAACCACAACAGGCTGTGCAGCCCCTTGTCGGTCAGCATCGCATAGGTGAAGAAGTAGACGGAGAGCGTCAGGGCGATGACGAAGCCGATGCCGACGGCGAAGTTCTCCTGCGTTTTCCGGATGCCCCGGATCGCCTCGGCCTTGTCCTGTTCCGCCATGCCGCACTCCTTTGCAAAGGTCTAGGCCGGGCATGTTAGCCGCCCAGCCCCCCGGCGGGCAATCGGCACGGCCGTCATCGTCGCGCAAAATTGTGTCCTGCGTCGCCGATTTCCCCTCTCCCGGCGGGCATGCTGCCGGCTCGGTCGGGCGGCTATGGATGGCCCGAGTATCAGACGCCAGGTATCAGCTAGGCAGGAGTGGACGCATGCTGCATCCCAGCCCGATATTCCAGACGGTTTTCACGGCCCTGCAGTGGCTGGCGCCGCTGCTCGGGCTGGCAATGCTGGCGGGTTCGCCGTGGTTCAAGGGATTGCTGGGCAAGGGGCTGCTGCACCTGGCGGTGAAGCTGCAGCTGGATGACGAGCGCTACCGGCTGATCCGCAACGTCGTGCTGCCGGCCGGCGGCGGCATGGCCCGCATCGATCATATCATCGTCAGCCGCCACGGCCTGTTCGTGGCGACGATCAGCACCGAGCAGGGGCGCATCTACGGCCGCCGCGAGGAGAAGAACTGGCGGCGGAGGCTCTATCCGGCCAGGCAGTCGTTCCCGAATCCGCTGCAGCGCAGCCACCAGCAGGCCCGGGCGCTCGCCGCTGCGCTCGGCATCGCCACCACCCGGATCTTCCCGCTGGTGGTGTTCGTCGGCGATACCCGCTTCAAGACGCAGCTGCCGGCCAACGTGATCCACGGCAGCGGCTACATCCGCTACATCGAATCGAAAACCGACGAGCTGCTGAGCGAGGCGGAGGTGGCGCGCATCGTGCAGAAGCTCGAGCTGCTGCGGCAGAATCCGTCGCGGGAAAGCTTCGTCGCGCAGGCTTGGCAGGGGCGCGGGCCTGCCGCGAAAGCGGTCGCTGCAAAGCCGTTGGCCGGCAAGCGCTGCCCGCGTTGCGGTGGCGCCATGGTGATGCACAGCTCCAAAAAGCTCGATGAGGAGGGCAAGCAGTTCTGGGGCTGCGCCTCGTTCCCGCACTGCAAGGGCGTTCTCGAGGTCACCTCGGTGCCGCTGCGCGACGCCGAATCGACCAGCCGCTTCTCCGACTCCGGCATCCTGCCTTCCGGCGCCTAGCCAACAGGCGCTACCGCGCCGAATCGGATATCCATTCCCGGAGCTCCACGGAACTCTGCGCATGACATGGCTCACGCAGCCGCTCCACGTGTCATATTCGGGCGGTAGATGATGACATTTAGTACGCCTACGTTGCGGCGCTTCGATTCCATGCCCAATGCGAGGTGCTGCCGATGAAGGCCCTGGTCGTAGACGATTCCCAAGCCATGC
>DATLWR010000057.1:0-21606 GCA_035576205.1 Mariprofundaceae bacterium
TGGAGAAAGAAATTGATCTGGATTGCTAATAGCTTCTCCAAATAATTCGGTTGTATTAATTATGAATGCAATCCACGTATCGATGTCAAACATAACCAATTCCCTCGAGCATTCTTTAATTCGGTACTATTTGAGTTTGGATGCATTCAATCTGCACCGCAACCGAACACCCATGCGATTTCTTCTGATTATGTAGCCGAGAAAAAAGGTCAGAGCCCTTTTCAGCTATCCCCAGGATGCCAGATGTGATAGTTCCAGATGTACACGACATAGTAGATCGGCGCATGGTCGTTCAGGTCGTCCGGAGCAACGACGTTGAAATCGCCCTTCAGCCAGCAGCGGAGAATGGTGGCGGCATGACGGATATGGCCTCGCAGCCATGAGCGGATTCGCAAACCCAGCGAGGGATTGACCACCAGCTCACCCTTCTCGGTGATGTAGACCAGATGGGCGGCATGCCGGTAAACGATACGGGGCGGCAACATGGGAACCACATCGTTGTTGTTCACGAAGCGCCAGTGATTGTCGATCAGGCTGAGGCAGAATGCCTTGTCGCCACAGCGGGGAGCTGCCATCGGGTAAACGCCATGGGCCTGCGGATAACGCGCGGTCGCCAGGGTTGCCAGCGCCGCCCCCAGGCTGTGGCCGGCGAACCATATCTTTCGCGAGCTGCTCAAGCTGTCGAGATGGGCGCGCATGTCGCCCCAGACGGAATCGAGCGCCTTCTTGAAGCCGCGATGCACCCGCCCCGCCCCGCCGCTGGGCACGAGCTCGATGTTGAGGTCGGTCAGGAAGTCGCGGATCTTCATCTCCGTGCCGCGAAAACAGGCGATGGCGAAATCGTCGTTGTGGCAGACGAAGGCCTGGGTGTCGGTGGCGGCATCCTCGAAGAAGGTGCAATGCGGCAACCCTGCCGCCGCCAGTTTCCCGCGCACGAAATCATGATCCGTGACATAGGCGAGCAGCGACAGCTCGGCCAGCCACCAGGCGTTGACCGTTTCGAAGCCCGTGGCGTCGAAACGGAACGGCTGGGAGGCGGCATCCTTGAGATACTCGTAGGTGGTGTTGGGCAGGAACAGCGCATTGAACGACAGGTCTGTCGGCAGCGGTTTGGGTTCAAGTTGTGCCATCTTTTCTCCCCCTGCAGGTCATTTCAGAGAATGGTTCAACATCCCGGATGCCGCAACCGAACGGCCAGCCGATGGCCTGGGCGCAAACAAAAAAGAGGCCGGGACAAGTCCCGGCCTTTTGAAAAAGAAAACCATGTTATGGGGAAATGGTAGGCTCGGGCGGTTTCGAACCGCCGACCCCCACCATGTCAAGGTGGTGCTCTACCCCTGAGCTACGAGCCTGTATCCTGAACGACCTGCGGGTGCCTTGCGGCCGCCCCTGCCGGTCACGACGGTGCGCATGATAGTCATACCCCCCCGCCCGATGCAACACGCGATTTCCGGACGCCGGGCGGCCCCCATGCCGGGAAACCGCCGCCCGCTGCCGCGCCTAATACTCCTTCACGCTCAGCGACTTGACGCCGAGATCGAGCTTCGTGGCCATCCGCTTCTGGTCGATGTTGCCATCCTCGCCGTAGGAGACGGTATAGAGCACCGGACTCTGGTCGAGCTTGCCGGCCTTCAGCCCGTGCTTGTAGACCTCGGCGATCAGGGTGACCGAATCGTTGGGGAAGGAGTTGCGGTCGTAAGGCGTGCGCTCGTGAACGATATCCTCCCAGTCGCTCTTGTCGCCGGCGCTCAGCTTCTTGTCCGGCCGGACGACCCGCGCCACCTGCAACGAGGTGCTGTTGTTCTTGTTGTCGCCCATCACCACCGTGGCCACATCCCAGACCACCTTGCCCTTGTCGAGGAAATAGGCGAACTGCAGATGCATGTCGCTGTCCTCGTTGATGGTCATCAGGTCGGGGCCGTAGCCGAACGAGAAGCGGCCGGAGCTGAACTTGAAGGACTTGCCGTAATCCATGCGCACGTCGATCGATTTGAAGGCGTCCGGCAACAGCGGCTTGTTGGCCAGGAAACTCTTCCACTCGGCGAAGGTGCCGTAGTAGGTGACATAGGCGAAGTCGCAGAGCTGTTTCAGGTCGGCGATATGGCTGCCGATCTGCCAGGTCTGGTCGGAGCGGAGCATGGCCACCGCACCGCCCGGCACCGGCAGCACGAAGGCGACGATGTAGGCGTTGGCGTACGGGATCGCCCACTTGTAGACGATCCACTTGCGGCCGTAGTGATCGACATAGGTGTCGCTCGTCTGCGCCTTGCCGAAGGAGGTGATCTTCACCTTCTCGGAGGCTACCGTGCGGTAGTAGGGATCTCCCTTCAGCAGCAGGTCCATGAAGACCTTGGAGTCGTAGTAGAAATCCCTGTCGTTCATGCCGTCGGGCTTGTGGATGCGGACCATCTCCGAATTGCCGAGCGCGCCGTACTGGACCTGGCCGTTATCCGGCAAATCGGCACTGCTGATGTCCTTGGGCTTGAACGCATCCCAGTTGCCGTCCTCCTGCATGGCCATGATGTTCGGGAAAACGGCCGAATAGGTGCGGTGCAGCATCGGCAGCGAGCCCCTGCCCTCGGGGAAGATCTTTCCCCGGTTCTCCTCGAGCATGCCGTTCATCAGCTTGTCGCCGAATGCCTCGACGATGGCCGAGCACTCCGCATGCAGCTCTTGGTACGGCTTCGGAAGCGTCAGCTTCTTCTCCAGGATGCCGTATTTCGTGAAGGGCATGTTGTCGAGGCGGTAGCCCATGTTCTGGTACAGCTCGGCCTCCTTCGTCGACGCCTTGGTCACTTCCGCGATCGGCAGGGCGAAGTTGAGGTTTTCGTTGTTCGATTTCCTGAGCACGATGCCGATCACCCGGCCGGACTCGTCGAGCAGCGGGCCGCCGCTGTTGCCGGGCGATGCTGCCGCCGAGAAACGCAGCCATTTCCACTCGCCGCTCACCTCTTCAGGCGTGTTCGAGGTGTAGAGGCCGTCGCGGATCACCACGCCCTCGCCGAGCGCGTTGCCGACCGAATAGACCTTCTCGTTCATCGCCGGCTTGTCGTTGATCTCGAAGACCGTGTCGGAACGTTTGCCCTTCAGCGAGAAGACGGCGAAATCGCGGCGGGTCGAGAAGGCCAGGATATCGCCGATCTCGAACACCTCGCCCTTGCGGTCGCGCAGGTAGATATTCTTGTACTGGCTCGTGTATTCCAGCTCCAGCACATGCGAGGCGGTGACGAAGCGGTCCGGAGCGATCGCGAAGGCCGTGCCGATGGAGTAGTACTTGTCGCTGCGCACGGCATACGGAACGAGGTTCATCGGCAGCGGCTTCTCGTACTTGATGTCGCCGTCGGCCGGTTTCGGCACCACCACTTCGTAGGTGGCCGCCTGGATGCGCTCGATCGTCGCCTTGTCCAGCGCGGCCGCCGCAGTGCCGGGCAGCAGCACCAGCAGCAGCGCCGATATTTTCAACCACGTTCGTCCAGATTTCATGCTTACCCTCCAGATTGCCCGATGCCCCCCGGCAAATATCCGACTATAGGACAGCCTGCCGTTTCGCGCCAAGCACCGGCTCCGGCGGCACACTTATGACGGCTTTTGACAGCTTACGATGCAGAACTAGGCCTTGCCGTCCTCGGCAGCAGCATTCAGCAGTTCGCGCCAGCTCTGCTGCACGTCCGCATCGTGGATCAGGCGCAGCAGCTCGTCGGCCGCGACGGGATGTCCGAGCAGATAGCCCTGCGCCTCGTTGCAACCCTGATCGCGCAGGAAACCCAGCTGCTCGACATTCTCCACGCCCTCGGCCACGACCCGCATGCCGAGGCTGCGGGCCAGCTCGAGAATGGCGCGCACGATGGCCGCATCGTTGCGGTCGCCGGGCAGCTGATGCGTGAACACCTTGTCAATCTTGAGCGTATCGATGGGGAAATGCTTCAGGTACCCGAGCGACGAGAAACCATTGCCGAAATCGTCGATCGCCAGCCTCACCCCCATCTCCTTCAGGGCATTCAGCACCTCGACGGCATTCTCGGCCGCATCCATCACCACGCTCTCGGTAATCTCGAGCTCCAGCATGCGGGGGGGCAGGCCGCTCTTTTCCAGAACCTCGGCCACCATCTGGACGAAATCGCCCTGGCGGAACTGCTGGCCCGAGATGTTGACCGCCGCATTCAGCGACGTCGTGGGCGGCACCAGCTCCTGATCG
Source organism: Mariprofundaceae bacterium (assembly GCA_035576205.1). Lineage (GTDB taxonomy): Bacteria > Pseudomonadota > Zetaproteobacteria > Mariprofundales > Mariprofundaceae > DATLWR01. The sequence continues at coordinate 4,196 of DATLWR010000057.1, forward strand.
AGCCACTGCTTGTACCTGCCGCACGCCTCGTTCAGCACCCAGCGCCCGATCGGCACGATCAGGCCGGTCTTCTCGGCCAGCGGGATGAACGAATCCGGATTGAGCAGGCCCTGCTCCGGATGCTGCCAGCGCAGCAGCGCCTCGATGCCCGAGAGCTGGCCGCTGCGCAGATCGACCTGCGGCTGGTAGTGCAGCACGAACTCGTTGGCATTGATGGCATGGCGAAGGTCGACCTCCATCTGCAGGCGATGGGTGATCGCATCGCCGATCGCGGGGTTGTAGAAACGGTAGCAGTTGCCGCCGCTCTCCTTGGCCTTGTACATCGCGGCATCGGCATTCTTGACCAGCTCCTCGGCGTGCTCGCCGTTGGCCCCCTGATCCTCGTAGACGCTGATGCCGATACTCGAACCGATGAACTGCTCCCGCCACTGCAGGAGGAACGGCCTGGAAAGCTCGGCAATCAGCTTGTCGACCACCGTCACGATGTCCGTTTCGATACCGATGTCCATCAGCACGCAGGTGAACTCGTCGCCGCCGTAACGGGCGACGATATCCTCCGCGCGCAGGCTTTCCCTGATGCGTCGCGCCACCTCCTGCAGCATCAGATCGCCGACATCGTGCCCCATCGAATCGTTGATGACCTTGAAGCGGTCGAGATCGATAAACAGGACCGCCAGCTTCTTGTGGTTGCGCCGGCTTTGCGCCATCGCCTGCCCCAGCAGTCCGACGAAATGGTGCCGGTTGACCAGCCCGGTCAGCTTGTCGTAGAGCGCCAGCTCCTTGAGCTCCCTTTCCGCCAGCTTGCGCTTGGCGATCTCCTGGTTCAGCTGCACCGTCTTCTCGCCCAGGCTGCGGGCATGCTGCCTGACCGTCTCGTGCACGTAGGCGTTTTCGATGGCGAAATGCACCTGGTTGATCATCGTCGTCAGCGTCCCGACATCGCCTTCGTGGAAAACGGCACCGTTCTGCTTGTGCGCCAGATTGATCACGCCCAGCAGTTCGTCGTTCAGCATCACCGGCATGGAGAGGAACGACGGCGAACCGTATTTGGGATTATTGTGACGCTGCACCAGCGGATCGGTCTCGATATCGGTCACCAGCAGGGGCCGCTTTTCGGTCGCCACGCGGGCGACGACCGAGTCCTTGATCTGGATCTCGTCGGTGTCGATCTCGATGCCCCGCGCGCCGAGGATGCGGAACGTTTTCCGGTCCGGATCGATGAGGAATATCGAGCCGATCTGGGCCCGCGTGACCTGCATCGCCCGGTCCAGCAGCATGTTGAACAACGACGCCACATCCAGCTTGCGCGACGCCGCCTCGCCCAGCTCCTTCATGGCCATGAACAGCTGCGTCAGCTGGGCCAGCTCCTTGCTGGTGTCGTCGTAGCGGCCCAGCAGCTTGCGAAAGGCACGCGATATTTCGTGCAGCTCCTGCGTCTCCTCGGAGAATTCGTGCACGGAGAGATCGCCGCCGGTGGCCCTCGACATCATGGATGCCAGGTCTGTCAGCTTGTTGAATATGCCCTGCAGAATGGCCAGTACGGCCAGCACGACGATGAATCCCAGGCCGACCAGCAGGATACTGTTGCTTTCGTGCCACAGGCTCGACAGGTCGCCCTTTTCGTAAAGCAGGTAGAGGAAGACGCCGAACGGCACCAGCAGCACCAGCATGGCCACGATGCGGAACAGCTCCCGCACCGATTTGCCGGCGATGCTGAACCGGTTCAGCCAGGGCGACCGCATTTTCGAGTCCTCGTTAATCTCCGGCATGACTCCCCTTTCCCGCACCTGAGGATACTGGCTGCACTGTTCGGACCATCTGCCCCTTTCCACAGACAGCGTAGCCGCTTGCAGAAAGGGTGAGAAGAATAAGCATGGAAATCATGCCTCTTCCACCTTGCAGATCACAACCCTTCCGGACCCGGGGAGTCAAAGCCCCCAACCGGCCGCTCAGGCAAGCACGGTCGCCTTGATGCGCTGCACAAGCTCATCGCCGGTCGCATGCATCAGCGCCTCATCCTCGGCCTCGATCATGACACGCAGCTTCGGCTCGGTACCCGACATGCGGACGTTGATGCGGCCGTTGCCGGCCAGCCGGCTTTCGGCATCGCGTACCAGCTGCTGCACGCCGGCATCGGCCAGCACATCGCGCCGCTCCGTCAGCATGATGTTCCAGAGTTTCTGCGGGAACAGCCGCATGCCGGCCGCCATGTCGGCCAGAGCCTTGCCCTGCTCCTGCATCGCGCACATCAGCTGCAGCGCCGTCAGCAGTCCGTCGCCGGTGGTGTTGTAGTCGAGCATGATCATGTGTCCGGACTGTTCGCCGCCGATATTGCAGCCGGTCTCGCGCATCATCTCCAGCACATAGCGATCGCCGACCGCCGCCCGGTGCATGGCCAGCCCGAGGCCGGCAAGGTAGCGCTCCAGCCCCATATTGCTCATCAGCGTGGTGACCACGCCCCCGCCCTGCAACCGTCCGTGGACGAGGGCGTGTTCGGCCAGGATGGCAATCACCCGGTCGCCATCGACAATGTTGCCGGCCGCATCGCAGGCGATCAGACGATCGGCATCGCCATCGAGTGCCAGGCCGATATCGGCGCCCGTCTCGACCACCTTGCGCGCCATCGATTCGGGATGCGTGGAGCCGCAATCGCGGTTGATGTTCAGGCCGTCCGGCTGCACATGCATCGCCACCACATCGCAGCCGAGCTCGGCCAGGATACGGGGCGCGACGCTGTAGGCCGCACCGTTGGCGCAATCGACCACCACCTTCAGCCCGTCCAGACGCAGGCCGCGCGGCAGCGAGGCTTTCAGGAACTCGATGTAGCGGCCACGGGCATCGTCGACGCGCGCCGCCTTGCCGATCTCCAGCGCCGACGGCAGCGCCGGCAGTTCATCCAGATAACGCTCGATCTCGCGCTCGACAGCATCGTCGAGCTTGAAACCGTCGGCGCCGAAAAACTTGATGCCGTTATCGCCGGCCGGATTGTGCGAAGCGGAAAGCACGACGCCGGCATCGGCGCGCAAGCTTCGCGTCAGGTAGGCGACCGCCGGTGTCGGCACGGGCCCTACCAGCAGCACGTTCATGCCCTGGGCGGTGAGCCCGGCACAAAGGGCCGACTCGATCATGTAGCCGGAGAGGCGCGTATCCTTGCCGATCAGGATATGCGGCTTGTGCGACAGGTGCCGGGTCAGCACGAAGCCAGCCGCACGTCCCAGCCGCAGGGCGAATTCCGCCGTCATCGGCTCGACATTCACCGTGCCGCGCACGCCGTCGGTCCCGAAATATTTCCTCATTGCACCCCTCCCGGAATCGCTTGAACCACCCCGGCGCGCTGCACCAGCATCCCCTGCACGGTAATCCTGATGCCGGTATCCTTCAGCCGGATGGCCTTGCCGCTCGGGCTTTCGATGCCGCTCTGCACCTCGAACGGCCCCGGTTTGAGCGCCAGCTGGATCGGGTTGGTCGTCACCTCTTTCAGGGCGTCGAGCCAGACCTCCGGGCCGGTCAGCTGCACCAGCTCCGGCTTGACCGTCACGTTCTGGGCCTGCCAGGCCTCGGGAAGTTCGAGATTGGCCCGCACCGGCACGGCGCGGGTGATGATACGGTCCACCTGCAGCTGCAGCCTGTCCGGCTGCACCTTTTCGACACGAAGGCCCACCGGCAGGCGGATGTCGCTCACCTTCAGCGCGCGCTCGACCACGCCCGGATCGACGATGCCGGCGGCGCTGAGCGGCACGAACAGCGAATCGCCTTTCAGATCCTTCAGTCGCGACTGCAGGCCGGTGATGGTGATGCGTACCCGATCCGGCAGGTCGTTGACGATCACCATGTCGGCCGGCAACCCCTGCACCTGCAGCGGCACGTCCATGCTCAGCGACCCCTCGCCCTGGCCGTGCACCTGTATCCACAGCACCACGGCGATCAGCAGGGCCGCGATCTGCATGCCGAAACGGCGCAGCAATGACATGGCTCGCCCCATCATTCCACCGCTCCGGCCGCATTGCCGCCAAGGCCGGCTGCCGATTGCAGGTGGTTTGCCAGCGCTTCGCGCAACTGGCCGCTGTTCAGAGAGTCGCCCATGTTGCCCTCGCGAACCAGATGAATGTCCCCGCGCTCCTCGGAAACCACGATCACCAGCGCATCGCTCTCTTCGGTCAGTCCGACGGCCGCCCGGTGCCGGGTTCCGAAAATGCCAGCCACCGCATTCACCTGTGCCAGCGGCAGCAGCACGCGTGCAGCGCGGATGCGTCCGCCCTGTCCGTCCGGCACGATCACGATGGCGCCGTCGTGCATCGGCGCCTCCGGACAGAACAGCGCCTGCACGATATCGGGACGCAACGGCGCATCGAGCTCGACACCCGATTCGTACAGATGCCGAAGCCCCGTCTCACGCTCGATCACCAGCAGGCCGCCCCAGCCGCGATGCACCAGCGCCAGTGCCGACTCGGCCAAGAGATCGATCAGCACATTGACGGGCGTATCCACCGTGGAGAGCGGATTGACCGCCACGCGCATCAGCGCCCGGCGGATCTCGTGCTGGAACAGCACCACCAGAATGACGATGAACACGGAGAAGAACTGGCCGAAAATCCACTCGACAGTGAACAGGCCGAAGATGCGGGACAGCTCGTAGACGACCACGACCATGGCCAGGCCGATCAGCATCTGGACCGCGCGGGTACCGCGGATCAGCCGCAGGACATAGTAGATGACCACGGCGACCACCGCGATGTCGATCACGTCACGGATACCGAACTGCCAGTTTTCCATCACTGCATTACGATAATACGGCATCCGCCGCATGCAAGCGGTGCGATGCGAGTGCGGCCGCCACGACCGTCGCCCGCCGCTGCAACGCCACGTCGTGGACCCTCAGTACATCCGCCCCCTGGAAGACGCCGATCGCCCCGGCCGCCGCCGTCTCGATCTCGCGATCCTGCGCCGGCTGGCCGGTGAGCAGGCCCAGGAAAGACTTGCGCGACACCCCCAGCAGCATCGGCATGCCGAAGCGGCGCTTGAAGACGTCCAGGCTGGCGATCAGCGCCAGATTGTCTTCCAGCCGCTTGCCGAAGCCGATGCCCGGATCGAGCAGGATGGCATCCCCGGAAATACCCGCCTTGCGGCAGGCCTCGATCCTCGCCTCGAAAAATGCCGACACTTCCGACACAACATCGCCGTAGGCGGGCTGCTGCTGCATTGTCGCTGGATTCCCCTGCATATGCATCAGACAGACATCGACGCCGCTCTCCGCGACCACTGCCAGGCTCCCGGGATCATGGGAGAGCGCGCTGACGTCGTTGACCATGGATGCACCGGCAGCAATCGCCTGCCGCATCACCTCCGCCTTCATCGTGTCGATCGAGACATAACAGCCGGCCTCCGCCAGCTGGCGGACCGGCTCCAGCACCCGCGCCAGTTCGTCGTCGAGAGAAACAGGAACCGCTCCCGGCCTCGTCGATTCGCCGCCGACATCGATGATCGCCGCACCGTCGTGCTGCATGGCCAGGCCGTGCGCCGCCGCGGCCGACGCATCGGCGTGGCTGCCGCCGTCCGAAAAAGAATCGGGGGTGCAATTGAGCACCCCCATGATCCATGCCGGCCGGCCTTCAGGCCGGTGCCAGCGGCTGGCCGAGATCAATGCAACTGCTCCGCCTCGCCGCCGGTCGCCGACTTGTCGTCCTTGCCGACATCGACCTTGGCCTCGGGCTCCGCAGGCGGCTTCGCCTTCGACTTGGGCTCGGCCGGCGACTCGTCGCGGTGCAGTTCCTTGCCCTGCATGACCAGATCGATCTCGCCACCTTCCAGCGTCTCGTACTTGATCAGCGCCTTGGCGATGTTGTGCAACTGATCCATGTGATCCTTCAGGATCTTCTTGGCGCGGTTGTAGTTGTCATCGATCAGCTTGCGCACCTCGGCATCGATCTTCTGTGCCGTCAGCTCGGAGATGTTCTGGTGGCGGGTGATCTCGCGGCCCAGGAACACCTCCTGGTCGCGCTCGCCGTAGACCATGGCACCGAGCTCGTCGCTCATGCCCCACATGGTGACCATGTTGCGGGCCAGTTGCGTGGCACGTTCGAAGTCGTTGGAAGCGCCGGTGGTCATCTGGCCGAGCACCAGCTCCTCGCCGAGCCTGCCGCCCATCATGATGGCGATCTGGTCGCGCAGGTACTCGCGATCATGGTTGAACTTGTCCTCTTCCGGCAGCTGCATGGTGACACCCAGCGCCTGGCCGCGCGGGATAATGCTCACCTTGTGCACCGGATCGGCATGCTTCAGGTACTTGGCCACCAGCGTGTGGCCCGCTTCGTGGTAGGCTGTGGTCTCCTTCTGTTCGTCGGAGAGCAGCATCGAGCGGCGCTCGGTGCCCATCAGCACCTTGTCCTTGGCGGTCTCGAAATCGGCGCGGCTGACCTTGTCGCGGTCGTAGCGGGCCGCATTCAGGGCCGCCTCGTTGACGAGGTTGGCCAGATCCGCACCCGAGAAGCCGGGGGTACCACGTGCCAGCACCTTCACCTCCACATCGGAAGCCAGCGGCACCTTGCGCATGTGCACCTTCAGAATCTGCTCGCGGCCGAGGATGTCCGGGCGCGGCACCACCACCTGGCGGTCGAAACGGCCCGGGCGCAGCAGCGCCGGATCCAGCACGTCCGGACGGTTGGTACCGGCCACCAGGATGACGCCCTCGTTGGACTCGAAGCCGTCCATCTCGACCAGCATCTGGTTCAGCGTCTGTTCGCGCTCATCGTTGCCGCCGCCGATACCGGCACCGCGGTGACGTCCCATGGCGTCGATCTCGTCGACGAAGACGATGCACGGCGCGTTCTTCTTGGCCTGATCGAACATGTCGCGAACGCGCGAGGCGCCGACACCGACGAACATTTCGACGAAGTCGGAACCGGAGATGGAGAAGAACGGCACCTGCGCCTCGCCGGCGATGGCACGTGCCAGCAGCGTCTTGCCGGTTCCCGGAGGGCCGACCAGCAGCACACCCTTCGGGATCTTGCCGCCGAGACGCGTGAACTTGGATGGATCGCGCAGGAACTCGATCACCTCGGTGACCTCCTGCTTGGCCTCATCGCAACCGGCCACATCGGCGAAGGTGACGCGGTTGGTGTTTTCGGTCAGCAGCTTCGCACGGCTCTTGCCGAAAGAAAGTGCTCCGCCCTTGCCGCCGCCCTGCATCTGGCGCATGAAGAAGACCCAGACAGCGATCAGCAGCAGCATCGGGAACCAGGAGATCAGCACGGAGAGGAAGAACGGCATCTCCTCCTTCTCCTTCACCGACACGACGACATGCTGGTCGAGCAGGCGCTTCGACAGCGTCGGATCTTCCGGCGGCACCAGCACGTCGTAGTTCTTCAGGTTACCGGTAGCGTCGCGATACTGGCCGGCCACATGGCCGCCCTGGATGGTCGCCGTCTCCACCGATCCCTGGTTGAGTTTGTCGATAAACGACGAATAGGTCATTTTTTCGCCCTGAGGCATGGGCGACGAAAACATGTTGAACAGGCTCATCATCGTCAGCCCGATCACAATCCACAGAATCACGTTTTTACCCATCATGTCGTCACCTCAATCATCGGCTTCAAACTGCCGATCCAATCACAAACCTGAAAAACTAAGCGCAATAGATGAATGCATTATGAATCGCTAAAGCTTGGCAGTTTCAACGAAGCATTGCGCCGGCAGGACGCAGATGCAAGCTGCTGTTGACCCGCTCCAGGCGGCAGCCGGACAGATCCAGTCCGCCATAGCCGCCGGCCTGCGTCCACGATTCGGCGAGCAGGATATGGCGGCGGCCGGGAGTGATTCCGTCGCCGAACAGCCCGCTCGTCATCCTCTGCAGCAGCCGGGCCCGTACGGCAGGAGAGCTTTCCTGCCAGGCCTTCCAGCCGATTCTTACCTGCCCGTTGCCGGTCTCCAGAAGTGCCGCTGCGGCGGCCGTTTCCAGTTCGCCGGTCAGCCGCTCGGCCTGCAGCGCCCAGCGGGTGAACAGCTCGGTGGGTTCGACGCCCGCCCGGCGCATCGCCGGAAAGACCGTGCAACGGATATGGTTTCGCTTGAGCGTCAGATCGCCGTTGGAGCCGTCTTCCAGCCAGCCGACACCTGTGTTGCGAAGTGCCGCGACCAGTGTCGTCCGGTGCACCGCCAGCAGCGGCCGCTCGATCGACAGGCCGGCCATCTCCCTGACGGCGTGCATGCCCCGGCAGCCGGCCACACCGCTTCCCTGCAAGAGCCGCAGGAATACGGTTTCCGCCTGATCCTCACGATGATGGCCGAGAAACAGCCGCCGGACACCCTGTTCGGCACCCCAGGCAGCGAACTGCCGGCAGCGCCCATGCCGCGCCTCGGCCTCGCGGTTGCGGCCGGCCGGCACCGCAAGACGCGCGGCATGACAGGCAATCCCCCACGCTTTCGCCCGTTCGGCAAGCATTTCGCACTCGGCCGCCGATTCCGGCCGCCAGGCGTGGTCGACATGCCAGGCGCGGACATCCGCACCGGCGGCCTGCAAAGCCAGCAACAGGGCGGTGGAATCCGCCCCGCCCGACCAGCCGACCGCGACAGGTTCCGCGGGCACCTCAAAACCGGCGGGCAACAGCGCCTGAAACAGGCTCCGACTCAAACCAGAATCACCGCCACTGCGGCAACGCGTCGATGATCGCCCGAGCCGCCTTGCTCTCGCTCTCCAGCGCCTCGAACACCTCGACATCGACACCGCCGACGCACGGCCTGCCGATCTTCAGCAGCAGATGCGGCGGACTCTCGCGGTCGCGATTGTCCTGGATCACCACCAGATCGAGCTGGCCGGACGGGAAACGGAACTCGGCCAGCGCCGTACGCGCCTGCGCGTAATCGACCCGGATCTCGCGGATCGTATGCTTGTTGCGCAATCCCGAGGTCAGCTCGGCCAGTGCCGACGCCGTCAGGGCAAAGCCGTTGTTGTACATCATCTGCACGCTCTGGCCGACACCGGTATCGACGGTTTCGACGCGGACGCCGCCCAGCGGCAAGCGGCCGGACTGGTGATCGCGGTAGGCGATCAGGCGGCCCACGCCGCACTCGCGTGCCACACCGGCATCGGCCTGGGCGACCGACAACGCGAAAGCCAGCGTCAGGCTTCCGAACTTCGCATGCTCCTGCTTCACGAACATCCAGTCGCCGACCAGCGCCAGGCACATCGAGACCGCCGGCATGCTGGTCTTGTCGCTCTGGCCGATCTCCCGGAACCATTCCCGCAACCGCTGGCGAAGCCGGATACCGACATCGAACAGATCGGGCACCCCGCCCCGCAACAGGCAACCGGAGGCCGAGAAAGAATCGACGAACAGCTGCTGGCGGCTCTCCAGGATCGCCAGCACGCCCGACATGAACTGCTTGCCGACGAACGCCTCGGCGCCCGCCCCGTGCAGCGAGCCCATGCCGGCCAGATAATCCGACCACTCGATGCGCAGGCAACCCTGGCGCGAAACCAGACGCGTACCGCTGTGCAGCGACTGCTCGGTATCCGGCTGCAGGAAGACGATCTGGCCGTCGTGATAAGCCTTGTCCAGCATCTTGTCGGCTTCCGGCCCCTTGCCGCGGCCGACCAGATCCGGCGCCCGGTTCAGCCACAGGCGCTCCGCCTTGCGGCGGGCCACCTCGACCTTTACGTCATCCTCGAAGACGCGGAATGCATTGAGCGTACGCTCGTCGTGCAGCCACGGCTCGCCGGCGCGTTTGCCTTTCAGTTCCGCCAGCAACCAGCTGGCGAACGGCATGTCGGTATGGCCGTTCAATGTCTCGCGGTGCTCGGCATCGAGCGTATTCAGGTCGGAGAGCAGCTGGTCGAGCTTCTTGACGTTCAGCACCCACTGCATCCAGCTGCCGTCGCCGGTCTTCATGGAGAGTTCCCACAGCGACAGGCGCGCCCAGCTGCGCCGCAACAGATGGCCGCCCAGCCGGTCGCGGGCCAGTAGCGCCAGCATGCCGCCCTCGTTCTTCGGCCCCACCTTGGCGCGCAGTTCGCGCATCCTCGGGATCATCTCCGGCTCCAGGCCGTAGGCACGGATCATCTGCCGGTCGTCACCGAGCAGGGCGTCCTCCGGCTGATCGTGCACGAAGGCCATCGGCGTGGCCGGCAGCATCATCGATTCGTAGGTGCCGATGCGGGTCACCTCGACCTCGCCCTCGACGTATTTCTGCAGGAACGACTTCAGCGCCCAGACGTAGAGGCCGCCGACCATGCACAGCGTCACGTGATCGGTGATCGCCTCCTCCTCCTTCGGCAGCGCGGCGATCGATTCGCGCATCAGCCTGAGCAGCAGCACGTTGATGGCCGGCACCCAGGGCGCCACATCGGCATGGTCCTGCTTCCAGCCCTGCACCCACAGGCCGCGCCACAGCTTCAGCAAGGCCTGCGCCCCCTGCTCCTCGGCGCACCAGTGGTGCAGCAGCGACGGCGACAGATGCGGATACTGGCCGCGCAGGTACTTGACCATCTCGCGCGCCTCGGCATTCATGACGGGAAGCTTGTGGGCGGAAACCTTCTCGCCCTTGATCATGTAACGGATGGCATAATCCTGCAGCCGGCGCAGCGATGTGGTGATGATCTGCTGGATCTGCGAATGCACCGCAAAGGGGACGTAATCGCCGGCATCCGGCCCCGGCACCCTGAGCGGCAGCCGCCGCACATCCACGCGAACGCGCTCGGCCGGGTCTTCACCCTGATTGAGAATCGGCCGGTACCAGCTCCACCGATAGGCAAAATACTCGGGTGAAATCATGCCCGACACTCCTCCATCCAAGTCCTGAACTTCATTGCACCCATATCAAGCCATCCATAGCATGCCCACATGCAATATCGCTCCGCGAATACCACCTGGATCCCCCCCCTGAAACTGCGGCTTTCGGCCTCCCCGGCAAGCATAGTGGGAAAAAAAGCCAAATGCGAACAATGATGCGATCCGTCGCCCTGCTTGCCGGCCTGCTGCTGGCCGTCCCCCTCTCCTGCCGCGCCGAGATTGCCGTCACGCTACCACCGCTGGCCGGGCTGGTCGCCATGCTGGACAAATCGTCGGAAAACTTCTGCCTGCTGTCGGCCGGCGCCGATCCGCACCATTTCCAGATTTCGCCGCGCCGGGCCGAGCAGCTGAAACAGGCCGAACTGCTGATCCGGGCGCCAGGCACCGATGCCGGCTGGCCGTTGCCTCCCGACAATGCGCAGACCCTGCGGTTGTGGCCTCAGCAGAACCACGCCTGGCTGGTGCCGGGCGAGGTCGCCAAGGCACTGCCGCAGATCGCCGCGACACTGATCGCCCTGCATCCCGGACGCGAAGCGGAGATCCGCCGGCAACTGGCCGCGGCGCTCGCCACCGTCCGCGACATCGATGTCCGCTGGCAGCAGGCGCTGGCGCCACTACGCAGCCGCGGCGTGATCATGCAGCATCCGGCCTGGCAGCCGCTGCTGGAAGCTGCCGGCGTGCCGGTGCTGGCCGTGCTCGAATCGCCGCTGCACGGCCATGAGGAGGGGCCGCATGTGCTGGAGAAGGCACTGGCCATCCTGAAGACCCATCCCGACGCCTGGCTCATCGGCGACATCCGCCACAGCAACCGCTCGCTCGAATGGCTGGCCCGCCACGCCGATCACCCCGTCCGCCTCGTCTACCTCGATGCGCTCGGCGATTGCGGCACCGGCTGGGAAGCGCTGATGCAGGACAATCTCGACAAGATGTCAGGCGATAAACCGTCGACCGACAAGCTGCCGGCACCGGTGAAGCCATGAGTACCCCCGTCGTCAGCATCTCGCATCTGCGCTTCGGCCCTGCCGAGCGGCCGATCCTGGACAACATCAATCTCGAGCTCGCGGCCGGCCATTTCCTCGGCATCGTCGGGCCGAACGGCGCCGGCAAGAGCACCCTGATCAACATCATCGCCGGACTCGAGCAGGCCGACGGCGGCCATATCGACCTGTTCGGCGAATGCCTGAAACGCTTCAACCGCCGCCGCCTGCTCCGGCAGATCGGTTTTCTGCATCAGCTGAGCGATCACGAGCTGCGGCTGCCTGTCCGCGTCCGCGACGTCGTCGCCATGGGACTGCCGGATTACGCCTCGCCGCTGCGCCGCCGACGCGACTCGACGGACGCGATCCTGGAAGCGCTGCGTGCGACCGGCATGGAGGAGCATGCCGATGCCGATTTCCGCCACCTCTCCGGCGGCCAGCGTCAGCGTGTACGGCTGGCCCGCGCCCTGGTCCGCAAGCCGCGCCTGCTCCTTCTCGACGAACCGTCGGCGGCACTCGACAACCTGCGCCAGGAGCAGCTGTTCAGCCTGCTGCGCCGCCTGTGCGACGAACGGGGCATGGCGATCATCATGGTCGAGCACGATATCGCGGCGATTTCCAGCTACGTCGATTCGGTCGCCTGCCTGAACCGCCGCATCCACCACCATGCGCTGAAGGGCGAAAGCATCCCCGAGGATGTCTGGCGGGCGATGTACGGCGAACACATGCAGGTCATGGCGCACGATGCCGGCTGCATCGGCTGCAGCCATAGCCGGACTGAGGGGCACGGGGCATGATGGCGGACCTGCAGGCCTTCCTCGCCAGCCCCGTGATGCAGGAGACGCTGCCACCGGCGCTGCTCATCGCCGTTGTCACCGCCTCGATGTCGGTGATGGTCATGGCGCACCGCCTCTCCTTTCTGACCGTCGGCGTCTCGCACGCCTCGCTGGCCGGCCTGGGACTTGCCGTGCTGCTCTCCCTGCCGCTCTTGCCGACCGCCACCGGCATCGCCGTGCTGGTCGCACTGCTCTTGGCCGCCATGCCGCAACGGCGCGGCATCAGCGAGGATGCCGGCACCGGCATGCTGTTCGCCGCCAGCATGGCCATCGGCGTGCTGCTGATCTCGTCGGCCAGCCGTGCCCAGGTAGATTTATTTGGACTCCTGTTCGGCAACATCCTGACCATCGCGCCGACCGACCTGCACTGGTTATGGTTCCTCGCCGCCGTCATCCTGCTTACCATGCTGCTGGCAGCCCGCGGCTGGTGGAGCATCGCCTTCGACCCGGTCACCGCCGCTGCCAGCGGACTGCCGGTAGCGCCCTTGCGACTGCTGCTTTACGGCATCACCGGCCTGACGGTCATCCTCTGCGTGAAGCTCGCCGGCATCGTGCTGACCGCGGGGCTTCTGGTTCTTCCAGCCGCCTGCGCCTGGATGTGGGGCCGCTCGCTGGCCGGGCTGTGGCTATTGAGCCTTGCCTTCTCGGTGGCCGGCACCATGCTGGGGCTGTTGTGGTCGTACACATACGACTGGCCGTCCGGTGCCACGGTCATCCTGGCATTGACCGGCATGTTCATGATCAGTTGGGGGGGAGCATGGCTGAACCAGCACGTCCGAAAGCAGTAATCGCAGGCATCGGCATCCGCTTGCTGGGCTCGGCCTACGACCTCTGCCTGCTGTTCGCCCTCTGCTTCATCCTCTTCATTCCGGTCACCATCGCCGAACTGTCGCTGGGCAGCATCCCGCACTGGCTCAAGGGATTGCTGATCCTCGTCATCGCCTACGCCTATTTCGTCGGCTTCTGGGTCCGTGGCGGCGTCACCACCGGCATGCGCCCCTGGAAACTTCGCGTGGCCATGGCGGAGAGCGGCGACAGCCTCAGCCTGGCCGCCGCCTCGATCCGCTTCGCCGGCCTGATGCTGACCTGGATGGCGCTGGGCATGACCTTCGTCTACATGGTCTGGAAGGATACCGGCCATTTGCTCTTCTTCATCGCGGCGGGTTTGCCGGCGGCAAGTCTCGTCACCATGCTGCTCACCCCGGAACGCCAGACGCTGCACGACCTGATCGCCGGCACCGGCGTCTATCGTCTCAAGCAGAAGTAAGCGGGGCGAAAACCGGCGGTCACTCCTCGCCGGAAGCGTTGCGCTCGGCCTCGACAGGCTCGGCACGCTGGCGGTAGCGCTCGATGAACACGGTCAGGTTGGCGATCGCCAGCGAATAGACGGCAATGCCGAATACCATCGTCAGCACACCGACAATGCGGCCGCCGCCGCTTTGCGGAACGATGTCGCCGTAGCCGACGGTGGTCATGGTCACGAAGGCCCACCACAGGCCATCGGAGACATCGCCGAAGGCCGGATTATGCGGATGCTCGATCAGGAAGGCGGCGGTCCCGAATACGAAGACGACGGTCGACATCAGCGCCATCGCCGCCGGCCAGCTTTCGCCGGAGATCACGAACAGGCGCAGCAGCCGCTCGCGGTTGGCGCGGATCAGCACGCCGATGCGCAGCGCCGGCACCAGCCCGACCAGCTTCAGCGCCATCAGCAATCGCAGGATCGGCGAGGCCAGCAGCACGACCAGTGCCAGGTCGAACCAGTTCGAGCGGATCCAGCCACGCCTGTCGTCGGCCACATACCAGCGGACGAAAAACAGGATGACGAACGGCAGCAGGGCCGCCAGCAGCACCCAGTCGGGCCACTCGTGCATGAATGAGGCGGCGACGGCTCCCAGGGTGGCGACGAACAGCAGCACGTCCAGCACGCGTTGCAGGACATGCCGGCGGTTCATGTTCAGTGCCTTGCGCCCGACTTGTGGGTGAAGTAGGTCGCCAGCGATACCAGCAGGATGCCGCCGCCCATGTAGAGGATGTTCAGTGGGTTGTCGAAGGTCACGTGCAGCACGTTCTTGAAGAAGGCCACCACCAGGATCATCAGCACCACCTTGACCAGCCGATCCTTCAGGTCGTCGAGGCTGTGGATCAGCAGGATATTGCTGGCATTCGCATCCTGCTCGGCAATGTCGATCTTGCTGATGAACAGCTCATACATGCCCAGCGCGAAGATCAGCAGCACGGTACCGAGCAGGAAATCGTCGACGGCGGAGATGATCTGACCGACCGCCTCGACATGGAAATCGGGATATGTGCCGCCCAGGAAGCTCATGTCGATGAATTCCCAGGCCAGCTGAAGCATGCCTTCGGCCGCCAGGGCGAACAGCAGCAGCATGCCGACCACCGACGAGAGTACCGCCAGAATCACCACGAAACGGCTGTTCCACAGCAGCCACTCAAACACGCGCTCGATCATGCAACCTCCCGGTCTTCAACCAATCTGAGCGCCGGATGTTAACCGAAGTGCCGGCCGATGCCATCCACCCCGGCGACACGGTTCAGGCCGGCGGTCTCAGGCAGGCCATGGCCCGGCCCCCTCGCGCAGCAGTTCCGGCTCGCCGCCGCACAGGTCGACCACGGTGGTCGGCACCATGCCGCACCAGCCGGCATCGAGTACGGCGGCGTTCAGGTGCCGAAGTTTCGGCACGAACTCGTCCGGGTCGAAGGCCGGATCCGTTTCACCGGGAAACTGCAGCGTCGTGGCGAGCAGGAGCTCGCCGTGCTCGGCGAGCAATTGCCGGCAGATTTCATGGTTCGGGATGCGGATGCCGACATCCTTGCGCTTGCCGAAGATACGGCGCGGCAGAGCCGAGCTCGCCGGCAGGATGAAGGTATAGGGCCCCGGCAGGCAGCGTTTCAGCAGCCGGTAGGCCAGGTTGTCGATCTTCACGCAGGAGGAGGCCTGCGACAGGTCGCTGCAGATCACCGACCAGAGGTGATTGTCGTCCAGCCGGCGCAGGTGGCGGATCTCCTCCAGTGCCCCGGTCGCCTGCGGCGCACAGACCAGCACGTAGGTCGTATCGGTCGGTACGACCAGGAACACCCCCTCCCGCAACAGCTCGACCGCCCGGCGGATCTGGCGGATTTGCGGGCGCTCCGGGTGCAGCCGCAGGTGCTCGAAAATACGCATGCGGAAATCCTCAGAGTCCCTTGATCAGCCCTTCCAGCGACTTCTGCAGCTGTTTCTGCGGCGTCGCCGGTGCCGGTTGCTGCTGTTGCGGCGTCTGTTGCGGCTGTGCCGGTTGCTGCTGTTGCGGTGTCTGTTGCTGCTGGCTGCCCTGCAGGATCTGGCCGATCACGCCGCCCACCTTGCCGCCACCACCGCCACCGCCCCCTCCCTGCAGGTTCTGCAGGATGGTGGCGGCATCCAGTTCGGGCTGCACCTTCGGTGCTGCAAACGAGCCGGTGATGTGCAGCGGCACCGAGAAGCCCTGCCGGACCGCTACGGTATCGCCCTGGCCGACCAGCGTGCCGACCACCGTCGGTTTGACATGGTAGTCGAGACTCTTCTGTACCAGATCGACCGTACCCTTGCCGGTCACCCTGAGCAGCGGCGAGGACATGAACAGGTCGTCGTTCCTGGCGACACCGTTGGTCACCTTGAAACTGCCGGAGAGCTGCGAGAAATCGGTCTCCTGCGGACCCGTCGCAGCCAGCGGATTGGCCAGCCGGCGCAACGTGCCGGCGATATCGAAGCCGCGCACCTTGCCGTCGCGCAACGTGAAGCTGCCGTGGCCGCCGAGCGTCTTCACCGCCGACTGGCTCACACCCGTGCCGCTGAAATCGGTATCCATGCCCAGCTCGCCTTCCAGCATGTCCAGATTGGCCACCGCCTTCAGCACCGGTCCGACCTGCACACCGGTGATGTGCACCGACTCGGTCCAGCGGGCCGGATACGCTGCGGCATTGAGGCTCGCCTTCTCCTCCACCTGGCCGCTGGAAAGGCCGAAGCGCAGCGGATTCAGATCGAACTTGCCGTCGACGCCGTTCACCGTCATGCGCAGGTTCTGCAGATCCAGGCCGCGCAGATGCAGCGTGCCGGCCTGCACCTGGGCCGCCACCCGCCAGTCCTTCAGGAAACGCAGGTCGGGCTCGGTCTCGTTGGCTGCGGCCGTCCCGGCCACCGGCGCCACCGGCACTGCCGCCGGCTGCTGTTGCGCCTGCGGCAGCCACGGATCGATGTGCAGGTCGTTGGTGGCGATCCGCAGGCGGATATTCGGTCCGTTCTTGTCCGGGAAAACGGAACCGGAGGCCTGCACCAGCTCGCCGTCGAGCAGCAGCTGCAGGTCGCGCAGGTCGAGCTGGTCGCTCGTGCCGGCCAGCAACATGCCGACCTTGATCTGCTTCCACGGTGCCGGATGCCCGGCGTAGAGGGTCTTCAGGTCCGGCAGCAGGCCGGCCAGCCACAGCCGGTCGATCGGTTCACTGGCAAGGCGCAGCTGGTAGGTCGGCGATTCGCTGCCGAGCTTGTCGATATCGCCGTGCATCTCGGCCAGCTTGCGGCCGTCCATGTCGATCTGGCTGCGGCGGAGCTCCACACGGTCGGCTGACTGCATGTCCGCCTTCCACTGCAGGGCGATCTTGTGGGCCGCCTCGAGCGTCACGCTGCCTTCACCGAGCCGCAGACCGTCGGGGCGCTGCTCCAGCTTCGCATCCATGACGACGGCGGCAGCATCCAGCGGGCCAAGTAGTGCCGGCCAGCTGGCGAGCTGCGCCTTGAAATTCTTCAGTCCCAGATGATCGACGGTCAGCTCGCC
>DATLWR010000058.1:0-9081 GCA_035576205.1 Mariprofundaceae bacterium
CATCTGGCCGGCCAGAATCCGCATCCCCCATGGAGTCGAACTTGTACGAACCCGAACGCTTCCAAAGCCCCGAATACCTGTCTGTCCTCGACCCTGCTGCCGGCGGCCAGGCGACATTCCCGGCCGCCGCCATCGCCGAACTGCGCCGCATCGCCGGAACAGGTTACCCGCTGGAGATCTGCGGCCTGCTGGTCGGTACGCTCGAAGGCGACCGCTGGCAGGTCCGTGAGGTGCGCCAGATCGCCAACCTGAACAGCGAGCGCGCCGCCGACCGTTTCCAGCTCGATCCTGCCGGCTACCAGCAGGTGGACCGCGAACTGCGCGGCAGCGGCCTCGAGATCATCGGTGTCTTCCACACCCACCCGGATTGCCCCGGCAAACCATCGCCGACCGATCTGGACAGTGCCTGGGAAGGATTCCTCTACCCCATCATCAGTGTCTGCGACGGCGAGTGGTGCGAAATGCGCTGCTGGACGCTGGCCCCGGAAGGCGACAGGTTCCGCGAAGTCGAATGGAAGGAGTTGGCATGAAATCGAAAATCCTGCTGCTGGCGGCCATCACCCTGAGTGCCTGTGCCCAGCATGCGCCGGTCGAATCGTCCGCAGCAGCTCCGAAGAGCACGGCTGTGCCCATTTCGGAGATGGATCCCGGCTTCCTCTATCTCGCCGCCCAGAACGCCCTGAACCAGGGCAACACCGACCTGGCGATCCGCCTGCTGCAGGCGCTGGTCGCCAAGGATCCCGAGGCCGTCAAGCCGCGCATCCAGCTTGTCGAACTGCTGCTCGGCCGCGGCCAGCCCGCCGCGGCCGGCAAGGTCATCGACGAATTGCTGGCACACAAGGATCTCGAGGCGTCGAAGCGGGACGAGGTCATGCTGTTGCATGCCCGTTACCTCGCCGTCACCGGCAAGCCGGAAGAGGCGCTCGTCTCGCTGCAGAAATACCTCGACCATCACCCGACCGATGCCGACGCACGCCGGCTGCAGGCCCAGCTGCTGGTTTCCGTCAACCGCCTGAAGGAAGCGCAGGCCGCCATCGACAAGGCGATCCGTGCCGGAGATTCGGCCGACCTGCGCCTGATCCAGGCACAATTGTTCATGCAGGACCACAATCTGGCCGGTGCGAAGGAAGCCCTGAAGCAGATGCGCAAGCTGGCGCCGGACGACGATACGCCGGTGCTGATGCTGAGCCAGATCGCCCTGCAGCAGAAACAGCCCGAGGTCGCCGAATCACTGCTGCGCGATTTCCTCGCCTCGCATCGTGATGCCTGGCGGGTCAGCAATGCGCTGGGCCGCATCCTCGTCCAGCAGGGGCGGATCGACGACGCCATCGTCGTCTACCGCGACCTGGTCAACCGCACGGGCGGCGAGCCTGAGATCGTCAAGGCGCTCGGCCTGCTGTACCTCCAGCAGCGCAATTACAAGGAGGCCGAAGCTGCTTTTGCCCGTATCGAGGGCAGCAGCGACGAGGCGACCTTCTACCACGGCATCAGCCTGGAAGGGCTGGAGCGTATCGATGAGGCACGCAAACAGTATGCCGGCATCGGCAAGCAGTCGCCGCTCTATACCGAGTCGCAACTGCGACTGGCCGGCCTCGATGCGCACGACCAGCAGTGGGATAAGGCGGCCTCCCGGCTGCTTGATCTGCTGCAGGTTCGTCCGGATACGGCGGATGCCTACGAGATGCTCTCGGCCATCCGTGTACAGCAGAAAAAATACGAACTGCTCCTGAAGGAGTCCGAACCCGCCCTCGCCCTGCCCAAGCCTCCGACCGGCGTGCTGTTCAACCGCGCGGTCGCCTACAACGCACTGAAGCAGCACGACAAGGAGGAAAGCACCCTGCACCTGCTGCTGCACATCAATCCGAATCATCCCGAGGCATTGAATTTCCTCGGCTATTCGCTGGCCGATCGCGGCATCCGGCTCGATGAAGCGGAAAAGCTGATCCGCCGGGCGCTGGAACTGAAGCCGGACGATGCCTATTTCCAGGATTCGCTCGCCTGGGTCTATTTCAAGCAGGGCAAATTCGCCGAGGCAGCGAAAATCCAGGAGAAGGCCATTGCCGGCGTCAAGAACGACCCGACCATGCTGGAGCATATGGGCGACATCTACTGGCGCCTGAACCGGCTTGAAGCGGCGCGCGATGCCTGGCAGCGGGCCCTCAAGAACAACCCGGACGATCCGGCGCTGCTGAAACAGAAGATCAAGCAAGGCCTCTGATGCGGTTGCGGCTTGTCGCCACGCTGCTCGTTGCGATCACCACGCTGTCGGGTTGCGCCAGCATCGGCCCGACAGGGGGCATCATGCAGCAGCCGCTCATCGGCCCCTATCCGGCATTCAGCGGTCGGCTGCTGGTGATCGAACCGGCCCGCCGCTGGCAGGTCGGCATCGACTGGCAGGCTGAAGCACCCGAGGCAGGAAAACTCAGGCTGACGCATGCAGCGAGCGGCATGGTGGTCGAACTGGCATGGGACCATGGCGAGATGCGGATACGCGACTCGCAGCACCCCGAATTCCGTCCAGTCGCCCTGACCGAGCTGCAGCAGCATGGCATCGTGGTCGCCCCGTGGACCCTCGCCGCCATCCTGCTCGGCGACATGCCGGCGACATTCCACCCGACCCGACCCGGCGAATGGGAGGGGCATCAGGGAGGTGCGCTGATCCGCATCGTCTGGGATGCCGGCCAGCGGCGCCTGACACTCACCGACATCACCCACGGCCGCCGCGCCACGCTGCTGATCGGCACATGAGGACAGGTATATGAGGCTGGTTTTGCCGGCGCCGGCCAAGATCAACCTGCACCTGAGGATCACCGCCATCCTCGAAAGCGGCATGCACGAGCTCGACACGAGCTTCGCCTATGTCGACGTCACCGACTCGCTGTGCTTCGAGCCGGCCGCCGACCTTGCCGTGGGCTGCTCCGTTCCCGAACTCGCCGGCCCGGACAATCTCGTTTACAAGGTACTGGCCGCCCTGCGAAACCGTTACGGCATCCGGGACGGCCTGCACGTGCATATCGACAAGCGTATTCCGGCCCAGGCGGGGCTGGGCGGCGGCTCCTCGGACGCCGCCACCGCCATCATCGCCGCCAACCGGCTCTGGCAGCTCGGCATGCCGCTCGATGCCATGATCGAATTCGCTGCCCCATACGGTGCCGACATCCCCTGTTTCCTGTTCGGCCAGGCCAGCCAGGCGCACGGCATCGGCGAAAAACTGCAGTCCTACGACAAACCAATGCCGGCCGGCAGCGCACTGCTCGCCTGGCCGGGGACGGGCCTCTCCACCGCCGCCGTTTTCCGTCATTTCGACCACTCCGAGGCCGGCCGCACGTTGACCCTTCCGGGGGCCACCGATACCATGCGCCGCGGTCCTGCAAGGCTTGGGGAGAACGATCTTGAAGCCGCCGCCTGCGCCCTGAGTCCGGCGCTCGCACGGCTTCTGCAGCACCTGCGGAAGCATTCGCAGCAAGCATGGATGAGTGGCAGCGGTTCGGCCTGTGTCGCCCTGTTCGATGAAAGCGGCGAGGCATCCGCCATGGCGAGCCAGCTGCAAGAGCGGGGACTTGCCAGCTGGACCCATGCCGGCCGGTTGCTGGACACGCATCCGGCGCGGGACAACAACGATTGGGGCGTCGCCAAGCGGTAAGGCAACGGGTTTTGATCCCGTCATGCGTAGGTTCGAATCCTGCCGCCCCAGCCAGACAGATTGCCGAAGCGTGAAGCTTCGGCGAAACATGGGAAGGCAGGATGAGAACCGTCAAAGGTTCGGGCCGAGCGAAAGCAAGGCAACGGCGGAGCAGCGTGACGCCGGCCCGCTGCGGTGAGGCGCAAAGCGCCGAATAATCCTGCCGCCCAGCCAGTTTCGATCAGCAAATCGTGGATGCCCGAAGGCACCGTACAGGGCAGCAGGAGAACGGCATGACCAACAAGAAGATGCGCCTCTTTTCCGGCACCTCGAACCCGCCGCTTAGCAAGGCGATCAGCGAGCACATGGGGCTGCCGCTCGGACAGGTGCCTATCCAGCGTTTCTCCGACGGTGAAATCTTCCTGCAGATCCAGGAAACCATCCGCGGACTGGATGCCTTCTTCATCCAGAGCACCTCGGCACCGGCCAACGACAACCTGATGGAACTGCTGATCTTCATGGATGCGGCCAAGCGCGCCTCGGCACACTACATCTGCGCCGTCATCCCCTACTTCGGCTATGCCCGCCAGGACCGCAAGAGCGCCGGCCGCACGCCGATCTCGGCGAAGCTGGTGGCCGACATGATCCAGGCTGCGGGTGCGACCCGCGTGCTGACGCTCGACCTGCACGCCACCCAGATCCAGGGCTTCTTCGACATCCCGGTCGACAACGTCTTCGCCGCCCCCCTGTTCGCGAAGGACATCGAGCAGCACAACGTCATGGACGACGTCATGATCGTCTCGCCGGACGTCGGCGGTGTGGTGCGTGCCCGGGCACTGGCCAAACGCCTGCATGTCGACATGGCCATCGTCGACAAGCGCCGGCCGGCACCGAACGTCGCCGAGGTGATGAACATCATCGGTGACGTGCAGGGCAAGCACTGCATCCTGGTCGACGACATCGTCGATACCGCCGGCACCTTGACCAACGCAGTCGAGGCATTGCTCCAGCGCGGTGCCACCAAGGTTTCGGCCTACGCCACGCACGGCGTTCTCTCCGGCCCTGCCGCCGATCGCCTGAAAGCATCCGACCTCTACGAACTGGTGATCACCGACAGCATCCTGCAGCCGGCCCGTATCCTGGAGACCGGCAAGGTGCGTCAGCTGACCATCGCACCCTTGATGGGCGAGGCGATCAACCGCATCTACGACGGCCGCTCCATCTCCAGCTTGTATAACTAAACAAACCCTCTAGAGTGCGCCGCCGCTGCGCCCGACGGGGGCAGCCGCCGTACCGGGCCGACCCGCCGGCGCACAACAAGGAGGAAGTCCACCATGCACAGTTTTGAACTTGAAGCCGAAGTCCGCGAAACCAGCGGCAAGTCCGAATCCCGCCGCCTGCGTCGCGCCGGCAAGCTGCCCGCCATCGTCTACGGCGGCGGCAAGCAGGAGCTGCCGATCATTCTCGACGCGCTGACCGTCAGCAAGCTGCTCGACAAGGAAGAGTTCCACGCCGCCATGATCGACATCAAGGTCAAGGGCGCCCGCGGCAAGAACACCGCCATGCTGAAGTCCGTTCAGTACGATCCGATCAAGGATGTCCCGACCCATCTGGACTTCTTCCGCGTTGCCGCATCCGACATCGTGCACGCCGAAGTGGCCCTGCACCTGATCAACTTCGAGAAGTGCCCGGGTGCCGTGAAGGGTGGCAACATCGAGACCATCCGCCATCACCTGGACGTCACCTGCCGTGCCGACTCGATCCCGGGTCACATCGACGTGGACTGCTCGAACCTCGAGATCGGCCACTCCATCCATATCCAGGACATCAAGCTGCCGGAAGGCGTGCATGTGCAGGAGCTGGAAGCCGAGGGCATCAACTTCACCATCGTCGCCTGCTCCGCGCCGCGCGTCGAAGTGGAAACCGCTGCCGAAACCGTCGAAACCGAAGTGGAGAACGGCAAGCCGGAAGCCGCGGAAGAAGCAGGCGAGTAAGCCACCTTGCAGCTGCTCGTCGGGCTTGGCAATCCGGGCAGGCAGTACGGGGAGACGCGCCACAACATCGGCTTCCGTTTTCTCGACCAACTTGCCGAATCGCAGGGGCTGCGCTTTGCCGCAGCCCCTCGTTTTCGTGCCGAGACCTGCGAATGGCAGCAGGGCGGCGACAAGGTGTTGCTGGTCAAGCCGCAGACCTTCATGAACAACAGCGGCGAGGCGGTCGGGCCGCTGGCCCGCTACTACAGCGTCGAAACAAGCAGCATCTTCGTCGTCTACGACGATCTCGACCTTCCATCCGGAAAAGTCCGGTTGAAAGCCGGCGGCGGCCACGGCGGGCACAATGGCCTGAAATCGCTGAACCAGCATTTGCCGGATGCCGACTACGTGCGTATCAAGCTCGGCATCGGCCGCCCGACACACGGCGATGTCACCGGCTGGGTACTGGGTCGCGGCGATGAGGGAGCACGTGCAGACGAGGCACGCATGTTCGCCGCCGTCCTGCCCGAGATGACGGCAATTCTGGCCGGCCAGCTGGCACATGCCGCCAACCGTATCCATCTGAAGATTCAGGAGAGTTAAATCATGGCACTCAGCATCGGCATCGTCGGTCTTCCGAACGTCGGCAAGTCTACCCTGTTCAACGCGCTGGCCGGCGGCGGTGCCGAAGCGGCCAACTACCCATTCTGCACCATCGATCCGAACGTCGGCATCGTGCCTGTGCCCGATCCGCGTATCGATGCGCTCTCCGCCATCGTCAAACCGCAGGCGATCCAGAATGCCGTCGTCGAGTTCGTCGACATCGCCGGTCTCGTGGCCGGCGCCGCCTCCGGTGAGGGCCTCGGCAACCAGTTCCTCGCCCACATCCGCGAATGCGCCGCTATCGCCCACGTAGTGCGCTGTTTCGAGGACGATAACGTCACACACGTGGCCGGCCAGGTCGATCCGCTCTCCGACATCGAGACCATCGACACCGAGCTGATGCTGAAGGACATGGATACGGTGCAGAAAGGCATCACCCGTGTCGAGAAACTGGCCCGTTCCGGCGACAAGGATGCGAAGGCGCAGCTGGATATGCTGACCAGAGTGCTGAAAGGACTGGAGGACGGCACCACTGTCCGCCGCCAGAAGCTCTCCGACGACCAGCTGGCACAGCTGAAGGAGCTCTGCCTCCTGACCGCGAAGCCGGTGCTCTACATCGCCAACGTCGATGACGGCAGCCTTCCCGACGGCAACGCGCTGGTCGACAAGGTACGCAGCCATGCCGCCGAGGAAGGTGCCCGCGTGGCCGTCGTCTCGGCGCAGATCGAGTCGGAACTGGCCGAGATGGATGCCGACTCGAAGAAGGAGTTCCTCGCCGACCTGGGCCTTGCAGAGCCGGGACTCAACACCGTGATCCGCGAGGCCTACACGCTGCTCGATCTGATCACCTACTTTACCGCCGGTGTGAAAGAGGTGCGCGCCTGGACCATCCATCGCGGCGACACCGCTCCGAAGGCGGCCGGCGTGATCCACACCGATTTCGAGAAGGGCTTCATCCGCGCCGAAACCATCGCCTACGAGGACTTCGTCGGCCTCGGCGGCGAGGCGAAGGCCAAGGAGGCCGGCAAGATGCGTCTGGAAGGGAAGGAGTATGTCGTCAAGGACGGCGACGTGATGCATTTCAGGTTCAACGTCTAGCTGTCAGCCGGGCATGCTGCCCGCCGTGTCACTTGTCATCCATTTACACAGGGTGTTTACTTGTGACCTTCCTCACGGGGGGATCGGGGGATAAAAGATGACGATCCGGGTTCTATTCATCTGTTGTGACAACGCTGCCAGGTCGCAAATGGCGGAACATATGCTCAACCATTTCAGCCGCGGCCAGTTCGATGCGAAGAGCGCCGGCACCAATCCGAAACCCGTCCACCAACTGGCCATCGAAACGCTGAAGGAGCTGCATATCGATGCCTCCGGGGCGCGCAGCCACCATATCAGTGAATATGCCAACGAACATTTCGATTACGTCATCAACGTATGCGAACAGACCCGCTCCACCTGCGACCTCTCCTGCAGCGACAGCTGCCCCTCCTTCCCCGGTTACGGCAAACGCATCTGCTGGAGCTTCGAGGATGTCACGAACGATGACGGCCACGAGACCGAAAGGCTCAAACGTTTCCGCGATATCCGCAACGAGATCGCCAACCGCATCCGCATCTGGATGCCGGCGGTGGAAAAGCATTTCGGGGAAAAGGTGCACAGCATGATGCACGCTGGAGGAATGGCATGAAACACGCATTGACCGACATCCCGGGGATCGGCGACAACACCGCCGCATTGCTCGCCGAACACGGCATCGATTCGGTGAAAACATTGCTTAAGGGTGGCGCCAAAAAGCTCACCAAGGTGCCGGGATTCGGCGAGGCGCGTGCCGCCACCGTGCTTGCTGCCGCCGAGGCGCTGAAGCACGACAAGCCGAAGAAGACCAAGGAAGAGAAAAAGGCCAAGGCCGAAAAGAAGCCGAAAAAGGAAAAGGCCGCCGACAAGCCCAAGAAGCACAAGGGCGACAAGAAGCACAAAAAGAAGAAAAAGAAGTAGGCCGCTCCCCCTAGCCGAACCCTGATAGCGACCCACCTTGGCGAAGCGGTGGTGTCATCACCCTGTCAAAACCCATCCCCAGCATTAAAGGATGGAGTCTGCCAACCCCTCCTACTGCCACGATACGGAAGCATGCCGCCTGCCCGATGATGTCACGCAGCTGCGCAACGGCATCGTTTCACAGCATCGAGGAACGCAGCCTTGATCAATCTCTTCAGCGTGCGTGAAGGACATCTGGAACAGATCCAGCTGGCGGAAAACGAGCCACTTCCCTGTGACGCGGTCTGGGTCGATCTGGTCGATCCGACGCCCGATCTGCGTGCCCGGGTGGAATCGACCTATGATGTCAGGCTGCCCGACGACGAGGAGATCGGGGAGATCGAGGCGACCTCGCGGTTCTACATGGATGAGGACGGCATGCACATCCATTCCGTCTTCCTGCACGACTTCGAGGAGACGCCGGTGAACGTCACCGTCGCCTTCATCCAGAAGAACGGCTGCCTGTTCACGCTTCACTCGGAGAAACTGGCCACCTTTCGCCTTTTTCGACTGGCGGCGCGACATCAGCCGGAACTCGCCAGAAACGGCATCTCCATCCTTCTGGGCCTGTTCGAAAACAAGGTCGATCACCTGGCCGACATCCTCGAAAGCACCTATACCGGCCTCAATCGGGTCAGCCAGGTGGTGCTGGGGCAGACCGAGAACCACATCGAACAACAGCTCGAGTCGATCGCCCGCTTCGAGGACATTACCGGCAAGGCGAGGCTGAGCCTGCTCGATGCCCAGCGCGCCATCTCCTTCATCCAGCGCCATTCCCGCCTGGATGCCGAGGCGGTCGAACGGAGCCAGGATCTGCTGCGAGATATCGATTCCCTGCTGCCGCATACG
>DATLWR010000059.1:0-6000 GCA_035576205.1 Mariprofundaceae bacterium
ACCTCCGGCACGTCCTCTTCCGGGAAGATCGCTTCCCACGGGCACTCCGGCTCGCAGACAGCGCAGTCGATGCACTCTTCCGGCGAGATAAACAGCATGTTCGGGGTCTCCGCAGAAACCTCCTTCGGCTGGTAGAAGCAGTCGACCGGGCAGACCGCGACGCAGGCGGTATCGACACAATCCTTGCAAAGCTGGGTAACTACAAATGCCATCTTCAACCTCTCATCCGGCGAAACTAGGGAGCGAAGCATAGGGAGCAGCCGAAAATTGCACAACCCGTT
Source organism: Mariprofundaceae bacterium (assembly GCA_035576205.1). GTDB lineage: Bacteria > Pseudomonadota > Zetaproteobacteria > Mariprofundales > Mariprofundaceae > DATLWR01. The sequence goes on from DATLWR010000059.1 coordinate 282, forward strand.
GCAACAGCGCGGATACTGCTCCCGGTTCCTGAACGGGCCGGCTTGTCAGGGGTGCATTGGTGGTGGCAGGCGGCTATGCTGGCGGCATGCAATTCGCGCCCTTCGTGCATCTCCACGCGCATTCCGATTATTCGCTGCTGGCCGGCACGATGCCGGTGAAAAAACTGCTGAGCAAGGCTGTGGAGATGCGGCAGCCGGCGGTGGCGCTGACCGATTACGGCAACCTGTTCGGTGCCGTCGAGTTCTATTCGCAGGCGATGAAGCTCGGCATCAAGCCGATCCTCGGCTGCGAGGTGTTCATCTGCGACAACATGCGCGAGCGCGTCTCCGACGGACCGAGAGGCCCGAAGCTGGCGCAGCTGGTGCTCCTGGCGCGCAACAACCGCGGCTGGAAGAACCTGCTGAAGCTGGTTTCCGCCGCCTACCTCGAAGGCTTCTACTACAAGCCGCGTATCGACAAGGCGCTGCTGTGCCAGCATGCCGACGGCCTGATCGCGCTCTCTTCCGGCTGGAACGGCGAGGTCGAGCAGGCGCTGCAGCGGGGCGACAAGTCGGCGGCCAGGGGCCTGGTTACCGAGTACCGCGATATCTTCCACGAACACTGCTATTTCCTTGAATTGCAGCGCACGGGTGCGGCCGGCCAGGAGCAGGTGAACCGCGCCCTGATCGACATCGCCCACGAACTTGATGTTCCGCTGGTGGCCAGCAACAACGTGCACTTCCTGGCTCGCGAGGATTTCCGCGCCTTCGAGGCGATGCAGGCGCTGCAGCAGAACCGTACGCTGCAGGACGACGTCTCCGGCCATTTCAATCCCGAGTGCTACCTGAAATCGCATGAGGAGATGCGGGAGCTTTTTGAGGATATCCCCGAGGCGATCGAGAACTCGGTGCATATCGCCAACCGCTGCAACGTCGACCTGCAGTTCGGCCATTACCAGCTGCCGGACTTCAAGGTGCCGGAAGGGATGGAGCTGAAGGATTTCATCCGTGAGAAGGCCGCCGAAGGGCTCGATGCCCGCTGGCCGGCCATCCTTGCCGGCCGGCCCGAGGCACCGCGCGAAGAGTACGAGCAGCGGCTCGCTTTCGAACTCGACGTGATCGAGAAGATGGGCTTCCCCGGCTACTTCCTGATCGTTTCCGACTTCATCATGTGGGCCAAACACCACGATATTCCTGTCGGTCCCGGCCGCGGTTCCGGTGCCGGCTCGCTGGTGGCCTATTGTCTGGGCATCACCGATCTCGATCCGATCCGCTACGGCCTGCTGTTCGAGCGCTTCCTCAATCCCGAGCGCGTCTCGATGCCCGACTTCGACGTCGATTTCTGCATGAGCCGGCGCGACGAGGTGATCAAGTACGTCACCGAGAAGTACGGCGAGGAGCGGGTGGCGCAGATCATCACCTACGGTTCGATGAAGGCGAAGGCGGTGGTGCGCGACGTCGGCCGCGTGCTGGCGATGCCGCTGCCGCGCGTCGACGAGATCGCCAAGCTGATCCCCAACGACCTCGACATCACGCTCGAAAAGGCGATCGTCGCCGAGCCGAAGCTCGCCGCGATGCTTGCGCAGGACGACGACGTCAAACAGCTCTTCGAGATCGCCCTGAAGCTCGAGGGGCGCAACCGCCATGCCGGCAAACATGCCGCCGGCGTGATCATCGGCCGCGAGCCGCTGGTCGAGATCGCACCGCTCTACAAGGACCCGCGCGAAGAGGGCAAGGTGGTGCAGTGGGACATGAAGAACGCCGAGAAGGTCGGGCTGATCAAGTTCGATTTTCTGGGCCTCAAGACCCTCACCGTGCTGCAGCTTGCCGTGCAGCTGGTGCGTCGAGGCGGCAAATCAGAGGCTGAACAGCAGTTCGATCTCACCACCATTCCGCTCGACGATGCGAAGACCTACGATCTGCTGAAACGGGGCGACACCGGAGCGGTGTTCCAGCTCGAATCATCCGGCATGCGCGATCTGCTCCGCCGCATGCGGCCGGACTGTTTCGAGGACATCATCGCTCTCGTGGCGCTCTATCGCCCAGGCCCGCTGCAGTCGGGCATGGTGGACGACTTCATCGAACGCAAGCACGGCAAGCAGCAGGTGGTCTATCCGGTGCCGCAGCTGCAGCCGATCCTCGCCGAGACCTATGGCGTGATTCTCTACCAGGAACAGGTGATGAAGATCGCCCAGGATCTGGCCGGCTACACGCTTGGCCAGGCCGACCTGCTGCGCCGTGCCATGGGCAAGAAGAATCCGGCCGAGATGGCTCAGCAGCGCCAGATTTTCATGGAGGGCTCGGCGAAGAACAAGATTCCGGATGCCAAGGCCGAACACATCTTCGACCTGATGGAGAAATTCGCCGGCTACGGCTTCAACAAGTCGCACTCGGCTGCCTATGCGTTGATCGCCTACCAGACGGCCTACCTGAAAGCGCATTTCCCGCAGGCCTTCATGGCCGCCACCCTCTCCTGCGACATGGGCAACAGCGACAAGGTGGCGCGGCTGGTCGCCGACTGCCAGTCGATGGGTATCGCCATGCTGCCGCCGCACATCAACGCCTCCGACTGGGAATTCATGCCGGAGGGCGGGGCGATCCGTTTCGGCCTCGGCGCCGTGAAGGGCGTCGGCGAAGCGGCGATCCGCGAGGTGGTGCGCGTGCGCCGCAAGGATGGGGAGTTCAAGGATTTCGAGGATCTGATGCTGCGGGCACCGGATCGCACGATGAACAAGCGCATTCTCGAGGCTCTGATCAAGGCCGGGGCACTTACGGGGCTGATTCCGCATCCGCATGCAGCTATCGAGGGGCTTGGCGAGGCGCTCGACAAGCTTTCCCGCCGGCGAAAGGAACAGGGAACCCGCCAGAATGCCCTGTTCGAGGTGGCCGAGCCGGAGGGAGCCGGCCAGCTGTTCCCCGAGCTCAGGCCGTGGAATGCCAGCGAGAGCCTTCGTGCCGAGCGCGAGGTGCTCGGCTTCTACCTCACCGGCCATCCGCTGGAGGCCTTCATCGGGCGGGTCACCGGTCTCGGCGATTGCCATCTCGGTCAGCTTGCCGATCTGGAAGACGGTGCGCGCATCGTGGTGCCGATCGGTGTCGCCGGGCTCCGCCAGCATCACGGTGCCAAGGGCACGATGGCCTTCGTGCAGATCGAGGATTTGCAAGGTCAGGCGGAGATGATCTGCTTCGCGAAGATCTATGCGGCCAGCAGCGAGGCGCTGAAAGCGGACAAGCCGCTCCTGGTCGCCGGCCGGGTCGACAAGTCCAAGGATGAGCCGGTGCTGATCGCCGAGTCGATCGCCGTGCTGGAGGAAATTCTGCCGGAGCTGGTCGACGAAGTACGCATTTCGGCGGCGAGTATTGCCTGGGACGAGGTGACGCTGGCACGGCTGAAAGGCGTGACCGGCGGCCAGAATGCGGCTGCACGTCTGGCATTCCATGTCACCCTTCCCGACGGTAGCGTTGCGCACCTGCAGACCAAGCCATGCCTGCACTGGGATGCGAAGCTGAAGGCACAGCTGGAGGCGCGTTTCGGTGCCGAGGCGCTGCATCTGCATTGTCGTCCATGGCAGCCGCCGCGCGAGCAGAACGCACGCCGGGGATGAAGAGGGGTTAAGAATGGCCTATAGTTATCTGGAATTTGAACGTCCGATCGCGGAGCTGACGTCGAAGATCGACGAGCTTTCCTCGATGGGCAAGGGTTCCGGCATCAATATTGCCGAAGAGGTGGAACGATTGACTGCCAAGCGCGACAAACTGGTCGAGCAGATTTACAGCAAGGCAACCCGAGCGCAGGTTTGCCAGCTTTCCCGGCATCCCGACCGGCCCTATTTCCTCGATTACGTACCGCTTTTGTTCGATGATTTCCAGGAACTGCACGGCGACCGCGCCTATGCCGACGACGGCGCCATCGTCGGCGGCATCGCCCGCTTCCACGACCATGCGGTGGTGGTGGTCGGACACCAGAAAGGTCGGGATACGAAAGAGAAGCTGAAGCGGAACTTCGGCATGCCGCGGCCCGAGGGCTACCGCAAGGCGTTGCGCCTGTTCAAGCTGGCCGAGCGCTTCGAAATGCCGCTGTTGACCTTTATCGATACGGCCGGTGCCTGGCCGGGCATCGACGCCGAGGAGCGCGGTCAGTCCGAGGCGATCGCCCGCAATCTGATGGAATTGGCTGCCCTGAAGGTGCCGGTGATCTGCACGGTGATCGGCGAGGGCGGTTCCGGTGGCGCACTGGCCATTGGCGTCGGCGACCGGCTGTTCATGCAGCAGCTATCGACCTATTCGGTGATCTCGCCGGAAGGTTGCGCGGCCATTCTGTGGCGCGATCGCAAGTTTGCGTCCGAAGCAGCCGAGGCATTGAAACCGACGGCCGAGGACATGCGGGAACTTGGCCTGGTCGACGGCATTATCCCGGAGCCCAAGGATGGCGCGCACCGTAACCTGCAGGAGGCAGCCGAGCAGATGGATGCCGTCCTCATCCAGGCCCTGAACGAGCTGCTTGCCCTGCCTGTGGATACCCTTCTGTCCCAGCGCAACCAGCGTCTCAGGAGCATGGGGGTGTTCGAAGGCTGATGCCTTGTGCATCCGCCCATCAATCTCTAAGCTTCGCCGCCCTGCAATCACAGGACTCAACGGAGAGGTACTCGAAGCGGTCATAACGGCACCGACTCGAAATCGGTTGGACGGGTAACTCCGTCACGTGGGTTCGAATCCCACCCTCTCCGCCAGAAAGAGAAAAAGGCCCCGTTGGGGCCTTTTTTGTTTTATTTCTTGTCTGCGTGGCAAATGCCGTCCTACACTTGATTGAAGAGGGTCTTCAAGACGTTGCTTGTGCAATAGCAGGGGAGGGGGAAATGAAAAAAACGATTCTGGCGATTGCAATGGTTGCTGCTTTTGTTCCTGCAGCCGCGGCTGACGGGTTATATGTCGCAGTCGATGTCGGCCAATCAAACGCCAACGATATGTGCAGCCCTGCGAATTTCGGCGGGAATACGACATGTTCGACCACGGCGACCGCCTTCAGAATTGGCGGCGGTTACAATTTTACGCCCAATTTTGGCGTCGAAATCAGTTATGCCGATCTGGGCAACGTCAATCCGGTTTCCTCTCCCGGTTATTACCAGTCGACCAAGGCCAAAACTTACCAGGTTGCAGCTACCGGTACTTTACCCATCGGCTATGAGCTCTCCCTTATCGGCAAACTGGGTCTTGCCCAGACGACATTCGACCAGTCGTGGACCACTGCCGGCTTGTGCGCGGGTGGGTGCTCAACCACCGCGACCGATACCAATTTTGCATATGGCGTTGGCTTGCAATACGACTTGCAGAACTTTGCCATACGCATGCAATATGAAGATCTGGGCCAGGTCGGGTCATTGCCGATTACGGCTACCGGCGGAACCGGCAGGAGCCGGGTCACCCTGGTTTCAGGCGGTCTGCTGTACCGATTCTGATCTGAATAATCCAAGGGCGAGTCATAACCGGCGTTTGTTTTTCCATAGCTGGTATTAGCCTGGAAACAATGAACCCCGAAAACCTCAGCGCTGAAGCCCTGCGCCTGTTCAACAGGCTGCCACCCGAAGGTCAGCGGCAGGCTATGCGGCTGGCCGAATCGCTATCCGAGGAGGAGGCCGTGTACCTCGCGGCATTGCGAACCATGCCGGAAAAGCAGCGGCGGCAATTCCTGTTCACACTGAGCAAGAAGAAGTGGGGGCTGTAGCGGCTTTTTACCTTGCGG
>DATLWR010000060.1:0-18248 GCA_035576205.1 Mariprofundaceae bacterium
TCGCTGTTCGACGGCACCGTCGAGGGGTTGCGCGTGAAGGACAAGCCGGTCTTCTCGGTGCAGTACCACCCGGAGGCGAGCCCCGGTCCGCACGATGCCGATTACCTGTTCGACCGCTTCGCCGAACTGATTCGCTGATCCGTTGCAGGTACGGCAAGCCTAGTGCTTGCCGTACAGCTCCTCGAATTTTTCTTCCGGCATGATGGTAGGACTGGCTACGCCCAAGTCTTGCAGTTTCGCCCACATCTTTTCGGCCGTCGCCTTGCCGGTCGCAGGAAAAGTGAAGCGCCACACCGGCAGCTCGACGGTGCGCTGCTCGTAGCGGTAGGCCTCGCCGATCCGGCGCAACTGGTTCTGCATCTGCTCGGCATATTCGGCGAGATAGAAACGGCCGAGGCCGACCATGTAGACCTCCTTGCCGACCTCGATCGAAACCTTGATGACATCCGCATCGACCTGCTGCTTGCGCCACTCATCCTTGGCGCGCGTGGCGGATTTGAGATCCTTGAAGATGCGGCCGTCGTCGAAGGCATGCATGATCACCGGCTCGCGCGTCTTGATCTCGATCGCTTTCAGGTCCGCATCGGCGAAGCGCTGTTTCAGCGTCTTGGCGGCTTCCGGCCAGACGATGCGGCGGGTGACGACCCGCCAGAGGTCGCGAGGTGCGGCGCTTCCGGCCGAGGTATCGTCGGGTGCCGTTGGCAGGTTGCCCTTGACGGCGTATAGGTCGCTCACGGTCTCGGGCGGTTGCCAGGCGACCCAGGCAAGCCACAGCAGCATTACGACCAGCAGGCTGCGTCCGAGGATTTTCACGGGATCAGCGGCCGAAGTGACGCTCGCCCAAGAGGCGCAACCCTTCCAGTGTCAGATGGGTGACGTGATGGGTGATGTCGGGCATGTCGTCCAGCAGCAGGTGGACGAGGCCGCCGGTGGCGATCACCGGCGCCTCGGCGTAGCCGGGCTGTTGCCTGAGGCGGCGGATCAGGCCGGTCAGTGACTCGACGGTGGCCCAGTAGCTGCCGGCCTGCATGCTGGTCACCGTATCGCGGCCGATGATCACCTCGCTTCTGGCCAGCGATACCTCCGGCAGTTTGGCGGCGCGCTCGCAGAGGGCGGCCAGCGAGATTTCCATGCCGGGCAGGATCAGGCCACCGGCATAGTGCCCCTGCGGGGAGACGATGTCGAAGGTGGTGGCAGTGCCGCAGTCGAGCACGATGGCCGGGGCACCGAAATGTTCTCGCGCCGCCAGCGCATTGACGATGCGGTCGGCGCCCACCTCGCGCGGATTCTTGTAGTCGACCGCCATGCCGGTGCGCACTTCGGGGCTGCCGATGAATGCCGGTGTCTTGCCGCAGATGCGCTCGCAGGCTCTCGCCAGCGGTGTATCCAGATGCGGCACGACGCTCGCCGCCATGATGCCGCGCACCTCGCTGGGCGCGATCTGCAGTTGTGCGAACATGCCGTGCAGCTGCCAGGCGAGTTCGTCCGGCGTCAGGTGGCGCTGGCTGGAGAGCCGCCAGTGGCCGATCAGCTCCTCCTTCCGGTAGAGGCCGAAGACCATCTGCGTGTTGCCGACATCGGCGACCATCAGAATGTTTTTATCGGCAGACTTCATGCCATCAGCTCCAGGTCGCCGGCGATGATGCGCCGCGTTTCTCCGGCTGTTCTGAGCAGCAGGGCGCCGTCGAGATCGAGCGCCTCGGCGATGCCCTCGATGTAGCCGGCACCGTCGTGCACGCGCACCGGCTGGCCGGAGGCGGCATGTGCCTGCCACCAGTCGTCGCGGATCGGCGCGAAGCCTTCGGCGAGCCACTGGCCGTAAGCCTCGTCGAGACCGCGGATGCAGGCGGCGGCGATGTCGTGGCGGTTCAGCTCGCGGCCGGCGGCGGTTGTCAGGTCGGTGACCGGCTGGGTGATGTCGGCCGGCCAGCCGCCTGCGGGCGCCTTCACGTTCAGGCCGATGCCGATTACCAGTGCGTGCACGCGCCCTGGTTCGGCGCGCATCTCGGTGAGGATACCGGCCAGCTTCCTGCCGCGGAACAGCAGGTCGTTCGGCCATTTCAGCCGCACCTCCGGCGCGAATCCGGAGATGGCCCGGTAGAGGCCGCAGGCGGCGACCAGCGGTACTTCGGGGATGCGTTGCGGCGGCAGTGCCGGGCGCAGCAGCAGGCTGAAGGCCAGAGCCTCGCCCGCGAAGGTGTGCCAGCGGCGGGCAAGCCGGCCGCGTCCCTTGGTCTGCCGTTCGGCGAACAGCACCAGCCCTTCGTCAGCGCCCTGCTCGGCGCGGCGCAGCAGCTCCAGATTGGTCGAATCGATCTCGTCCAGCACCTCGATCGTGCGGCCGATGCGGGATGGTTGCGTCGCCCCGAAACGCTCCCTGATCGCCTCGGCGACCAGCACGTCCGAGCGCAGCAGATAGCCTTGGCCGCCAATGGCCTCGATGTCGAGGCCGTCGCCGCGCAGTCCCTGCACATGCTTCCAGACCGCCGTACGGCTGATGCCGAGCTCCGCCGCAAGCCGGTCGCCGGAAACCGGTGTGCGGCTGGCCGCCAGCCGGCCGAGGATCGCCCGGCGGGAATCGCTCATCCGCATACCCGCATGGAGAGATCGAGCGCCGGTGCCGAATGGGTGATGGCGCCGACGGCGATGCGGTTCACGCCCGTCGCAGCGTAATCGCGGGCGTTGGCCAGCGTGATGTTGCCGGAAGCCTCGAGGATGATGGTGGGTGGGACGAGATGCCGCGCCTCGCTCACCATCGCCGGCGTCATGTTGTCGAGCAGGATGATGTCGGGTCCGGCGGCGACGGCCTCGCGAACTTCGTCGAGCGTTTCGCACTCCACCTCCACCCAGACGCTGTCGCTCTGCTTGCGGCAGGCGACGATGGCGGCGGTGATCGAGCCGCAGGCCTCGATGTGGTTCTCCTTGATCAGCATGCCGCTGGCGAGATCCAGCCGGTGGTTGTCGCCGCCGCCGTGGCGTACCGCCGTCTTTTCGAGCTCGCGCAGGCCGGGGGTCGTCTTGCGCGTATCGACGACGGAGCAGCCGCTGCCGGCCAGGAGGTCTGAGAAGGCGCGGGTGGCCGTGGCGATGCCGGAGAGATGCTGCAGGAAATTGAGCGCCGTGCGTTCGGCGGCCAGCAGGCTGCGCAGGCGACCGGAGAGTTCGCAGATCATGTCGCCGGCCTCTACCCGCTCGCCGTCGGCCTTGTGCCATTGCTGCCGGATGCCGGCATCGACGGTGCGGAAGACGTCGCGGGCGATGTCGCAGCCGGAGAGCACACCGGCCTGTTTGGCCGTGATGCGCGCCGAACCTGTCGCACCGGTGGCGATGGTGGCCATGCCGGTCAGGTCGGAGAAGGCGGCGTCTTCGGCAAGGGCGCGTTCGATCAAGGGCTGCATGACGGGAAGTTTACAGCATCCACAGGGTGGCGCCCATCAGCAGCAGGGCGGCCGGCTGGTTCAGGCCGCCGGGCATCAGGGCCCGCGTCACCGAGCCGGCAATGCCGGCGATCAGTGTGGCGATCATCAGCGGCCGCCAGTCGATGCCGTGATAGACGTGCAGACTCCAGGCCATCAAAAGGGCCGAACCCATGATCAGCGTCAGGTGGCCGGGCAGCGTCTGTTCCGGGTGCGTGGGGAATTTCAGCGGCACGATGCCGGCGCGGTCGAGCAGTTCGGCCGCCGGAAAAGCGAGGCAGAACGACAGTGCCAGCCCGAAGCCGAATTCGGGGATCTGCTGGAACCAGGCGGCGGCCATGGCCAGTGCCGCCAGCAGATAGTAGATGGGCAGCAGGTGCATCGGCGCCGGCCAGGAGCCCCGTTGGTGCGGGGGGGAGCTCCAGGCGCGCCGCAACGCCTGCCAGAAGGGTTGTTTCAGCATGCCTGCCAGCAATACCGGCAGCGCCAGCAGACCGAGTCCGATCCATACCCAGATGGCGGCGGAGTAGACCGGCCACATCAGCACCCAGACCGCATACAGTGGCGGCAGCATGCGCTGGATCGCCGCCGGGCGCACGCCGCGGCGGACCAGCATGGCCGACAGCCAGGCCACCTGCATGCCGCCGGCGAGAACCAGCAGGTTCAGCAGCAGGTCGGTCTGGGTCGGTATCGGCAGCATGGCCGGCAGGCTAGCCGCTCGGGCTCTTTGCCGAAAGGCGGGGCGATGGTTAGGCTGCGTTCGACTGTTGGTATCAGGAGGGGGATATGACCCAGGACGAAATGAAGCGCAAGGTGGCTGAGGCGGCGCTCACGTATGTCGGCGAGGGCGGCATCATCGGTGTCGGTACCGGCTCGACGGCGAACATGTTCATCGACGCGCTGGCGACCATCAAGGATCGCATCGTCGGCACCGTGGCGAGCTCCGAGGCGACCGCCAAGCGGCTGGCCGGCCATGGTATCCCCGTTTTCGATCTTAACGAGGCGCTCGGCAAGGTGGCGTCGCTCTCCGTCTATGTGGACGGCGCCGACGAGTTCGATGCCGGCAGGAACCTGATCAAGGGCGGCGGCGGAGCACTGACGCGCGAGAAGATCGTCGCAGCGGCCTCCGACTCGTTCGTCTGCATCGTCGATGCGAGCAAGCAGGTGAAGGTGCTGGGCGCCTTCCCGCTGCCGATCGAGGTGATCCCGATGGCGCGCGAACTGGTGGCTGGCGTGGCCAAGAAGCTCGGCGGCGAGCCGAAGCTGCGCGAAGGCTTCACGACCGACAACGGCAACATCATCCTCGACGTGCACGGCCTGAAGATCACCGAGCCGCGCGAGCTCGAGGATCATCTCAACAGCATCCCGGGCGTGGTGACCAACGGCGTTTTCTCCCACCAGGGGGCGGATGTGGTGCTGATGGGAACGCCGTCGGGTGTCGAGACCATCCGCTAGTCTTTTTTCGGATTCACGAAAATCCGGCCGATAGCCGCTGCATGGCCGCGGCCGATCATGTAGGTTGCGCCGCCATGCGCGTGGCCGATTTTGATTTTCATTTGCCGGACGAGCGGATCGCCAGGGCGCCGCTCCCCGAGCGCGACGCCTCTCGGTTGCTGGTGCTGGCTGGCGAAGGCTTCAACGATGCAACGATCCGCGACCTGACGACGCTGGTGCGGCCCGGCGATCTCTGGGTGCTCAACGACACCAGGGTGATTCCGGCGCGCTTGCTGGGCAGCAAGGCAAGCGGCGGCCTGGTCGAGATCCTGCTGCTGGAACCGGCGGCGGAGGTTGATACCTGGCTCGCCTGGGGCAAGGCCAATAAGCCCCTGAAGCCAGGCACCATGGTGCATATCGCCGAGGGTTTCGAGGCCGAGATCCTCGGTCGCAGCGGCAAACAGCTGCATGTCCGGCTGCTGGCCGACGATGTCGCGGCGGCCATCGAGCAGCACGGCCACATGCCGCTGCCGCCCTACATCGACCGCCCCGACAGCGACGAGGACAAGGCCCGCTACCAGACGGTTTTCGCCCGCCATGCCGGTGCCGTCGCGGCACCGACGGCAGGGCTGCACCTGACACCCGAGCTGATGCAGCGCATGCAGGATGCGGGCGCGAGTTTCGCGCATGTCACGCTGCATGTCGGTCCCGGCACCTTCCAGCCGGTGCAAGTCGAGGATGTGGCTGAGCATCGTATGCACGAGGAAGCTTATGTCGTGCCGGAAGAGACGGCCCGGCTGGTGAACGCAGCGAAAGCGGCAGGTCGACGCATCGTGGCGGTGGGCACCACCAGCCTGCGTACGCTGGAGGCGGCAGGGCAGGGAGGCCGGCTTGTCGCGGGTGCCGGCCGCACGGCGATCTTCATCCATCCCGGCTACCGTTTCCGCATCGCCGATGCGCTGTTGACCAATTTCCACCTGCCGCGCTCGACACTCCTGATGCTGGTGGCGGCGATGGCCGGCCGCGAACGGGTACTGGCCGCCTATGCGCATGCCATCGAAGCCGGCTACCGTTTCTATTCCTATGGCGATGCCATGTTTCTGGACAACGATCCACAGGCTTCGATAGCGTGATTCGCATGCCTTTTCCCCCTGCTTTTGCCGTTCCGGGAGCCCGTTGATGCGCATCTATCTGGCCCAGATGACGCCACGGGTCGGCGATGTCGCCGGCAACGCCAAGCTGATCGTCGGAGCGATGCGCGCCGCCGAAGAGGCCGGCTGCGATCTTGCCGTCTGCCCGGAACTCTGCCTGACCGGCTACCCCCCCGAGGACCTGCTGCTACGGCCCGCCTTCATGCAGGCCGTGGAGGCGGCACTCGCCGGGCTGGTGCGGCAGGCAGGCCGGGCCGGTATCGTGATCGGTGCACCGCGGCGAGTCGGCGACAGCTTGCGCAACAGTGCCTTCCTGCTGCAGGAGGGACGCATCGTCGGCGTCTACGACAAACAGAAGCTGCCGAATTACGGCGTCTTCGACGAACAGCGCTATTTTGCACCCGGCGACGGCCGCGATTGCGTCTTCGAGATTTCCGGCTGGAAGGTCGGCATCGGTATCTGCGAGGACCTCTGGCACGACGACCTGGCCGCCCAGCAAGCTGGACTCGCCTGCGATGTCTGGCTGAATCTCAATGCCTCGCCGTTCCACGTCGGCAAGCAGGCCGAGCGCGAGACGCTGGTGAGTCGCCGCGCCCGGCAGTTCGCGACACCGCTGATCTACGTCAATCCGGTTGGCGGCCAGGACGAGATCGTCTTCGACGGCGGCTCGCATGCGGTGGACGGCGAGGGCAACCTGCTGCTCAGGGCGCCGCTGTTCGACGACTGGCATGGCGTGCTCGACCTCGGCGGGGTGGGGCAGGGCGAGATCGCACCGATGCCCGACCAGATCGAACAGATCCACCGGGCGCTGGTCATGGGCATCCGCGATTATGTGTGCCGCAACGGCTGCGAACAGGTGGTCATCGGCCTCTCCGGCGGTATCGATTCAGCACTGACCGCCGCACTCGCCTGCGAGGCGCTGGGTTCCGAAAACGTGCTGGGCGTGCTGTTGCCGTCCTCCATCTCCAGCGACCATTCGATTGCCGATGCCGTGCAGCTTGCCGACAATCTCGGCATCGAAACGGTGACGTTGCCGATCCAGCCGGGTGTCGATGCGGTCGGGGCGATGCTGGCTCCCACCTTCGCCGGCTGGGGCAAATCGGCGCCGGATGTCACCGAGGAGAATATCCAGGCACGCATGCGCGGCATCCTGCTGATGGCCATCTCCAACAAGAGCGGCCGCATGCTGCTGACCACCGGCAACAAGTCGGAGATGGCGGTCGGCTACGCCACCCTTTACGGCGACATGGCCGGCGGCTTCGCCGTGCTGAAGGATGTCTACAAGACGCAGGTGTTTGCCCTGAGCCGCTGGATCAACGTCGATCGTGAAATCATTCCCGAAAACAGCATCGTGAAGCCACCGTCGGCGGAACTGAGGCCCGACCAGAAGGATACCGACTCGCTGCCCGACTACGCAGTGCTCGATGCGATCCTGATGGCCAGCATCGAGGAGCGGCTGGGTGTGGATGACATCGCCGCGCGTGGCTATGATCGCCGCGAAGTGGCGCGGGTGGTGCGCATGCTGCAGCTGGCCGAATACAAGCGCCGGCAGGCGCCGCCGGGTGTGAAGATCACGCGTCGCGCCTTCGGCCGCGACCGGCGCTATCCGATCACGCATGCTTTCAGGGAATGGGAGGGTTCGCATGAAGAAAATTGAAGCGATTATCAAGCCGTTCAAGCTCGACGACGTCAAGGATGCGCTGGGCGAGAAGGGGATCGACGGCATGACCGTCACCGAGGTCAAGGGCTACGGTCGCCAGAAAGGCCATACCGAGCTCTATCGCGGCGCCGAATACGTGGTCGATTTCCTGCCGAAGGTGAAGATCGAGGTGGTGGTGGCCGAGGAGCGGCTGGAAGAAGCGCTCGATGCCATCCGTACCGCGGCGGCGACCGGCAAGGTCGGTGACGGCAAGATCTTCGTGCTGCCGGTCGAGCAGGCGGTGCGTATCCGCACGGGCGAACGCGACAGGGAAGCGCTCTGATCCGAACATAGAAATCCGGTGATTGGCTGTTGCGTTCGCGGGACGATTATGCAAAAGTCGCGCGGCAAATACCGGGGAATTTTTTCTTTTTACAGGAGTGAGTTGTGACCAACGCAGTTAAAAAAGTATTTGACCTGGTCAAGGAGCACGAGTGCGAATTCCTTGATCTCCGTTTTACCGATACCCGTGGCAAGTGGCAGCACGTCACCTACCCGATCGACAAACTGACCGAAGAGTCGTTTGAGACCGGCTTCGCGTTCGACGGTTCGTCCGTCGCCGGCTGGTGCGATATCAACAATTCCGACATGGCGATCATTCCGGACCCGGAAACTGCCAAGATCGACCCGTTCTTTGAGGCGTCCACCATCGTGCTGGCCGGCCACATTATCGATCCGACCACCGGCCAGGACTACAATCGTTGCCCGCGTAACATCGCCAAGCGCGCGCTGGCCTATCTCGCTTCCACCGGCATCGGCGACAAGGTTTACTTCGGTCCGGAACTCGAGTTCTTCGTGTTTGATTCCATCCACTTCCACTACACCATGGGTTCCTGCAGTGTGGAGATCGAGTCCGAAGAGGCTGCCTGGAGCAGCGCCAAGCGCTACGAGGGCGGCAACATGGGTCACCGTCCGCGCATCAAGGGCGGCTACTTCCCGGTGCCGCCGGTCGACTCGCTGCACGAGATCCGCAACGACATGCTGCTGGTCATGAACGACCTGGGCTTGGAGATGGAGCTGCATCACCACGAAGTGGCCACCGCCGGCCAGTGCGAGCTGGGCATGAAGTTCGGCGAGCTGCTCGAGCAGGCCGAGAAGTGCCAGTGGTACAAGTATGTGGTGCATAACGTCTCTGCCGCACACGGCAAGACCGCGACCTTCATGCCGAAGCCGCTGTTCGGCGACAACGGTTCGGGCATGCATACCCACCAGTCGATCTGGAAGGGCGGCAAGAACGCCTTCGCCGGCGACAAGTATGCCGGCCTGTCGCAGGAAGCGCTGTGGTACATCGGCGGCATCATCAAGCATGCCAAGGCCATCAACGCCTTCTCAAACCCGTCCACCAACTCCTACAAGCGTCTGGTGCCGGGCTACGAGGCGCCGGTGATGCTGGCCTACTCGAACCGCAACCGTTCCGCGTCGATCCGTATTCCGATCGTCAGCAGCGACAAGGCACGCCGTATCGAGGTCCGCTTCCCGGATCCGACCGCCAACCCGTACCTGGCCTTCACCGCGATGCTGATGGCCGGTCTGGACGGCATCAAGAACAAGATCGATCCGGGTGCTGCAGCCGACAAGAACCTCTACGACCTGCCGGCCGAAGAGGCGAAGGGCTTCCCGACCGTGGCCGGTTCTCTCGACGAGGCACTGAAGGCGCTGGATGCCAGCCGCCACATCTTCACTGCCGGCGGCGTGATGGACGACGACATGATCGACGCCTTCATCGAGCTGAAGAACGAGGAGCACGACGCGGCCCGCCTGCGTCCGCATCCGATCGAGTTCGAGTTGTACTACTCCTGCTGATCGGAGCAACCGCAAATGAAAAGGCCGCCCACCGGGCGGCCTTTTTCTTGCCCGGCCGGCCGATATACTGTTGCAATGACCGAAGCGGCGTTCGACCTGCCAGACTCCATTTCCGAAACAATCCGGACGCGGGCGGTCGAGCTCACGCACATTTCGCCGCAGTTCAACGAACTGTTGCGTGACCTTGAGGCCGGTGAAGCCCTTGAACTGTTCCGGCCGCTCGAGACGGCACTGCTGCCCGATGGCACGGAACGCTGGGTACCGTCCTGCGGCAGCGACGATCTCGCCACCTGCATGCGGCACCTGCGGCTGTGCAAGCGGCGAGGCCTGCGCCACCTGATCTGGTGGGAGATGGGGCTCGTCGGCGACATGGATGCCTCCTGCCGGGCCATTGCCGATTTCGCGACCGGGCTGTTGCAGCAGGCACTGTCGATGGCGGAAAGGCTTCTCTTTCCGCGTTACGGCCGGCTGCAGGACGGCCGCTTCTGCGTCATCGGTCTCGGCAAGCTGGGCGGGCGCGAGCTGAATCTCGGTTCCGACGTCGATCCGCTGTTCGTCTGGGATGGCGGCGGCGAAACCGCCGGCGGTCGCCAGGCCATCGGTGCTTCCGAATATTACGGCCATCTGTCCCGTCTGTTGATCCGGCTGATGAGCGAGCGCACGGCGGACGGTCTGGTGTGGCCGGTCGACATGCGGCTCAGGCCGGGTGGCGACGGCGCGCCGATCTGCCTGTCGCTCGAGGCTACGCTGGAGCACTACCAGCAGTACGGCCAGACCTGGGAACGGGCGATGCTGATCAAGGCGCGGCCGGTGGCCGGCGATCCGGCGCTGGGCGAGGCATTCATCAATGAGCTGGCGCCGTTCATCTACCGGCGCTACCTCGATTACACGACGGTGGCGGCGCTGGCCGAGATGAAGCGGCGCATCGATGCGCAGGCCGGCCGCCAGCCGATCGGCGAGGGTTTCGACGTCAAGCGCGGCAAGGGCGGCATCCGCGAGATCGAGTTCATCATCCAGTCGATGCAGCTGCTGCACGGTGGCCGCAATCCGGCCCTGCGTTTGCAGCCCAGCATGGCGGCACTGGCGAAGCTGGCCGACGAAGGGTTGATCGGGTGCGCGGATGCCGACGAGCTGGCGTCCGCCTACCGTTTCTGGCGCCGCATCGAGCACGCCGTGCAGGCCCGAAGCGGTGAGCAGACCCACAAGCTGCCGGCCGATTACGATATCTATCTGGCTGCTGCCACCGGCATCGCCGATGCCACGGCGCGCATGCACGAACAGGCGGACAGGATCGGCCGCTTCTTCGCCCGCCAGGTGCTGCCGATCGAGGAGGAGAGCGGTGCCGGCTGGCTGCACGGCGGCCATGCCGAGAGTCTCGATGTCCTTGATGAGGAGGGGCGCTCCCGGGTTCACCTGGCCATCGACAACATCAACGGCTATCTGGCGCGCGGCCTGCTGCCGGAGCGAAGCCGCAAGCAGGTGGAGCGCATTCTGGCGAAAGCGATGCCGCGCTGGCTGGACGATGTGAACGGTGTGGTGGCGCTGGAGTCGTTCGCCGAACTGATCCACGCCATCGCCGGCCGTGCGACCTGGCTCGATCTGCTCGCCACGCACAAGGGGGCGCTGGACTGGCTGATCGGTGCGCTATCCGCCAGCCGCTATATCGCCGACCATATCGTGCGCGACCCCTCGTGGCTGGAGTGGCCGCTCGCCTCCGAGCGCGGCGAGGCGGATGTGCAGAAGATCTGCTCACAGCTGGATGCGCTTGCCGCCTCGGCCGACGTCGAGCAGGTGCTGGCCGATGTCGGCCGGCTGGTCGACCGCGGCCGGCTGGTGTCGGCGCTTTCCATCGACGCCCACGTCGCCGACCCGCTGACCGTCGGCGGTTGGCTGGCCGATGTCGCCGATGCGGCGACGCGGGCGCTGTTGCAGATGTCGCGGCAGCAGCTGCACCTGCCCGACGATTTCCCGTTCGTGGCACTGGCCATGGGCAAGCACGGCAGCCGCGAGATGGGGCTGGTCTCCGACCTCGACATGGTGTTCGTGCTGGTGCACGACGACCGCGAGGCGATCGTCGCCGGTCGCAGTGCCTGGGAGCAGGCGCAGCGGCTGGGACGCCGCCTGATCCAGCATCTGACCGCCAAGCCGCCGTTCGGGGCCGGTTTCGAGTTCGATGCCCGGCTGCGGCCTTCCGGCGCCGGCGGCGTGCTGGTGACCACACTGGCGGGGTTTGGCGACTACCAGTTGCACGAAGCCCAGACCTGGGAGCATCAGGCGCTGTGCCGGGCACGCGTTGTGGCCGGCCCGGAAGCACCCGGCGAAGTGGTCGCCGCGGCGGTCGAGGCGGTGCTGAACCTGCCGCGCGATCCGGCGCAGCTTGCCGCCGAAGTCGTCGGGATGCGCCGCAAGATGCTGGAGCATCTGGCCAGCCGTAAGGAGTCGGTGATAAACCTGAAACACGATTCCGGAGGCCTGGTCGATATCGAGTTCCTGGCGCAGTACGCGCGGCTGGCCTTCGGAGGGCCGGCGCACGGCACCGTCGAGGTGTTGCGCCGGCTGCCGGCATCGGCGCCGGAAGCGTGGCGGCAGGAGGCCGGATTCCTGGCTGCGACCTACCTCGACTACAGGCAGATGGAGAACGCGCTGCGCGTTGAGCTGTGGCGCTCGATCGGTTCTCTGTCCGCCGATCCGGCTGCCACGGAATGGGAAACGATGCGTCGGCATGCAGCCATCCACGCGCCTGCAGGGCTTGCGGAGCGGATGCGGCGCGTGCACGGTATTTTTCAGCAATTACTGCAGTTCTGAGAACGCCTGCCTTCACAAACCTAGACTTTTGGCTAGGTTTGCTTCCGTGTCCTGATGGATCCGTATATAAAGAAAAATGAATTTTCGTGAGGTATTCCATGCCGTCCAGTTCCGTTTCCACCATGGTTGAAATCACCGCCAAGGCGGGTGCTGCCGCCAAGCAACGCGACGATGCAGTGGTGCTGCCGCTGCTCGAGGGCCGCAAGCTCACCGAGTCGGGCAAGGCACTGCAGGAGGCGACCGGCAAGGCGCTGGTGCAATATCTGCGGAAATTCGATCATCTGGGCGATTTCGGCGAGATCGGCATGCTTTATGAAGTCGAGGGCACCTTCACCCAGCGCGTCGCGCTGATCGGCGCCGGCGACGAGAAGAAGCTGACCCTGCAGTCGTTGCGCCGCCTTGCCGCCAAGGCGGCACGCCAGCTGGAGAAGAGCGGCGCCCGCGATGTCTCTTTCTATCTGCCGGAGCTGAGCGTGCGCGGCGCCTCGCTCGCCGACAAGGTGCAGGCAGTGGCCGAAGGTGTCTGGCTTGGCCTCTACACCTTCGACAAGTACCAGACCAAGAAGAAGGAGAAGAGCCGCACGCTGCGCTCGGTGACGATCATGATCGCCTCGCGCCGCGATCTGGAGGATGCCGAGGCGGCTGTGACCCGCGCCCGCGCCGTTGCGGTCGGTACCAATTTCACTCGCGATCTTGGCAACGAGCCGGGCAATGTCTGCACGCCGGAGTTCCTCGGCGAGCAGGCGGCAAACCTCAAGCACAAGCACCTGAAGGTCACCGTCATGGACAAGGCGGCGATCGAGAAGGCGGGGTTCACCGCGCTATTGGCCGTCAATCAGGGTTCGGCCAAGGAGCCGCGCTTCATCGTGCTGGAGTACAACGGTGGCAAGAAGGGCGAGGCGCCCGTGGCGCTGGTCGGCAAGGGCCTGACCTTCGACGCCGGCGGCATCTCTATCAAGCCGGCCGCCCAGATGGACGAGATGAAGTTCGATATGTGCGGTGCCGCGGCCGTGCTGGGCATTTTCAAGGCCGTCACCGAGCTGAACCTGCCAGTCAACCTGCTCGGCGTGATCTCCTCGACCGAGAACCTGCTGGGTGCCGCCGCCTACAAGCCGGGCGACATCATCAAGAGCTACAAGGGCATCACCATCGAAGTGCTGAATACCGATGCCGAAGGGCGCATCATCCTCTCCGATGCGCTGGCCTATGCCGCCGAGCAGAAGCCGGCCGAGATCATCGATTTTGCCACCCTGACCGGCGCCTGCGCCATCGCGCTCGGTTCGCAGGCCTCGGGCCTGATGGGCTCGGACGACAAGCTGATCGGCAAGCTGAAGGTGTCGGGCGATGCCACTTACGATCGCGTCTGGCAGCTGCCGATGTACGAGGAGTACCAGGAGCAGATCAAGAGCGAGATCGCCGACATCAAGAACGCCAGCGGCCGCGAGGGGGGCACCATCACCGCTGCCTGTTTCCTGTCCCGTTTCGTTGACGACATCCCCTGGGCGCACCTCGATATCGCCGCTACGGCCTGGGACATGAAGGGCACCGACATCTCGGCCAAGGGCGCCACTGGCGTCGGCGTGCGCCTGATCGTCGATTACCTGAGCCGCAAGGTCGAAGGTTAAGGTCGGCACGGGTCTGAAAAGGAAGAGGCCGGGCAACGCCCGGCCTCTCTTTTTTGATCATCCGTGGATCAGTGGACGCTCATGTTGTCGGTCATGATCTCAAGATGGCCGATGGAAATGAGCTGGCCAAATTCGTCATCCGGACGCTTGAGGAATACATGCGATCCCCCGCGATCTTCCACGATCGTCTGCCGGCGCACAGCGGCGCCCTGGGCTTTTTCCACAGCATCAAGGTATTGGTGAATACGTTGTTCGACTGCGTTCATAAAACACCTCCTGGTCAGGATGTAATACCAGTCTGTCGTAGCCGCATGTTGTGAAGATGACAGCCGTCACACCTGCGCGGGAGTGTGGCGGGAGCGCACAACGAGCCGTTCAGCCTCGATTCAGCATGGCCCGATACGTTGCGCCGCGTGGTGCCATTGCACCCAGGAGGAAATCATGCGACGCGTTATCCTGTTCGCAGCCATTGTTTCGCTGTCGGCCTGTGCCACCGCCCATCAGGAACGTGCGGCGACCACCGGCGCCATCGTCGGTGCCACGGCCGGTGCCGTGGTCGGTTCGCAGACCAACGATACCGCCCAGGGCGCCGTAATCGGCGGCATTCTGGGTGCGGCCGCCGGCGCCATTATCGCCGCCGAGACCGAGCCGACGACGGTCTATGTGCCGGTCGAGTCACGCCACAGCTACGGCTATCCGCGTGCCGAGCCGCGGCAATATCGCCAGCGCGAGGGCCGCGAACACTGATCGTCTGCTGCGGAGCTGACGCCGGCCGTCACGCCCGCAGCCTGTGCAATCCATGCAGGGCCCGCCTCGAAAGAGGCGGGCTTTTTATTTCTTGTTGCTGCCGCCGCCCAGCAGGCCGCCGACGCCCTCGAGAACCGAGCCGACCGAGCCGCCGATCTTGGAACCGATCGCAGCACCTGTGGTGCCGCCGACCGAGCCGCCGATAACCCCGCCGATCATCGACGAGGGCGCCGGGTAGATCAGCGGCGTATCGGTCGTACCGCCGACCAGCAGCTTGGCGCCGGAGAGGCCGGACTTGCTGGTCACCGTCACATCGCCATCGAGCTTCTTGTCGGCTGCGATATGCACCTTGCCCTTGGCATCGAGCACGTCGGAGGTGAGCGCGATGTCGTCGGCCCGGATATCCTTGCCGCGCACCGTCAGCTGGGTGTCCATGTTGTCGTAGGCAATATCGCCCGAGCTGGTGCTGCCGGGGATCAGCATTGAGGCGATGCCTTTCAGGCTCACTCCATAGAACTGGCCATTGGCGAGCTTCACCGGCCCGTCCACCTTCAGGCTGCGCTCGATGGCCTGGCTGTCCTCGCCCCTGGCGGAAATCTTCATTGTCGAATTGAGGGTGCCGGACATGCGTTTCTGCCCCGAGGCATCGGTCACCAGCGGCTGCATCTGGATGCCGGCGGCCTTGACGGTTGCGGTGATGATGCGCTGCTTGCCTTCCAGCGGTGCGATCTCGGCATCGAGGTCGACCTTGCCCCTGTAGAGCTGGGCGCTCCAGTCGGGCAGCATCAGCTTGCCGGCATCCGTATCGAGCCGCACCTTGCCGGCCACGTGGTCGATGAGCACGGTGTGCACCTCCTTGCCCTTCGCCTTGTCGCTGACCCTGAGGCGGATATCGCTGAAGCGGATACCGTTCATCTCCACCTGGCCGGAGAAGAGTGGCATCACCTCGACCGATACCGAGCCCGAGCCGACCGTGACGCGCGGGGTACCGCCCGGCACGTCGTATACTGCGAGATCGGAGATCGACACGCCGGGCAGCGGCAGCACCTTCAGGTGCAGCCCGCCGAGGGTCACCTTCATGCCGGCCGCCTCGCTGGCGGCCTGCTCGACCTTGGCGCGGATGCTGTCGGCCGGGATCAGGAAGGGGACGATGATCAGGATGGCGATGATGGCGGCGAGGACGATGAGAACCTTTTTCATGGCAAGGGCTCCTTTGGCATACCCGGATTCTAGACGATCCATAGCAGTGGCATCGACGCCTTGCGGTCATTAGTGTCGGCTGCATGCCTCAAGCGACCGATGCCCACGCACTCTTCCGCCTGATCAACGATGCCCACTCGACAGCCGGCGACCTCTTTTTCGGCACCATCAGCGGCTTCGGCGACGGCCTGGTGGTGGCACTGCTCTGCACGGTGCTGATGCTGTTCCGGTTGCGCGAAGGTATGGCGGGGCTTGCCGCCTACCTGCTTTCCGGCGCGGTGGCGCAGATCCTCAAGCGTTTGTTCGACATGCCGCGGCCGCCGGCGGTGCTGGAGAACGTGCACGTGCTCGGCCAGGCGTTCACCACCCACAGTTTCCCTTCCGGCCACGCCACCTCCGACGGCGTGATGATCCTGCTGGCCTTCCTCATCTGGAGCCTGCGCGATTGGCGCGCCTGGCTGGCGGCTGTGCTGTATTTCCTCGCCGCCATCGGCCGCATCTACGGCGGCGTGCATTTCCCGCTCGATGTGTCGGTCGGCCTGCTGATCGGCGTTGCGACGATGTGGCTTGTCTGGCGCTGGTCGGCCCGCTGGCCGGTGGCGCGCTGGCAGGCATCAAGCTGGTCGTGGAAGCTGCCCGGCCTGCTGGTGGCCGGCGAGGCGGCGGCGCTGGGGCTCGGTTATCACATCCAGCCGTCGACGGCGGCACCGCTCACACTCGTGCTGCCGGTGGCGGCACTGCTGCTGATGATGCAGCAATGGAAGGTGAAGCTTGGCGGACAGTAACGACACCCGGGTGCACTTCGAGCTGCTCGACACCCCCGACCGGGTGGAGGGCATCGCCAGGCTCTTGCTCCGGCGCGGCCGGCTGACGCCGCACGTGCTGATCCTCTGTCCGGACGACGGCATGATGGCGCAGCTCGACGAGCGGCTGTGGACGATCCATCCGGAATCCTTCCTGGCGCACGCGGTGGCCGGCCCCGACCGCGAGGCGAATGCGGCGCAGCCGATCCTGCTTGCCACCAGTATCAACCGCGACAACGCGCCCGAGGTGTTGGTCAACGGCGGGCTGGAGGTTCCGGAGGATGTTTCGGGTTTCGCGCACATCGTCGATTTCGTCGACGGCTGGGACGAGGGGCTGAAGCAGGCGGCCCGCGAGCGCTTCCGCACCTACCGGCAGCTGGGGCTGGAGCCGACCTATCTCGGCAAGACCAAGGAGAGCTAGATACCGGTTTGTCGCGTCCTGCAACAAATCGGCGGCGCAACGGCAAGCGCGCTTCTTCAACCGGGGCCAATTCGCCTTTGCTTGCAACAACGTCTATCGTCGATATTGGCGGGCGGTACATGACCCGCAAGGAAGTGCCGGACTTGTCGGTACTTTCCGGGAGGCGACCATGGCGGAACTCTTCAGCAGCAGCACCTTCGATTTTCTCGACGAACTGGCCGCCAACAACAGCCGCGACTGGTTCGAGGCCAACAAGCACCGCTACGAGGACGAGGTGCGCAGTCCTGCTCTGAGTTTCATCGAATCGATGGCGCCGGTGCTGGCCGAGATCGCGCCGCATTTCCGCGCCGATGCCCGCAAGATGGGCGGCTCGCTGATGCGGGTTTACCGCGATACCCGCTTCTCGCGCGACAAGACCCCCTACAAGACCAATATCGGCATCCAGTTCCGCCACGAGTCGGGCAAGGATGTGCACGCGCCGGGCTACTACGTGCACATCAGCGTGCAGGAGGTGTTCCTCGCCGTCGGCACCTGGCACCCGGAGGCGGAACCCCTGGCGAAGATCCGCCAGCATATCGTCGACAAGCCAGCCGATTGGGTGGCGGCGCGCGACGATGCCGAGTTCCGGCGCTATTTCCAGCTCGACGGCGACAGCCTGCAGCGGCCGCCGAAGGGATTCCCGGCAGATCATCCGGAGATCGACGACATCAAGCGCAAGGATTTCATCGCCGTCAGCGAGCTCTCCACCGATAGCGTCGAGCAACCGGACTTTGCCGACATCTGCCGCGAGCAGTTTGTCGCGGCGACGCCGTTCATGCGCTTCCTCTGCAAGGGGGTCGGCGTACCGTTCTGAGCCTAAGCGGCCGGCGGATTCATTGGTTGCCCATGGCTGGCCAACATACGTAGCATGGGGGCAATGGCCGACGAACCCAGTATCGACGAAATCCTTGCCAGCCTCGACAAACTCCTGAAGGAGAGCGACAGCGGCAACGACGAACCTGCGCCCACAGCGCGGCGGAAGCCGGCGGCGGTGGATGATTCGCTGGAGGCGCTGGAGAGTTCGCTGGCGGAGGTGCTCGGCACGCAGCCCAAACGCCCGGCCGCGAAGAAGCCCGCGCCGCCGCCGGTCAAAGCAGCGACGCCC
>DATLWR010000061.1:0-3133 GCA_035576205.1 Mariprofundaceae bacterium
GACCGGAGCGGGATCCAGCAGCTCGGTCAGCCGCTGCATCAGGTGACCGTTGGCGGCGCCGCCGCCGCAGATGTGCCAGCGGGCCGGTGGCTCAGGCAGGAAACGGGCCGCATCGGCGATGCTTTGCGCCGTCCACTCGCAGGCGGTGGCCAGCCGGTCGGCGTCCGTCAGGTCCGGCCAGCCGAGGATTTCGTCGACGACTCTCTGGCCGAACTCCTCACGGCCGGTCGATTTCGGCGGCCGCCGGGCAAGAAACGGGTGCGCCAGCAGCTTTTCCAGCAGCGGCCGGCAGATCTCGCCGCTCGCGGCCAACTCGCCGCCGGCATCGAAGCCGCTGCGCCCGTCGGAGAGTACCAGCATCAGGCCGTCCATCACCATGTTGCCGGGGCCCGTATCAAAGCCCAATACCTCGCCATGGCTGCCGATGGAGGTGCCGATGAAAGTAATGTTGGCGATGCCGCCGATATTGACGATGGCAGTTGCCTCGCCATGAACGGCGAACAGCTCGCGGTGTGCGAACGGCACCAGCGGCGCCCCCTCGCCACCGGCGGCCACGTCGCGGCGACGGAAATCGGCTATGGTGGTAATGCCGGTGAGCTCGGCGATGGTCGCCGGGCAGCCGATTTGCAGTGTGAACGGATTGCGTGCCCGCGGCCGGTGGCGGATGGTCTGCCCGTGGCTGCCGATGGCGGCGATATCGGAAGGCTTCAGACCCGCGGCATCGATGGCGGTGAGTGCCGCACGACCGAAGGCGCGGCCCAGCAGCCGGTCCAGTTCGCCCATCGGATCGATCTCGTCCATGCCCGGTTCGGCAAGCCTGAGGACCGGTTCGCGCAGCTCTTCCGGCATCGGCGTTTCGCTGAAATGCAGCAGGGCCGGTTTGTCGTCGAAGCGGACGATGGCGGCATCGATGCCATCACAGGAGGTGCCGGACATCAGGCCGATAATCAGCGGGCTGGCGGACGGATTTCCAGACATGGGGGCAGCATAGCCCAATGCGGCGTGGCAAGTCATGCGTGGCAGCGTGGCCTGGGCAATCGGGCCACGCCGGCGGCTCAAGGAGGGGCCGCCAAAATCCGCTTTGCCGGATTTTGGGAGCAAGGGCAAAACCGCGCTTTTGCCCTTGCGTATATCAAAGAAGTGCATGGATGCACTTTTTTGGAGAAGACTTAGACTTCGCCGCCATTGCTGAAGGTGGGAACGATGCGAATTGAAGAACAACTGGAACGATTGAGCCGCGGGACGCTGGAGATTCTGCCCAAGGGGAGTCTTGAGGCAAAGCTGAAGGAGGCGGCCAAGGAGGGTCGGCCGCTGCGCGTCAAGGCAGGCTTCGATCCGACGGCACCCGACCTGCATCTGGGGCATACGGTACTGCTGGAGAAGCTGCGTCAGTTCCAGATCTGCGGCCACCAGGTAGTGTTCCTGATCGGCGATTTCACCGGCATGATCGGCGACCCGACTGGCAAGAACGAGACGCGCCCGCCCTTGACCCACGAGGAGGTGCTCGCCAACGCCGAGACCTACAAGCAGCAGGTGTTCAAGATCCTCGATCCGGAGCAGACCGAGGTGCGCTTCAACTCCGAGTGGTTGCACAACCTGACTGCCGCCGACCTGATCCGTATCGCGGCGAAGGCCACCGTGGCACGCATGCTGGAGCGCGACGATTTCGAGAAGCGCTACAAGGGCGGTCAGTCGATCGCCATCCACGAGTTTCTCTACCCGCTGATCCAGGGTTTCGATTCGGTGGCGCTTGATGCCGACGTCGAACTCGGTGGCAACGACCAGAAATTCAACCTGCTGATGGGCCGGCAGCTGCAGGAAGCCTATGGAAAAGCCCCGCAGGTGATTCTCACCATGCCGCTGCTGGAGGGGCTGGATGGCGTCAACAAGATGTCGAAGTCGCTCGGCAACTATGTCGGCATCGCCGAGCCTGCCAAGGAGCAGTTCGGCAAAATCATGTCGATTTCCGACGAACTGATGTTCAAATACTACGAGCTGCTGACCGACGTCGATCTGGGTGAGGTGAAGGACATGCACCCGATGGAGGCGAAGAAGCAGCTGGCGGCACGCATCGTCGAGCGCTTCCACGGCCACGGTGCCGGGGCTGCGGCGCGCGAGGGGTTCGAGGCTCAGTTCGCCAAGGGTGAAATCCCCGACGATATCCCGGAGCTTACGCTGGCGGCCGAGGCCGGTTCGCTGTGGATCGTACGGGCGCTGACCGAATCGGGGCTGACTGCCTCCAACGGCGAGGCGATCCGGTTGATCAAGCAGAACGCATTGACCGTCGACGGCGAAAAGGTGGCCGACAAGGATCACCGGCTGAAGGCGGGTGGCCCCTATCTGATCAAGCTGGGCAAGCGCAAGTTCCTGAACCTGACGGTCAGCTGAGCAGGAGCTTTATCAGTCTCCCTGCCGGCCGTTGTAGATCAGACCGTTGCCGGCGGCGTAATCAAGCAGTACCTGGCGCGCCTCGTCCCGACAGATGTTCGTCTGCACACTGATGTCGCGTTGTTCCAGTTCTTTGATCCACTGCGGATGGCGGGGGCCTTCGTCAAAGCCGATCTGGGCTGCGTCGGCGCTGCTCGCACCGCAAACCACATGCCCTATCCCTGACCAGGGGATGGCTCCCAGGCACATCGCACAGGGTTCCGTGCTGGTCACCAGTTCATAGCGACCCGGCTGCGTTGCTCCCAGATCGAAAGTCCCGAGGCGTTGTTCCGCCATGCTGAGTGCGACGATTTCGGCGTGGCCGATCGACAGGCCCGAGGCGACAACAACGTTGACGCCGGCACCAACCAGGCGATTCGTATGCAGGTCGAAGACGGCGGCACCGAATGGGCCGCCGGTTCCCTGAGCGACATTCTGGCGTGAAAACTCGATGACCAGCCGCATGCGCGATTCCACTTCCGGCAAAGGGCCCTGATACCGGGCGATCAGCTTGGGCAGCCAGTCGGGCAGGTGCAGTGATATGGCAGGTAAGCTCATGGTGTTTCCCCTCGGGGCTGGCAGCGTATAGATAAGCCCGAAGCAGTGCCACAAGGGAGGTTTGAAGTAGGCGGATTGCCGACCGGCAAAGAGGGGGTTGACGCCCCGAAATGCGACGATAATGTTCGCCGCCCTTCGACAGCCGAAG
>DATLWR010000062.1:0-2814 GCA_035576205.1 Mariprofundaceae bacterium
GAGCCGCTCGCGACGGCTTGTTTCGCGATGGTTTGTTTCAGATTGATGGTGTGCCGGAGGAAGAGCGATGACCGATGACTTCATTGCCGAATCGACGCTGACCTGCCCCGTCTGCGGCCATCGAAAAACCGAAACGATGCCGACCGACGCCTGCCAGTGGTATTACGAGTGCGAATCGTGCCATGCCCTGCTGAAACCCAAGCCGGGCGATTGCTGCGTCTTCTGTTCCTACGGCGATGTTCCTTGCCCGCCGGTGCAGCAAAGCCGCTCCTGCTGCAAGTAGCTCGCTGGAAGCCTGTTACGCCCGACAATCGCTGCGTTGGGCAGTGCTCGCTCCGTCGCCTATCTACAGATATGTCTTAAGTCGCTGCGCGCTGTCCGCCTTGCGCTTGCCGGGCTCACGACGGCTTATTTGTGATTACTCATAATTGCGCAGCAGGTTCTCACTCGGGTGAGTCGGTGAGCTTCTCGTCCTTAATATGCCTGGCCAGATAAAAGCTCTGCGCGATGATGAAGGCGAAAGTGAGCCCCATCAGGCCGAACAGCTTGAAGTCGACCCAGACGTCGGTGGGGTAGTTGAAGGCGACGTAGAGGTTCAGGAAACCGAGCGCGACGAAGAAGAGCGCCCAGGCCAGGTTCAGCCGGCTCCAGACGAAGCCGGGAAGTGTCACCTTGCCGCCCAGCATGTGCTCGATGGCGGTCTTCTTGCCGATCAGCTGGGTGCCGAGGAAGACGGCGCCGAACAGCCAGTTGATCACCGACGGCTTCCACTTGATGAACATCTCGTCGTGCAGCAAAAGTGTGGCGCCGCCGAACAGCAGCACCAGCACCAGCGTGATCACATGCGTGCGCTCGAAGCGGCCGTAGTAAAGGCGGTGGTAGGCGGTCTGCACGGCCGAGGCGGCGATCAGCACGGCGGTCGCCGTATAGATGCCGTAGAGCTTGTAGGCGAGGAAGAAGAGCAGTACCGGGAAGAAGTCGAAGAGCATTTTCATGCCCGGCATGCGACCACATCGGCGCCCGGCTGCCAAGCCGCAGCGAGGGTGGCGCGTTAAGATTTTGCAAAGGCGCTTGGCATGTCACGGAAAAGGTGGGCATTATTGCCGCCATGCGACGGTTGCGTCCCATCCTGTTGATCCTGCTGGCCCTCTCGGCCGGCCTGTTGCAGTCCGGCTGCGCGGTCTTCGCGCCGACGGCCAGCAAGGAGGTCACCACCGGCCTGTGGAAGGACTGGGAGGACATGGACCGGCTGCTGCAGCCCGATTATCCGGATGCGCCGCCGATCATCCTGATGCACGGCTGGAACGGCAGCGAGTTCACCTGGCCGGCGCCCGCCGACCTGCGCAAGCTCGAGGATACGCTGCACCGCGACATCTACTTCTTCAATTACCGCACCGGCCTGTTCGCCAACCGCTACCCGCCGCTGGAGATCATGGAGGAGGAGCTCGACCGCTTCATGTCGCAGTACAAGACCGTCGACGTGGTGGCGCACAGCATGGGCGGCCTGCTGCTGCGCCAGTACCTGAGCCACCATCCCGATCATCCGGTGCGCCGTGTCGTTTTCCTCTCCACACCGCATTTCGGCACCAATGCCGCCAAGGTGCTGACCAGCGTGGCCAGCATCAGTGCGGAAGGCAACATCCAGGCTGAGGAGATCCAGCCGGGCAGCGATTTCCTCTGGCAGCTCAACGAGCAGCAGGGTGCGGAGCTGGACGGCGTGCAGGCGCTGAACGTCTATGTCGGCGAGTCGGGCTGGCTGGACGGCGACCTCGTCGTCGATCCGTCGTCGGCCTGGCTGCCATGGGCGCACAACGTCAAGGTGCAGGGTGATCACCATACGCTGGCCCATCGCTTGCCGAGCTTCCAGTTCATCATCGATTTCCTCAAGGACGGCACGCTGCCGTCGGTCGAGGCCGAGATGCCGGCCCGCCGCGACGTCTGGCTGCGCTTCGCACCGAAGGAGGACGGCGAACCGATGGCGATCCCCGACACGGCGGTCCATCACCTGAACGCCAAGGGATATACCACCAAGGGCGGCTACAGCATCTGCTGCGACGCGCGCGCCGGCCTTTACCCGGCCGGCGGCAATACGCTGGTGATCGAGGACATGCAGCCGGGCGAGGCCTACGAATTCGTGCCGCGCAACGGCCACAGCCCGGTGCGCGTCCCCGTCGACACCTTCCTGGAGGCGAACCGGCCGGTGCAGCTGCGCACCATCATTGTGCCGCCGCCGGTGCCGGAAGCTCCGGCGACGCAGCCGCCGTCAACAACCTCGCAGCCTGCCGCTGCCCCCGTCGCTCCGGGGGCCACTCCGGCTCCGGTTGCCACACCGCCCGTGCCGGCTCCGACACCGCCCGCCCAGCCGGCCGGCAACCCCTGAGGCTGCCGCCTGCCTGTGCCCGTGATAGAGTGATGGTCATGGAGCAGGACGGCACAACCACGGACGAACGGCTGGCGGCACGGGTCGGACGCCTGCACCTGCAGCAGCGGCAGGGCATTGAGCGCGAGCATGTCACGCAGATCTTCGGCCGCGGCCGCAACTTCTTCCATATCGAGAACTGGTACTCCGTCCATGCTTGGATGCGGCTGGCGCTCAGGCTCGCCGGCCTCTACGCCCGCGGCCGGCGCAATGCCGCCGACATCCGGCTCAACCGCAACGAGGTGGCCATCGAAGGACTATCGGCGGAACTGGACGGCTTCACGATCCTGCAGCTGAGCGACCTGCACCTGGACATGCACGATGCGATCCGTGAATCGCTGCTCACGCGGGTACGGGGACTGGAATATGATCTCTGCGTACTGACCGGCGATTTC
>DATLWR010000063.1:0-6241 GCA_035576205.1 Mariprofundaceae bacterium
AGCGCCGTGACCGCTCCGGCAACAGCGACGGCCAATCTAGCAGGGCAAGCTAGCAATAACTGTTTCCGGGTTTAACAACGGGATCAGAACAGACCGAGCGCATCGACCTCGGTCACCAGTGTCTTCACGGCTTCCAGCGACCGTCCCATCGCCACCTGCTCGTCTGCCGTCAGGTCGAGTTCGATGACCCCTTCCATGCCGCCGCCACCCAGCTTGCACGGTACACCCATGAAGTAGCCGTCAACACCGTACTCCCCTTCCAGGCAGACCGCACAGGGCAGGATACGGTTCTTGTCCTTCAGGATTGCCTCGGCCATCTCCACGACAGCTGCCCCCGGCGCATAGAAGGCCGAGCCGGTCTTCAAGAGCTGCACGATCTCGGCACCGCCCTGCGCCGTACGCTGGCTGATCGCCTCGATGCGGTCGGCCGGCAACAGCTCGGGCAGCGGCACGCCGGCCACCGTCGAATACCTCGGCAGCGGCACCATCGTGTCGCCGTGGCCACCGAGCACGAAGGCCGACACATCCTCGATCGACACATCCAGCTCCTCGGCGATGAAAGAGCGCATGCGTGCCGAATCGAGCACACCGGCCATGCCGATCACGCGGGAGCGAGGAAAGCCGGAAACCTGTTTCGCCGTATAGACCATAGCATCGAGCGGGTTGGTCACTAGCAACAGGATGCAGTCCGGCGAATGGGCAACGATGTTTCGCGTCACCTCCGCGACGATCTTCACATTGGTGGAGAGCAGATCGTCGCGACTCATGCCCGGCTTGCGCGCGATGCCGGCGGTGATGATCACCAGATCCGAGCCCGCCGTATCGGCATAATCCTGCGTGCCGGTTACATGCGCATCGTAGCCCAGGATCGGCGATGCTTCGTACATGTCCAGCGCCTTGCCCTGCGGCACGCCCTCGACAACGTCCAGCAGCACGATATCGGCCAGCTCCCGTTGCGCCGCCAGGAAGGCTGCCGTCGCCCCGACATGGCCGGAGCCGACCACGGTCACCTTCTTGCGCTGAAAAAAGCGGCTGTCTCCCGGTGTTACTCCCGACCAACGCATACCTACCTCCTGCGATATTTCTGGCCCCAACATAGTCTTGCCATCGGGGCTTGTCGAACGTGGAATGCCAGCATGCAGCATTCCTGGGTCACCTCCCTGCCGGAGTACCTCGTCGACGTCTGCCGGCACCTCAAAAGTGCCGGCGGCCGCGCCTGGCTGGTCGGTGGATCGGTGCGCGACCTCTGCCTCGGCCTGCATCCGAAGGATTTCGACCTGGAGGTCTACGGCCTCGACGAAAAGCACCTGTTCGAGACGGCAGCCCGGCTCGGCCGCTGCGAAGAGGTCGGCCGCCATTTCGGTGTCATCAAGCTCTGGCAGGGTCACCATGTGATCGATATTGCCCTGCCACGCACCGAGCAAAAGACCGCCGGAGGCCACCGCGGCTTCGATGTGCATCCGGACCCACACCTCGATCCGGCCACCGCCTGCCGGCGTCGCGATTTCACCATCAACGCGATGATGTACGACCCGCTTACCGACGAACTGCTCGACCCGGCGGGAGGCCGGGACGATCTGGACGCCGGCACCCTGCGCCACGTCTCCGGGGCATTCGTCGAGGATCCGCTGCGGCCACTGCGCGGCATGCAGTTCGCCGCCCGTTTCCGGCTGCGCCTGCATCCGGAAACGGCGTCCCTGTGCAAAAAGCTCCTCGCCGAGGCCGACACCCTGCCCGTCGCCCGCATTTGGGGAGAATGGCAGAAGTGGGCGCATGCCGGGAGCCCGTCCTTCGGACTGCAAGCACTGGCCGAAAGCAGCTGGCTATCGCGCTATCCGGAACTGGCGGCCCTCGTCGGCTGCCCGCAGCCGCCGCGCTGGCATCCGGAGGGCGACGTCTGGAACCACACGCTGCAGGCGGTTGATCAGGCGGCGCGCATCGCCGACGAACGCAAGCTGTCGGCAAACGACCGCGAACACCTGCTGTTCGCGACACTCTGCCACGACCTCGGCAAGCCGGCCTGTACGACCACGGATGCCAGCGGACGGGTCGTTTCGCCCGGCCACAGCGAGCACGGCATCGAGATCACCGCCGCATTCCTGACACGCATCGGCGCGCCGGGACGTATCCTGGAGAATATCCGCCCCTTGATCCGCGAGCACATGTGCCACATGCACAGCGAACCGACACCGCGCGCCGTGCGCCGCCTGGCCGCGCGTCTTTCACCGCAATCGATCGTGATGTGGGAGATGCTGGTCGAGGCCGATGCTTCCGGGCGCGCCCCCGCCCCGCCCTCGCGGCCGGCGCTGGCCTGGCTGCAGGCGGCGGAAGCGATGCAGCATCAGCACGAGAAACCCGTGGCGCTGGTGAACGGCCACTTGCTGGCCGATCTGGGCGTAACGCCAGGGCCGGCCATGGGAGCGCTGCTGGCCGAGGCCTATGCGGCGCAGCTCGACGGAGAATTCGACAATGCCGACGACGCCCTGACATGGTGCCACCGGCACCTTCCGGATACCGGACAGGATTAGTCAACTTTTTGATTTTATTGACTTATTGCAACGACTACCTATACTCCGAAAAAATCTACCAAAGGATATTTTATGGCACACTATCGCCGCTTCTACGACGCCTCCGTCAGCGAAAAGATCCTCGATACCATGTTCCTGATCACCATCGGCATCGCGATGCTGTTCGCGCTGACCTACATCTACTTCACCCACCAGGGCAACGACGGCAAACCCGGCCTGTCGGTCGACGATGTGCGTATCGCTTACTACGGCAAGCACCAGCAAACCCGGCTGGGTGCGGCCATCAACGGTCCGATGGCGGACCGTTTCGACAGCCCCGAGCAGCAGCAGACCATCACCAAGTGGATCGACAAGGGTGCCGACGAGGAGACCTTCAACAAGGAGGTCGCCCCGATCGTCAACACGCATTGCATCATGTGCCATTCCGCCGAGGCCGGTCTCGGCCTGCCGCCGCTGACCAGTTTTGCCGACGTGAAGAAGCTGACCAAAACGGATACCGGCGCCTCGATCCAGAGTCTGGTGCGCGTATCGCACATTCACCTGTTCGGCATCTCCTTCATCCTCTTCTTCCTGGGCCGCATCTTCATCCTGTGTGAAATGCCGATCATGCTGAAGCGCATCACCGTCGCCATTCCGTTCCTGGCCATGCTGGCGGATATCCTGTCGTGGTTCGCCACCAAGGTGTTCCCGGACTTCGCCTATGTCGTCATCATCGCCGGCGGCCTGCTCTATACTTCGATCGCGACCCAGATCCTGGTCAGCATCTACCAGATGTGGTTCTACAAGCCGAAGATCCAGCCGATCGAGATGTAACCACATATCGCGTGGGGTGTTTTTTGGCACCCCCGTGCAATCATTTCCCTTACGGGAATCAAGCAGGCAAGCGTATGCTTGCCGATGAACAAAAAAACGGAGACCCAGATGAACAAGACAATTGCGTTGGTAATGATTGCGGGCTTTGCTGCCCTGGCCGCCCAGCCGGCCATGGCGAACGAGCTCGGCGAAAAGATTTTCAAGTCGAAGTGCTCGATCTGTCATGCAATCGACAAGAAGAAGGTCGGCTTTGCCGTCAAGGACATGAACGCTGACAACGCCGTTCTGAAGGATGTCGTCACCAATGGCCGCAAGGCGATGCCGAAATTCGGCAGCAAGCTTTCGGCTGAAGAGATTGATGCGGTCGTCGCCTATCTGGCTGCAAACCGCGACGCTAACCGTTGATCGATCAACTGCCCGGTGCAGGGAAAGCAATCCTTGCGCCGGGCAAATCGGTCGACAATAGTTAGCACCGCTATCCATGGGAGAGGAGGAGGAATAACTATGATTCGCTGGCTCGGAGCAATACTTGCACTGATTCTCGTACCGGCTGCACTGCATGCCGAGGATATGGAGAATTACGATGGCAAATCCCTGTTCGAGGCAAACTGCGCGATGTGCCATGGCAAGGACGGTTCCGTCAGTGACTATGGCAAAAAGCTGAAGCCGTTCCCGGCCCGCAACCTGCGCGCGGTTGCCCCGTTTGTTGAGCGTGACGAACTGCGTCGCATCATCACCAACGGCGTCGAAGGCACGGCCATGACGCCGAAGAAATACATTCTCGACCCGCTGCAGGTCGAGGCCGTGATCGACTACATCAAGTCCTTCACCTACACACCGAACCTGGCCAATGGCGAGAAGCGCTTCAAGGCAGTCTGCTCGCAATGTCACGGCATGGACGGGCGTGCCGAAACCGGTATCGGTGCCAAGAACCTCGTCTACACGAAGCTCGACCTGTCCGGTATCATTCACACCATGCGTTACGGTCGCCCCAACACCCTGATGACCAGCAAGCGGCACCAGCTGACGAACATGGATATCAACGATATCGCGCACTATGTCTATTCACTGCGCTACAAGGCCGATGCCGACCGTGGCATGAAGCTCTACGACAAGAGCTGCAAGAGCTGTCATGCCTCGCCGTCCGCCATCAAGCTGATCGGCAATGCTGCCGAAAAGCGGACGATCGCCGACCTCGACGATCGCCAGCTTGACCTGCGCATCCGCCACGGCCGCCATATCGACCGGGCCGGCAAGGATGTCACCAAGCTTTCCGACGACGACGTCCAGGATCTGCTGGCCTATATGAGGAAATCGACCAAACCATGACCTCTGGCCCGATTCACGGCGCCTCCCGCACGGGAGGCGCCGATCTTTTTGACCTGGAGCTGATCCGCAAGTATGACAAGGCCGGTCCGCGCTATACGTCGTACCCGACGGCGCCGATGTTCCATGCCGGCGTCGGCCCTTCCGAATACCGGGCCACGCTGGCCGGCGTGGCCGACGAATCGGCACCGCTGTCGATCTACGTCCATATCCCGTTCTGCAATACGGTCTGCTACTACTGCGGTTGCAACAAGATCGTCACCAAGCAGTACGAGCGGGCCGCGCCCTATCTCGACCTGCTGCTGAAAGAGATCGACATGGTGGCCGCCCAGATCGGCAACAAGCGCCAGGTGACCCAGCTGCATTTCGGCGGCGGCACGCCGACCTTCCTGAACGACGACCAGATCCGCAAGCTGGTTGGGCATCTCAAGCAGCGTTTCAACTTCGCCCCGGATGCCGAGGGCGAATACAGCATCGAGATCGACCCGCGCGAATGCAGCGAGACGACCGTGCGCACGCTGCGCGAGGTCGGCTTCAACCGCATGAGCATGGGCGTGCAGGATTTCGACCCGATCGTGCAGAAGGCGGTCAATCGCATCCAGAGCAAGGAGATCACGCTGCGCGTGCTGAACGAGGCGCGCGAGCATGGTTTCGTATCGATGAACATCGACCTGATGTACGGCCTGCCGCACCAGACGGTGGAGACCTTCAACCGCACGCTCGACACCATCATCGAGTTCAGCCCGGACCGCATCGCGCTGTTCAACTATGCGCACCTGCCGCACATGTTCATGCCGCAGCGCCGCATCGACGAAGCTGCCCTGCCGTCGGCCGCCGAGAAGCTGAACATCCTCGAGCACAGCATCAACAAGCTGCTCGAGGCCGGCTACGTGTTCATCGGCATGGACCACTTCGCCAAGCCGGACGACGAACTGACCGTCGCCCAGCGCGAAGGCAAGCTGTATCGCAACTTCCAGGGCTACTCCACCATGGCGGACTGCGACCTGATCGGTATCGGCCTGACCTCGATCGGCTATGTCGGCGGCAGCTTCTTCCAGAACCGCAAGGAGATGGATGCCTATACCGATGCGCTGGATGCGGACGATTTCCCGGTGTTCCGCGGTTACACGCTGTCGCAGGAGGATCACCTGCGCCGGCACGTCATCATGCGCCTGATGTGCGATTTCGCGCTCGACTTCCGCGTCGTCGAAAAGGAATTCGGCATCAATTTCGATGCCCACTTCGCCGATGCGCTGGCCGACCTGCAGCAGATGGCTGCCGATGGCCTGCTCGAGTTGCGGCCGCATGGCATGACGGTGCTGCCCGCAGGCCGGCTGCTGATCCGCAACATCGCCATGGTCTTCGACGAGTACCTGCGAGCCCGCAAGGACGAGATGAAGTTCTCCAAGGTGATCTGACCAACGAAAAAAGAGCCGCATCAGCGGCTCTTTTTGTTTCTACTCTTAAATCCCAATGACCGCTTTCGGCCAAAAGCGGACATTCAATTAGCCGCCACTATCGGCCAACTAATTGACGCTCAATATTTTGTTTGTGTAAAAGGCTACCGACTACAA
>DATLWR010000064.1:0-22620 GCA_035576205.1 Mariprofundaceae bacterium
GGGAGTAAATCAATAATCGATAATTATGTGGATTGCGCTTTTGTTTGTCGTGCAATCCTGAAGGGAAGCGATGGGAAGACAGTGGACTCTATCGATAAGAGAATCCCTTCGATTTATCAGGAAAAACATCGTGTGAATAAATGATGTCTGGTTATCAATTGTGAATTGGGAAACAAACGGACTATGGAGTATTGATATGAATTTAATTGGATTCGTTGTTGCACTCATTGTCTTAGGGGGGATTGTTATCGGAGCGGGATATGGTGCGTTTGTCGGATATGAATTTCTTTCGGTGCAGTGGGGCAGCCTGAGCAACGACTGGAAGGCGATACTGATCGTCGTCGCGGCGTTGCTTGCGGCCTGCACGCTGTTCCTTTCCGCCTCGGTGCAGTCGTCCGTCAGGAAATACGGGCTGAAGGGAACCGGCAAGGTCATGGCTTACAACGATTTCATCCACTGGTATTCGGCCATGAAGGGCGACGCGGCCGAAGCCATGACCATCGAGGCGGTCAAGCCGCTCGTGAATCAAATGCTTCTCTGGGGAGGGCACCAGGTCGGCAGCCAGGCGCGTCACCTTTATGCATTGTTTCAGGAAGCTGAAGTCGACAGAAGCCGGGTGCTGGACAAGGCCGGAGATGTTTACCTGGAAATCCGGCGCGATCTCGGACTCAGGGGAACAAGCGAGGATAACGCCATCGTTTGACGCATCTCCCCAGTTTATGGGATGGCAGGTTGAGGATAGTGGTCTATAAAAACCGGGGAGGGCAATAAGCCTCTACCGTGATGAGGGCCGTGTAGATGGCTTCGATGGCGGCTAGGGGCAGGGGGAAGATCGTGGCGTCGAAAAGTCTGGAAGACTTGGTTCCCGAGGCGAAAAAGAATGCCGGGAAGGTTATTGAAGTGTGCAATCAGGTGGGTTTCGATCTGCTGATCTACTGCACGCTGCGCAGCCCCGAGGAGCAGGCGAAGCTGTACCGGCAATCGCGCTCGTGGGCCGAGATCAAGGACAAGATCCTGGCACTGAAGGATCGGGGCTTCGGTTTTATCGCCGATATCCTCGATGCCGTCGGGCCCTGCACGGGCCCGCACGTGACCAATGCCGGCCCCGGTGAATCCTGGCACAACTACGGCGAGGCCTGGGATGCCGTGCCGATGGTGAACGGTAAGCCCGCCTGGAACTACCTGAATGCCAAGTCCGAGTGGGATGCCTATGGCGAGTGCGTGCGGCAGGTCGGCATGCAGTGGGCTGGCGACTGGACCACATTCCGCGAATACCCCCATGCCCAGCTGCGGCAGGGCGGTAATCCGCTGAAACAATACAAACCTGACGAAATCCGGGCGATGCTCAGCAAGCGCGGCTTGCTGGTAAAATAAAACAGGGGGGAGCCTATGTTTCCGCTACTGGCCATGCTTCCGACGATTTTCTCGGCTGTGTCCAAAGTCTCCGATCTCTTTGCGACGGGCAAGGAG
Source organism: Mariprofundaceae bacterium (assembly GCA_035576205.1). GTDB lineage: Bacteria > Pseudomonadota > Zetaproteobacteria > Mariprofundales > Mariprofundaceae > DATLWR01. Next base: position 1,471 of record DATLWR010000064.1, read on the forward strand.
ACGGTGAAAAAAGTGACAGGTAACGATTCGGTGGCTTCGACACCGGAAGAGCTGCAGCAGGAGGTTCAGGGCCTGCCGCCGGAACAGCAGGCGCAATGGGCGCAGATCATGCGGCAGAAGGTGGAACTCTACCAGGCCGAGAACCAGCGCCTCGACATCGAAATCGGCAAGATCGACAGCAACATCACCGGCAAGCTGTCCGAAGATGCAGCCTCGAAGATCGCCTACATGCGTATGACGACGCGACCGTGGACGGTCAAGATGATGGTCTATTACATCCTGTTCCCGTTCGCACTGGTCAGCGTCGACCTGATTCAGGAACTGCTCAAGAACTGGCTGTTCTTCTGGACGGACAAGCTGCAGCCGGTCAAGACGTTCGACTACGTATTCGGTTCGCTGAACCCTGCGATGTTCAAGGGAGCCGAACCGGGAGCGTTCGAAAAGCTCGTGCAGGCCTTCGCCGGTAGCCACGCCCAGATGACGCTGGCCGGTAATCTCTATGTCGATTCGATTCCTTGGGTCGTGGGTATTATCGTTTCCTACATGGGCCTGCGCGAAATCGGCAAATTCAGCGGAAAGTCCTCAGACTACCCCGAAACCGGCGGCCAGGCTGGAGCAGGGCAATCGACAGCGAATGTGATTTCCTCCACCCTGACGGCGGGTGCGGATCTGATATCGAAGGTGCGGGGAATCTTCGGGAAATAATTCAACAGCCAGGTGTTACCGGAAGCGGGACGGGCGGCTCAGGCCGCCGCTGCGGAGCTTTCCACTGGAACGGAACCGGCGGCAGTATCGAGGACGAGATAACAGCTCACCGGCTCCTTGCGGTTTTTCAGTTGTACACGGCCGAGCTGTTGCATCGAGAAATGGCTCTGGCAGCGGCGCCGGGTATCCTCGCTGGCAACGATCTGGTTGTTCTTGGCTAGGCTTTCCAGACGGGAGGCGACGTTCACGGTATCGCCGATCACGGTGTAGTCCTTGCGGTTTTCGGAACCGATGGTGCCGGCAACGACCTCGCCGGTATTCAGGCCGATGCCGATGCTGAACACCGGCATGCCTTGTGCCTCGCGACGTTGCATCAGCTCCTGCACAGCCTCGCGCATCGCCAGTGCGGCCCGCACAGCATCCAGGGTCGAGCGATCCTTCGGTTGCGTCAGGCCGAAGACGGCCATGATGGCATCGCCGATGAACTTGTCGACGACACCGTGATGGGTATGGATCACCTTCACCATGGTATCGAAATACTCGTTCAGCATCGGCACCATCTCGTCCGGTGCCAGGTGTTCGGAGAGCGAGGTGAAACCGCGGATATCGGCAAACAGTACCGTGACCAGCCGTTTCTGGTTGGCCAGCGTCCCTTTGGCACCCTGCTGGCTGATCTGTTCGAGCACGCTGTTGTTGACGAACGGATGCAGCGCCTTGCTGTCAGCCAGCTGTTTCTGGTAACGCTCGATATCCCGACGGGCGCATTTCATCAGGTTGATGGTGAGCTCACTCTGCTGCCGCTTATGATCTTCCAGTTCGTTAAGCAGCATCCGGAAATGGGATGTAAGGGTGTTGAGTTCGACGACCGAATACTCGCCTGCTTCCTCTGGCTGCGTCTGCCGTGTCTTCAACGAGCGTTCAGTCCGTTTGAGCAGCAGGATCAGTTGGTCGGAGAAACGGCGCAGCATGTGGAAGCCGAGCAGGTGGAAAAGCAGCGCGACAACCGCGATCAGCATCACGGTCTCGGTGACGGTCATATCGGTTTGCGAAAACAGGTAGATCGCCAGGCCATAGGGTGCGATACCCAGCGTCAGCAGGATCATGTGGATCTGGTTACGGAAACTTTTCTGTTTGCTGGGTCGGGCCATCCTGCTCCTCGGGGCAACCATTATTGCCCTCAAATGCATTGCGGGCAAGGTGCGGCTGCCGTCTATACTCGATTTGAGACGGCGAGAAAGGGGGATGCTTTGCTGGTATGGGTTGTTATTGGTGAAACGCTGGCGCACTACGGTTTCGGCCACGGGCACCCGTTCGGAACCGACCGTATGGATGCGTTCTGGCAGGAGGCGCAGCGGCTCGGACTGAGCGGCAAAGTCGATGCGCGTCAGCCGTTGCAGGCATCCGACGAGGCGATCCTGCGCTTCCATACACCAGAGTATCTGGCGCTGGTGAAGCGCCTGTCGGAAAGCGGCGAGGGTTTCCTCGATCTTGGCGATACGCCGGCTTTCAAGGGGGTCTACGAGGCGGCGGCAACCGTGGCCGGTTCGGTCCTGTCGGCTGTGGATGGCACTATGCAGGGTGATTGTCGGCGCGGTTTCATTCCCATTGCCGGCCTGCATCACGCCCGGCGTGACGGCGCGGCAGGCTTTTGCGTCTTCAACGATATCGGTATCGCTATCGAGCATCTGCGGGCCGTACACGGCGTGCGGCGAATTGCCTATGTCGATATCGATGCGCATCACGGTGATGGAGTTTTCTATGCGTTCGAATCGGACCCGGATATTTGGATCGCCGATATGCACGAGGATGGCCGTTTTCTCTATCCTGGCACCGGATTCATGCACGAAGTGGGCAGCGGAGTGGCGAGGGGGACGAAACTGAACCTGGCCATGTTGCCGGGTTCGGACGACGTGGCCTTTCACCGTAACTGGCCGCTGGTGGAGGAGCAGGTCCGGCAGGCAAGGCCGGAGTTCATCATCCTGCAGTGCGGCGCCGATTCGATCGCCGGCGACCCGATCACCGACATGCGTTTTACGCCGGCTGCCCACGCCCATGCTGCGGCCAGTCTCTGTCGTCTGGCCGATGAATATTGTAACGGTCGTCTGATAGCTCTGGGGGGCGGCGGCTACAATCGTGCCAATCTGGCCGCCGCCTGGTGTGCGGTGCTGCACTCCCTCATCGAAACCTAGCTCTTCTCCAGCTTCTGGTGGGCGGCCAACTTCGCCTGGATGAACTCGTGGTGATAGATGCCGATTAGCTCGGCTGTGCGGCGAATCAGCTGCTCTTCATACGGGTCGACTTTGCCGTCGGCCATGGCCACCAGCCAGAGTTCGCGGACGATGTCGATGCGCTCGGCGGTCGAGAAGTTGCCGGTGATCTTCGAGGTGAATCGGTGCAGGTCATGCGATTGCTCGGTCTCCTGGCTGGCCTCGGCAATCAGCGTATCGCTCTCCGTTTCGGAGAGATGAAAACGGTGCTTTAGTGCCGCAACGATCGTCAGTCGTTCGCTCTCCTCGATCCGGCCATCCATGCGCATCACCTCGACAAGCAGGGCGGCGACCGCCAGCGCCAGCTGCCGTTCGGGATCGACGGCCTTGTCCTTCATGGGGTGCAGGAGTTTTTTCAGTCTGTCGATCATCGTTCACCACCTGTCATTCATGAGCGGCCTGCGCAGGGCTACCGGCGGCAGCATTTTGCTGTATTCGACTTTACAGAATGATGAAGCATTTGGTTATGTAAAAGTCCGAATGGTATGCTGTTGGGAACCTGTGGCTTGCCGTTCAGGCGCCATCTAGCATCGGCAAATGGTACTCGTGGTGTTTGCCCTGCTCTCCGTGCCGCTCGGCATCTTCTTTTCCTGGTTTGCCTGGAAAGCCTGGAAAATCAGACGCATGGATGTGGTAAAGACCATGGTCGCCTTGGCGGCCATTTGTTTCGTCACTGCCCTGCTGATCGCCGGCTGGTTCCTGTTGCTGGCCGAACGATAAGACAAGGGCCGGCTTCATGGCCGGCCCCTATCGCCGATGATTGCAATCAGCTGTTGACTTCGATCGGGCCGATGGTGATCGGTGCCGGGGTGCGGAAATTGATACGAACTCCCTTGATCGGACCTGCGGATAGCAGCGGGCTGTGAATCGTCACCGGCGCATCGATATCCTTGTCCTGCAGCTCGTAGACCTTGTTCCACACGCCCTTGGGGTTCTGGACTTCGACGACGATGGAGCCGCCCCGGAAATCCTTGTTGCCGACACTGGCCTTGCGGATCACGATCGATGAAACGCGCACCGGCCAGTCGAGAATCAGGCGGGTCCAGCCGTTCTTGTAGGTCAGCTTGCCGCTTTTCTCCTCCAGCCAGCCAATGAATGCCGGGTCATTGCCGAGCGATTCGAAATAGACCGCGCTGCCGCCGTTGAATTCGTTCTTCTCCTTGGCACCAGCAGCATTGCCGTCGCTGCGCTGCACGCTGTAGCTCATTTGCGATGTGACCTCACCGGCAACGGCGGAGCCAAAGCCGATGGCGGATGCACAGAGAATGAACAGAAGCTTTTTCATGACAGTCCTCCAAAGCAATTTGCTGGGAAGTCAGTATAGCACAGCTTGCGTTTGGCAAGTTCTGGCCGGCTCTAGCGGCTTTCGACAGCCACACCCTCGCCGCGCGGATCGGCAAGGCCGGTGAGGCGGCCGCTGTCGCGCTGCCAGAGGATCGCCTGCATGTCGCCATAGTCATGCACCTGCTTCAGTACCTGACCGCGTCGGCGCAATTCGCCGGCGACAGTATCCGTGAAGGCACCGGCTTCGAACTGCACTTCGTCGGGCAGGAACTGGTGATGGAAACGCGGCTGCGCGATCCAGTCGGCCGGCAGTGTTTCATCGAGCATAAAGCCCAGCATCGCCTCCAGCACCATGCTGATGATGCGTGAGCCGCCGGGGGTACCGACGATGAAGGTGCGTTGCGGGCCGATGACGATGGTCGGCGTCATCGAGGAGAGCATGCGCTTGCCGGGCGCGACGCCGTTCGCTGTTCCCTGTACGAGACCGTAGGCGTTCGGTTTCCCGGCCTGCGTCGCGAAATCATCCATCTCGTCGTTGAGCAGGATGCCGGTGGCGGGCGAGACGTAGCCGGAACCGAAGCCGTAGTTGATCGACAGGGTGGCCGACACCATGTTGCCGTCACGGTCGATGACGCAGAAGTGGGTCGTGTCGGTGCCGGCACCCATCGGTTCCGAATATGCGGGTTCGGCAACGTCGTTCAGTTGCGCCGACGGCGTGGCATGCTGCATGTCGATCGAGCGGCGCAGCTTCTGCAGCCGTGCCTGAGCGAGGTAATCCTTCGGTAAGTGGACGAAATCGGCATCGCCGAGATTGCGGTTACGGTCGCGGTAGGCACGCTTCATCGCCTCGATCAGCAGGTGATCGCGGTCGGTCAGCTTGAGCGCCTTGAGGTCGTCATGTTTGAGCATGCCGAAGATCTCCGCCAGCGTCAGGCCGCCGGAGGAGGGGAGGCTTGCCGTGACGACATGGAAGCCTTTTGCGTCGAATTCGACCGGCTGGCGTTCGATCGCCCTGTAGCTGGCGAGATCGGCAAGTCGGAGCAGGCCGCCGTCGCGTTTCAGGTCGGCGACCAGCCGGCCGGCAGTCTCACCACGGTAGAAGTCGTCAGCCCCTCTGTCGGCAAAGCGTGCCAGCGTTTCGGCCAGCGCCGGCTGACGGATCAGCGAGCCCTCTTCGGGCACCTCGCCATCGTGCAGGTAGATGCGGCCGGCTTGATTCGTATTGAGTACATCCTTGCGCCAGCCGGCGATCATCCGGTAGCGGGGTGTGGCCTCGAAGCCGTCGCGGGCGATGCGGACGGCCGGGGCGACGATCTCTTTGCGATCCAGTTTGCCGTAGCGGCTGATCAGCCGGTCCACACCGGCGATGAGGCCCGGTACCCCGGCCGACTGCGGGCCGTCGATACTCGACCGGGTCTGGTAAATTTCGCCATGGCCGGCGAGCTGCGGGGAGGTTTCGCGAGCATCCAGCATTACGTACCGGTGCTCTTTTGCAATGTAGAGCAGGAAGAAACCGCCGCCGCCGATACCGGAGGATTCCGGCTCGGCAACGCCTATTGCAAGGGCCGTAGCGGCAGCGGCATCGAAGGCGTTGCCGCCACGTTCGAGCATTTCGATGCCGGCGGCCGTGGCGAGCTTCTCGGCCGATACGACCATGCCGTGAGCCGGCCTGGCTGCCTGCGCGGACCATGGCAGCAACAGCAGGATCGGCAGCGCATATTTGAGCCGGCTGCTTTTGCAGATGGCGGTCAGCACGGGGGTTGGTGTTTTTCCAGCATGCGCTTGATGCCGGTGGGGAGTGCGGCGGCATTGATGTCCGGGAACCATTGTCCCTCGCCGGCGGGCGTGTTGGCGACGTCGGCGGCATAGAGATGCAGCCGGCGATGGGTCAGCAGGTGGATGTGCGTGGCTTTCTCCGCCGGTGCTTCCAGGAGCTCAGAGATCGGTGGTGTCCACAGACCGGACCAGATGCCCGATGCCGGACGCCGGGTCAGCCAGATGCCCCGCTGTGGGCAGCGATGCAGGTCGACGCGCCAGTGCAGGTCGCGAACCGGTGGCGATTTCGACGGTTTTGATTCGCTGGTCGAGAAGGCGGCAGCGCAATGCCGATGAACAGGACAGGCTGAGCAGTCCGGGTTGCGCGGTGAGCAACAGGTGGCACCTAGTTCCATCATCGCCTGATTCCATGTGGCGGGATCACCGGAAGCATCGATGGCCTGCTGTGCCCATAGCCAGAGCTGTTTGTCCGTTGCTTCAGGGGCACCATGCCAGCGGCCCAGCACCCGTCTGACGTTGCCATCGAGTACCGGCGTCGAGGTATTGAAACTGAACGAGGCGATGGCGCCGGCGGTGGAACGGCCGATGCCAGGCAGGATCATGACTTCTTCGAACGCTGCAGGGAAACTCCCGCTGAACCGTTCCACGATCAATCGGGCGGCACTATGCAGCAGCCGGGCGCGGCGGTAGTAGCCGAGCCCCTCCCAGGCCTTCAGCACCCGCTCCTCGTCGGCATTCGCCAGCGAGGCAATATCGGGAAAGTGTGCAAACCAGGATTCGTAGTGCGGCAGTACGGTTTTGACCTGCGTCTGCTGCAGCATGATCTCGGAGATCCAGATGCGGTAGGGGTCAGTAGTCTGCCGCCACGGTAGCCGGCGGGCATGGGCGTGGTACCAGTCGAGCAGCGCCCTACATCGTGTGGAAGACAAACTTGTCCTCGATCACTTCGAAGGTGAGGTAGAAACTCACCCGGTCCATGCCCCAGGAGCTCGGCAGCGGCTTGAACGGCGATGCGGCCTGGATCGCCTCCACGGCGCTTTCGTTGATCTGCGGGATCGGGCTGGGGCGCAGGATCTCGACACCGCCCAGGTCGCCGTTGTGCTCGATGGTAACGCGCATCAGCGCCTTGCGGGCATCCTCGGGGTAGGAGCCGTAATCAGCCTTGCCGGGGCGCCACTGCTCTTCCAGCGCCCGCACCAGCTCCTGGGCGTAGGGCGCATATTTGGCTTCGCGTGTATTGATCGGGATGTCGGCCTCGCGCGTCAGCATCTGTTTCATGCGCCGTTCGCGCTCGAAGTCGCGCGACAGCTCCGCCAGCGCCATGGTCGACGGCATCAGGCTGGAGAGCGGCACCTGCGGCAGCGGCTGGGTCTTGGTCGGTGTCGGCGTCTTCAGGTTTTTCGGCGTCTGGTTCGGATTCGGCTCCGGCCCGCGGCGCGCCAGCAGACGGGCACGCTGCTCCGTATCGGGAGTCGGTGGCGGGGTCCGGGGCTGCTGCGGTGGTGTCGGTTGCGGGCTCTGCTGCTCGCCACCGACCACAGGTGCGCGTGCGGTCCGGGTCATCTTGTCCTGCGCCTTGGTATCACCGCCTTCAGCATTGAGGTTGGACATCGTGCGGGCATCTTTCGGTGGTCTCTTGCTTGGCGTGGTGGACGGTAACAGGACCACATCCATGATCTGCGGCTCCTGCTTTTTGTTAAGCGGAGGAGGTGTCTGCATGATGCCGATCAGTACGATCAGCAGGATATGGGTAACAATCGAAGCGCTGAAGGCGATGCCGAAACGCTTCGATTCCTGTTGGTTTTCCTTATTCATGGGTCAATCTCGCGACAATATAACGGGCGAGTGCCCCATTGATCCAGCCTGTGACTGTGGAGAGCAGCAACAGGGGTGGCAGCATGTAGTAAATCGCCGGCTGGTGGATGAACAGGGTTTCGACAACCCAGAATTGCGCCAGCATATGCGCCAGTGCGCCCAGCAGGCTGACCCCGATCAGGCTGATGCCGGGCAGGCGTTGCCAGGCAAGCACCATCACCAGGGCCGAAACGAGGCCGGCGGAGAGGCTGATGATGAAGGTTGGCGTGAACAGTGTGCCAATGAAAAAACCTCCGATCACAACACGACCAATGGCCAGCGAAAATGCGGCGCGCGGGCCGATCATGACCATGGCCAGCAAAGTGACCAAATTGGCCAGTCCCGGCTTGAACCACGGACCTAGACTTGGCAGCACCGCTTCGAAAACATGCAGGCCGATGGCGAGCATCAGCAACGTCAGCCAGCGCGTCTTGGTTTCCAGATCGGCGAGCGACGGGCGCGGAATGCTGTATGCACTGTCGGACATGTTACTCGGCTACAGCATCGAACGTATTGTGCATTTCACCTGCACCTCGGATGCTGACCAGGATGTGATTAGGAACGCAGGCGATCATGTCGCCGATGTGCCGGTGCGCACCGGAAAGCACGCAGTGCTGGGTTGGACACGGCGAACGAGCAATGCGGGCGCCGCTGCGATCGATGATGATTTCGGAGGTGCCGATTTCGCCATCGGCGTCGAAATGGATGACCCGATCATCGCCGGGTAGTGGATAGGTCGCGACAAGCACGCTGTCGTGATAGATGTAGGCGGTCGGTACGCCGCCACCGATGCTGGCATGGATGGCAAACCACGAGGCGATGATGCCGGCCAGGACAATGGCCAGCAGGATGTAGTCCGCCATCGTGCCGGCCAGCATTTGGCGAGCCGTGGCATACCTGCCTATGCTTGTCATGCAACGCATCGTAACAGGCTTGATACGGCTTGTTCCAATGGAGGATGTCATGAATGTGCTGATTACCGGCGCCAACCGGGGGTTAGGGCTGGGATTCGTTCGCCATTATCTTGATCAGGGCAGTCATGTCTGGGCCTGTTATCGCAGCGGCCCGGACGGTTTGGCAGAGCTCGCCGGCGAACGCCTGCATCTGCTGCGCTGGGATGTGGGAAGCGATGAGCCTCCCCAGGGGGAATTGCCGGCTTCGCTTGACCTGCTGATCAACAATGCCGGTATTTATGGTCCCCATGACGGTGGCCAGTCGCTGAATGTGGTGACCCCAGTCGCGATGCAGGAGGTTTTCAATATCGACTGCGTTGGCCCGTTGCGCGTGGTGCAGCGCTTGCAGGGGGCGCTTGCGGCGGCTCGTGGCGTCATCGCCAATATCAGCTCGAAAATGGGATCGAATGCCGATAACGGCAGTGGTGGTGCCTATGCCTATCGGGCGGCGAAGGCGGCGCTGGTGGCGGTGTCGAAATCGATGGCCATCGATCTGGCGACGCAGGGCGTTCGGGTCATCACGCTGCATCCGGGCTGGGTGCGCACGGATATGGGCGGGCAGCAGGCGTTGATCGACGTGGAAACGTCGGTGACCGGCATGGCCGGGGTCATCTCCCGGGCCTCGGAGTACGAGCCGGGAGCATTCGTGGCCTTCGATGGCAGGATCGTCCCCTTCTGAGGGTACTGCGAACCGTTTCCTGGCCGTGTGTCGGCTAGTCGATGCCGCCATGTTGCGTCGGCACCTCGAGCTGGTCACCCAGATCGCGAACAGGTAAGGGATAGAGCCCGCGCGGGCAGGGGCCATCCAGGCAGTTGCCGCTGGCAGGATCAAACAGGGCGTGGTGGGTGTGACAGACGAGCAGTCTGCCGTCCTCGGAAAAAAACTGGCCAGGCATCCAGTCGAGCGGCGAACCGGTGTGCGGACAATGGTTCAGCCAGCCATAGAGTTTGCCCTGATAGCGGATGACAAAGCCTTCCTCCTCGATTTCGACCGGCCCGGCGGGCAGCTGGATAACCGATTTCAGCCTGAAAGTGACAGCCTTGCCTTCGGTCGGCGGCTCGATGCGTTGCCATGGATCATGCATGCCGTTATTTCAGGCAACTGCAGGGGTGCTGGCAAGCTGAAAATAGAGCGGCCACCCGTCGGTGGCCGCCAGCGACTCGATATGAATCGCTCTAATTATTATTTAGACCACTGCGGCCGGTTTGTCCAGTCGGCGGGTAAGCTGTTCGGCCGCCTGGCGATAATATTCGGCGGCACGGGCTGAATCGCCCGACTTACTCAGCCAGTCGCCGAGGCTTTGCAAAGCCTCCGGGCAATGGTGTGCATCGGCCAGAGCCTGCATCTGTTCACGGGCAATGCCTTCGAGCTTGGCTGCATTGGCGAGCTCAGCGGTCAGCCAGCGCAGCGCCGGGTTCAGCTTGCCGGTATCACGCTTCTCCAGTCGGCGGTATTCCTGCATGGCCTGGCTTCTGATCTGCAGCAGCAGATGTCTGGCGATGGCAAAGCTGTCGTAATTCTCCAGATACTCCCACCAGAGCTTGACGGCTTCCCTGTCCTGTCCCTGTTTCAGCAGGGTGTTGCCGAGCGCCAGGGCGATGGCCTCGTTTTCGGGGGCAAGGCGGGCGGCCTTGCGCAGATTGGAGAGCGCCTGATCCGGTTTTTCAGCAGCGAGCCTGGCGTAGGCGGTCGCCAGCCGTGGGCGGATACTGTGGCTGGAGCGGAATCCCAGCTGCTGGATGCGTTCCAGCGCATGGATGGCCTTGCTCCAGTCCTCTTCCTCTTCGGCCAGATCGGCCAGCCGCATGACGGCAAGCGGCGCGCCGGGGCTGGCCGCAAGCCAGGCTTCCAGATGCGCCTTGCGGGTGGCGATGTCCGGTTTCGGATGCGCAGCCGGGTCGGTGGCCACACGGGCGGCGAGTGCCGTTACCAGCGGGTCGGCGTCGGCTTCCGGTAGCGCCTGATCCTTCGACGGCACGGACAGAACGTTCAGCATGCTGAGTGTCCATTCCGGTACGATGCCGCGTGAGCGCCTGAGGGTGCGCGCCCCCAGGTCGCCGCGCATGTCGAGCCACTGGGCGATGGCCTCGCGCAGGCGGACCTCGCGGCGTTTGCGTCCGCCCATCCGCAGCGTTGCCCAGATCTGGCCGGGACCGGCAAGCAGGGCGGCGATCAGCGCGCGTAGCAGGCCGGCAACGAACAAAATCACCAGCAGGGCGACGACAAAAGCACCCTGGTGCGTTTCAAAGACCCAGCCGAAAGCCTGGATATGCAGCGTTTGCCGCGCGATTTCCGGGAACAGCGCCAGCAGTACGGTAACGGCGAGTGCGAGGATCAGAAGCAAGGTCAGCCGCATCAGGAGTTCTCCCCAAGCCACTGGCGGGCGGTTTCACGCAGGGTTTCGATATCCTTGGCGATGGCATCGAAATTTTCCGGCAGGCCGAGCTCCGGGGTATTGCCGGTTTCGGCCAGTTGCATCTGCTGCAGCTGCAGCAGCAACCGGGCACGCAGCGTTTGCCACGTCTGTCGATCCGGCCAGTTCTCCAGCGCGATGCGCTTCGAGGTTTCCAGCAGGGTCAGACGCATGCCGTCCAGCTGCTCCTCTTCGGTGCTGGGTGCCCGGCTCAGACTGAACTGGGCGGCGACCCAGGCCAGCCAGGGATGCTCCGGTTTCGGGATGATATTCTCGTGGGTCGGCGTAACGAGCGTATTCGCCCACTTCTCGAGATTCATCTGCCATTGCCGGGTCAGCAGGGAATCCTTCTGTGCCAGCGCCAGCATGGTCTCGGCTTGTTGGCGTTGGTCCTGGCTGAGACCCGGTAGCAGGGCGATCTCTTCCCAGGCCAGCTGCAGCTGGGGCAGATGGCTTGCACTGTCGGTGATCCAGCGCAGGCGCGCCTCCAGATTGATGCGCTGCTCCTGCATGAGGGCGGCCTGCATGGCGGCCTGGTCGCCGCGCACACGCTGCAGTTCGTTGCTCAGGCTGTTGATGGAATCGAGCAGTTGCTGGACCTCTTCGCTGCTGGCGACCTTGCGGGTCGGCTGTTCGTTACGGGCAATACGGTTGTCCAGTCGCATTTCCACTTTCGGGGCTGGAGGCGGGGTGGGGGCTTCCGTTTTTTTGGCTTCAGCCGGAGCCGTGTTGGCCGGAACCGGCTCCGTCGGTTTTGTTGGCAAGTTTGTCTGGGTGGATTCCAGAGGAATCATCTGCGGCTTGCTGATGCCGCCGCCAAGATCGATCTTGCCGGAAACGACCAGCCAGACGAGACCTGCAAAGACGGCGATGATGATTAGCGGAACGATAAAGCTGCTTTTCTGGGACTTGGCTGCGGGCGGTTCCTCTGTCGCCGCCGCTACCGGTTCCTGTGCGGCTTTGGCGTGCGATGGCTTTTCATGACCATGCGCAGCCGCTTCATGTTTGGCTTTGGCAGTCTTCTCCCCGGATTCGACCTTGTCGCTCATATGGTCCTATCTTCGTTCAACCAGCGCGCAACGTCCAGTGCGTGGTAGGTGAGGATCAGGTCGGCACCGGCGCGCTTGAAGGCGGTCATCGTCTCCAGAACCACCCGGCGTTCGTCGATCCAGCCCTTTTCTGCGGCAGCTTTCACCATCGCATATTCGCCCGAGACGTTATAGACCGCCATCGGCAGGTCGGTGGCATCCTTCACTTCGCGGATGATGTCCATGTAGGCCAGCGCCGGCTTGACCATCAGAAAGTCGGCGCCCTCCTCGACGTCGAGCATTGCCTCCTTGATCGCTTCGCGTCGGTTGGCCGGGTCCATCTGGTAGCTGGAGCGGTCGCCAAAGGCGGGTGCGGAATCGGCGGCGTCGCGGAACGGGCCGAAATAGGCCGAGGCGTATTTCACCGCATAGGACATGATCGGGGTGTTCGTAAAACCGGCCTCGTCGAGGGCGTCGCGGATAGCGGCGATCATGCCGTCCATCATACCGGAGGGAGCGACGATATCGACGCCGGCGCGGGCATACGAGACGACCTCCTTCTGCAGGTTGGCGAGCGTGGCATCATTGTCGACATCGCTGCCGTGCAGTACGCCGCAGTGGCCGTGCTCGGTGTATTCGCAGAAGCAGGAGTCGGCGATCACCACCATTTCCGGTGCTGCCGATTTGGCCGCACGGATCGCCTGCTGGACGACACCGTTGTCGTTCCAGGCTTCGGTGCCGATGGCGTCCTTGTGCGCCGGGATGCCGAAAAAGATGACGCCGGGAATGCCGAGTGCGGCCACTTCGCGCACCGTCTCGTCCACCATGGCGAGCGGAATGCGCGAGACGCCGGGCATGCTGCCGATCGCTTTGGGTTCGCTGAGCGTTTCGTCCACAAAGATCGGGTAGATCAGGTCGTTCACGCTCAGCGTGGTTTCGCGAACCATGCGGCGGATGCCGCGGCTCTGCCGCAGCCGGCGCGGGCGCATGATGAGTTCCGGCAATGCCATTCTAGTCTCTCCCTTGGGCGAAAAAATCTTTCAGGCCATTCAGCATGGCGTCAAAACTAGCCTGTTTTGCGACGACCTGCACGTCCAGGCCGATTTCTCTCGCAGCCTCGGCAACGGCGGGGCTGATGACGGCGATGGCGGCGCGGTTGGCAATATCAGGGTTGCCGATGCGCTGCAGATAGTGGCGGGCGGCTTTCGGGCTGCCGAGCAGGACGGCGTCGATCCGGTTGTTTTGCAGTTGTCGGATGATATCGGAAGCATCCCCTTCGGGGCAGATGCTGCGGTAGGTGGCGACGAGATCGACCTCGCAGCCGTGCGACCGGAGAAACGACACGAGGACGTCATTGCCTTCCTCGGCGCGGAAGAAAATCAGCCGTTTCGGCAGCCCGTGTCGCTGATAGGCGGCAATTAGCCCTTCCTGTGAAGGCGTTTCGGGAATAATATGCGGCTCCACTCCATGTTTCCGGAGTTGCATGGCCGTGCGTTCCCCGACCACGGCGGTGCGGTGCCCCTGCAACAGTTCGGCCAGGGATTCAGCTGCTGCCAGCGCAGTGTGCTCAATGCCGTTGGCGCTGCTGAAAGCAATGTCGTCCGCTGGCTGCATGCGGCCGAATGCCTCACGGATGGCATCCGGTAACGGCTGGAGTTCAAGGCAGGGAAAGGGAACGGGAATCGCACCCGCCCGGCGGACTTTTTCTTCCAGTTCGCCCATCTGGTGGGTGGCCCGCGTCAACAGCAGGCGTTTTCCGGTCAGGGTCGATGCGTGCACCGGCCAATGATGCAGGAGCGGTTCCGGTGTGCCAATGCCGCAAATGCTTGCGCAAGAATTGGAAAAATGGTGGCATGAATAGTTATGGCTACAAAAAAGGTTAAAGATCAGGCAAGAAAGGTCCTGCAGGACATTTTCGGTTACGACGATTTCCGGCCGATGCAGGAGGAGATCATCGAAACGCTGCTCGACGGCAAGGATGCCTTCGTGCTGATGCCGACCGGCGGCGGCAAGTCGCTCTGCTACCAGATACCTGCGATCATGCGAGAGGGGACCGGCATCGTCGTGTCGCCGCTGATCTCGCTGATGAAGGACCAGGTCGATACGCTCAACGCCTGCGGCGTGAGCGCGGCATTCTACAACTCATCCCTGAAGGCCAGCGAGGCCAAGGATGTGCTCGACCGTTTCGCTGCCGGCGAGCTGGATCTGCTGTACGTGGCGCCGGAGAGACTGCTTTCGAAATCCTTCATGCAGAAGCTCGAACAGGTGAAGATCAGCATGTTCGCTATCGACGAGGCGCACTGCGTATCGCAGTGGGGGCACGATTTCCGGCCCGAATATGTGCGGTTGGGCGAGCTGCGCGACGCTTTCCCCGAGGTGCCGATGCTCGCGCTGACGGCAACCGCCGACGAGCATACCCGCGAGGATATCAGCGAACGCCTCAGGCTCGGCAAGGGCAAGCGTTTCGTGGCCAGCTTCGATCGTCCGAATATCCGTTATCTGGTGGTCGAGAAGCGCCAGCCGCTGACCCAGATTCTGCAGTTCCTCGAGGACTGGCCGAATGCCTCCGGTGTCATCTACTGCCTGTCGCGCAAGCGGGTGGAGGAGCTGGCGGTCAATCTGCAGCGCCACGGCATCAAGGCGGCCGCCTACCACGCCGGTATGCCGGGCCGCACCCGCGAAAAGGTGCAGGACGATTTCCTGCGCGACCGTATCAAGGTGATCGTGGCGACCATCGCGTTCGGCATGGGGGTCGACAAGCCGAACGTACGCTTCGTCATTCATCACGACCTTCCGAAGAGTATCGAATCCTACTACCAGGAGACCGGTCGCGCCGGCCGCGACGGGCTCGAATCGGAAGCCCTGCTTCTTTACGGTTCCGGCGACGTGAATCTGGTCCGGCGGCTGATCGAGAATGTCGAGAACCAGGATCAGCGCCGGGTCGAGGTGCACAAGCTCAACAGCATGGTGGCTTTCGCCGAGGCGCTGACCTGCCGCCGCCGGGTTCTGCTCGGCTATTTCGGCGAGTTCCTCGATCATGCCTGCGGCAATTGCGACATCTGCCTCGATCCGCCGGCGACCTACGACGCCAGCGAGTATGCTTCTCTTGCCCTGCAGTGCGTGCGCGAACTGAAGGGAGATTACGGTATCGGTTACCTGGTGGACGTGCTGCGCGGGTCAAGCAATACGCGTATTCGCGAGAACAAGCACGACAAGCTGAAGGTGCACGGTATCGGCGCCGATCTCAATGCCGACGAGTGGACGTCGATCATTCGCCAGCTGGTACATCGCGGCTATTTTACCCAGGATATTTCCAAGCGTGCCGCACTCCGGGCGACCAAGAAGGCCGAAAAGATCGGCTCCGGCGAGCCGGTGATCCTGGCCCGCTATCAGCCGGGTATTCGCCGGCAGTTCAAGCGGCTGGGAGCTGTCCGCGATGAGGCTCTGTTCAACAAGCTGGCGGCACTGCGCCAGCAGCTTGCCGATGCCGAGGATATTGCGCCGCACATCGTATTCAGCGATGTGACGCTGACCGAAATGAGCCAGCGCAAGCCGACCGATGGAGCGACCCTGTCGCGGATTAGCGGCGTCGGCCATCACAAGCTGGAAGCCTACGGCGAGGCTTTCCTCAAACTGATCCGCGAGCATGCTGGGAGTATCCAGGAGGCGAGTGAAAAGAAGTCGAGCGATGTGCCGAAGCTGATTGCCAAAGGGCCGGAGGCCAACGATACGCACATGTACACCTTGTCGCTCTATCGCAAGGGAATGTCGATCGCCGAGATCGCCGAGCAACAGGGGATCAGCGGGGAGAGTGTGCTGAAACATTACGTGGCCTTGATTCGCGCCGCACACTTCATCGACGTGCCGGCCTTGCTCGGCAGTGATTTCTCGAAGGTGATGAGCGAACTGGACGAGGCCGACCCTTATGCCTCGCTGTCGGAGATCAAGCGCGACCTGTCCGTGGATCTGAGCAATGAAACCTTCCGCCTGGTGCTCGCCTGGCGGGAGGCGATCGGCGTCGCCTAAACCTCGCCTGCCCAGGCGGCGTAGTGCAGGCCGACAATGGCGATGACGGCCAGCATCAGCACGCAACTGGCCAGCATGATGATTTTTGCCCGGCGCAGCTTGGCGCGGTCGCCCAGCCGTGCCATCACCTCTTCCATATGCTTCTGCTTTTGAGCCGGGTCGTCGATGAGCACCTGTGAAATGGTGTTGCTGAGCCAGCGGATGCGGGACTCGGAAAGGTTTTTTTCGCTCTCGGCCAGAATGAAGTCCCGCAATCTTCCCGCCGGAATCACTTGCGCCGGCATCGAGCCGGTAATGCTGCCGCCGGCCGGAATGATGGCGGTCTGTACGGTGAACTTGCTGCCAAGGATATTGGCGATGACCTCTTCGGCCTGTGCCGTCTGGCGCAGCGGGTTCGGGAAGCGGTGGCGGCCGAGGTTATTTTCGATCGTCCACAGTGCGTCGCGCAGTGAGCCGAGAATCTGGCCGTTGAAGGCGAGAACCTGTACGGCAAGAAGCCCGCGTTTGGAGACCAGCAGGTGATCGATCCAGACGGTTTCGCCTTTGCGGTCGGCCAGCATGACATCATGCAGGGCTACGGCGCCCTCGTGCTCAAAGCCGGACAGGATATGACGAATGCGGCTTTGCTGAAGCGAGGCCATCATCCACGGCCAGGCCAGCCAGCCGGAGAGAAACAGCAATAGCAGGGCGATTCCTGTCAGTGCGAGGGGAATCATCGGGTCGTTGAGCATTAATGGCATGGCTGATCATCCTTAATCGTGCCGAAAGTTCGGCCGCGAATAGTAGTGGCGAGCCTGAGGTCGGCAAGGAGGGCCGGAAGTGACGGTTGTCACCTTGCTTGTCAATAGGGTGGCGCTCGTTTAGAAAGTACAGAATGTCTATGGCTGAGGCGCAGTATTCATCCATTTTTGCCGACCGCCGGCGTCTGATTGGCCGCGTGCTCAAGGTGACCATCGTCACCCTGGCATTGTTCGTGTGGCCCAATTGGGTATCCGGCGCGCACGCGTTTACCATCGTCGAACTGCTGCTGGTGCCGGTCCTGTGCGTGATGCTCTGGCTATTGCGGGCCGGGACTCCGGTCGTGGCGCTGGAACGGGCGCTGATGGTCTGTGCCCTGGTACTGTTCTCTTCACTACTGGTTTTCCCGACGATCGAAAACACCGGGCCCTACTGGGTTGCCGCTTTCCCGTTTGTGGCCTATTTCATCCGGCCGGTTCACAGCGCGATCCGCTGGGTGGCGGTGATGGTGCTGGTGGTAATACTGGCCGGGGTGCTGGAGGGGGCTGGCTGGATCGATATGACCCATACGGCGGTGCAGGTGTTCTGTCTGCTTGCCGTGGTTGTGTTCTTCTGGTTTTTTGCCCATACCTATCAGTCGCAGCTGGAATATCGTCAGGAGCTGCTGGAAAGCTCGAACCGTGAACTGGATGAGCAGAAGAGCAGGCTGCAGACCGTGCTGGACAATGTTCCGTTGGCGATCTGGATGATGGATGCGGAACGAAAGGTCCAGTTCGTCAACAAGGCCAAACTGGCGTGGTCGGGAATCGGCGAGGAAGAGGCGAAGCATTCTCGCTATATCTCCGATTTGCTGTCGCCGGAGCTCAGGGATCGTTCTGAACAGACCGACCTGCAATGCCTGGAAGGCGAATCAGGAACCATTTACGACCGTGCGGTTTCACATGCAGCCGACGGCAGCGAACGGATTCTCGATATCATCAAGGTTCGACGCACTGCAGCGGATGGCAAGACGCTCGGGTTATTGGGTTTTGCCATCGACGTGACCGAACAGGTTCGGGCGGACGAGGTCCAGAAGCAGCTGGAGCGACAGATGGAGCATGCGCAGCGGCTCGAGTCGCTCGGCATCATGGCCGGCGGCATCGCGCATGATTTCAATAATCTGCTGACGGCCATTCAGGGCAATGTCGAGCTTGCATCGATGGAGTCGGATCTGCCCGGGCCGGTGCGCGAGAGCCTTGCCGGTATTGCCTCCGCCAGCCGCACTGCGACCGACCTCTGCCGGCAGATGCTGGCCTATTCCGGCAAGGGGATCCTCCGCCCCGAAGTCTTTTCGTTGCAGTCTGTCGTCGAGGATATGCGGCCGTTGCTGGAGACCTCGGCGGGAAAGAGCGTACGGCTGGAGCTGGACCTGTCGGATGCCTCGCTGATCCACGGCGATCGTGGGCAGATACGGCAGGTGCTGCTGAATATGGTGATGAATGCCGCCGAGGCCATGGTCGCCGAGCGTCAGGGTCAAATACGCATCTCGCTTCGCCAGATTCAGCTGAGCAGGTCCAGCCAGAATCCGCTGACCGGCGTCGGCATGTCGCCGGGCTGCTATACCGAGCTCGCCGTGGCCGATAACGGGACCGGTATGGATGAAGAGGTAAAACAGCGGATGTTCGAGCCGTTCTATACCACCAAGTTCACCGGCCGCGGCCTGGGCATGAGCGCCGTACTCGGCATCCTGAAAGCGCACGATGCCGGACTTGAAGTGGAGAGCGTCGAAGGTGTCGGTACCACCATGCGGGTGCTGTTTCCCTGTGTGCAGGCTGCGGCAGAGCAGGAAAAACCAGGTGAGGTCGTTCAGCCGACGCAGCCTGGCGGGCAGGTGCTGGTCGTCGATGACGAGCCGCAGGTGCTGAAAACCGCGAGCCGCATGCTGGAGCGCCTCGGCTGCGAAGTGGTGATGGCGGATTCGGGCGAGGTTGCGATTCAGCGTTTCAGCGAAAATCCGTCCGGTTTCGGCTGGGTACTGCTGGACGTCACGATGCCGGGCATGGACGGGGTGGAGTGCATGCGCAGGCTGCGCGAGATTCGGCCGGATATCCGTGTTGTCATGTCGTCCGGCTACAATGCCGAGGCGCTGGAGTCTTCTGCCGCCGTCCGTCCGGATGATTTTCTCGGCAAGCCCTATACCTTCAAGGCATTGCAGGAGCTCGCGAGCAGAGTGGGAGCCATGAATAAGGCCGGTTGAATGGTTGGCTTGCGGTTGAAAGCGGGAAAGGCCGGCAGGGTGATGCTGGCCTTTTGGCCAGGTGGGCAATTCATGACCG
The DNA here is from genome assembly GCA_035576205.1 of Mariprofundaceae bacterium. Classification (GTDB taxonomy): domain Bacteria; phylum Pseudomonadota; class Zetaproteobacteria; order Mariprofundales; family Mariprofundaceae; genus DATLWR01. The sequence continues at coordinate 20,831 of DATLWR010000064.1, forward strand.
CTTTGTAGCATGGAGGATATTCGGCCTATGCTTTGGCAAGCCGGTTATCTTGGCCGGCATTCCGAATGCATCGCAAGTTGGAGGGTTCATTTGTTTCTTGGTTGGGGGGAGCAGGCCGGGAAGGTCTATAATGGGAAATAATTCTGAACTTCAGGAGTTGCGAAGGACGGCTGACGCGCATGCGGTGGCATTGAACGTTGCAGCCTGAAGTGATCTGACCGGGGTTCATTCATTGTTCAACAAGATTCTCGTCGTCTGTGTCGGCAATATCTGCAGAAGCCCCATGGCCGAAGCGCTGTTGCGTTCCAAGGTGCCGGCAAGCTCCGATACAGTGATCGGTTCGGCCGGTATCGCCGCGCTGGTTGGAGAGCCGGCAGATCCCGAAGCCATCCGGTTGATGCAGGAGCGTGATCTCGATATCACCGACCATCGTGCCCGGCAAGCAAATCCGGAGCTGGTGATGAATGCCGATTTGATCATGGTGATGGAGCAGGCACACGTGCAGCCTCTGTACTCGATTTCTCCAAGTACGCGTGGCAAGGTGCACACGCTGGGTAAATGGGATGGGATGGAAATACCGGACCCTTACAGAAAGTCGCCGGAATATTTCGAGTATGTTCTCGGTCTGATCGAGCAAGGAGTCGACGCATGGTCAGCGAAGCTTTGGCGCTGAATTCAGCAAAGGCACGTATCATGATCCGGGCAGCAGCCATGCTGCTGGCAAGCGCGCTGTTGCCGGCCTGTTCAAGCATGAGTCTGGGAAGTTCCACTACCAGTGGCGTCAAGGTTGAACCGCTGACCATGGCCGAACTGCAGCAACAGGAGGCTCACCGAATCTCCCCCCTCGATGAACTGGAGGTCGTGGTATGGGGCGTGCCGGAATTTGAATCCAATGCGCAGGCAACGACCCAGGCCAGTGCCGTGCAACAGGCTGGCTACCTCTACGAGGTGCATGACGATGGCACGATCGAGCTCCCCCTGCTCGGCTCCGTCTCCGTCGCCGGCCTGAGCGTCGAAGAGGCCAAACAGCATATCGCCAAGCTGATGACCCGCTTCGTCGAGGAGCCGAATGTCAGCGTGACGATCAGCCGTTACAACAGTCGCAAGATTCTTGTGCTGGGCGAGGTCAAGAATCCGGGCATCGTGCAGAATCCCGGGCCCAGGCTGTCACTGGCCGAAGCGCTGGCCCAGGCCGGCGGCATGGATTTGATGACGGCCAACCACAGCCATGTCTACATCATTCGCGGTGGTTTGAAACATCCCAAGATCGCACATGTCGGGCTGGATACGGCGGTGGGGATGTTCGAGGCCCAGCAGATCTGGCTGAAGAGCCGTGATATCGTGTTCGTCGACAGCAGGCTGATTACCGACTGGAACCGTTTCATCTCCCAGCTGCTGCCGACGATTGGCAATGCAGCGCTGCTCAAGTCGATGGGTGTCTATTAAGTGAAGCCGTCGATAGGTTCAGACTTCAGTTTGCAGGATTTCGCCAGCTTCCTTGTGCGCAATATGCGCATTTTTGCAGCCGGCCTGCTCGCGGGCGCCGTCGTCGGTATGGTGTTCGCACTGTTCCAGACGGCCGAATACTTCTCGACCATGACGTTGCAGTTTCACGATGCCAAGCAGTCCAGCCAGTCGCTGGATCAATTGTTCGACCAGAACAAGCACTCCACCGTCAAATCGGCAGTTCCCATCCTGCAAAGCCGGAGCCTGGCGGAGGATGTTGTCGCCCGGTTGGCGCTCAATGCCGACCTGACCAATGTGAGTGACCTTGGTTTCGTCAAGTCCCT
>DATLWR010000065.1:0-15576 GCA_035576205.1 Mariprofundaceae bacterium
GGGCAATATCGGGGCCCTCGACTAGCAATCTGGCCAGAATACATCGGTGACCGCGACTGATTATCCCGAATGATCGAATGCGTTGCCTCGGTTGTACGCGTGATAGCACAGGCCATCTGATGCTCGGCTACTCTCGAATGCGTGACCGAAAAAGGTAGCAGATCCGTCTCCCCAGGCTGCTGCTCCAAATCCGACCACCGAATAGAGCGACGATCCAGCCTTGGGGGAGTACCTGTCTTCAGCCGACCAAGCCGAAATTCTCGATTGTATAACTCGTCGGTCAAACCATCGACGGCCGGATCGCCGATGCGCCCGGCACGCATGGTTTGTTCGCCCACATGTACCAGCCCGCCGAGAAACGTTCCCGTCGTCAGCACTACAGCTCCGGCCTCATGCTTGATGCCCAACTCATCAATCACGCCTGCTACGCGTGATCCATCAAACACCAGCGAGCCTATCGTGCCCTGATGCAATTGAATTCTGGGATGCGAATCGAGCAGACTGCGCATTACCACGTGATAATTGCGTCGATCACACTGCGTGCGTGTGGCTTGCACGGCCGGGCCCTTGCGGCGATTCAACAGGCGATACTGTAGCGCCGCGCGATCCGCAGCGATGCCCATCAAGCCCCCCATCGCATCGATCTCACGAACGAGATGGCCTTTTCCAATGCCACCTATGGCTGGGTTGCACGACATCTTGGCGATAGTGTCGAGATTCTGAGAAATCAACCGAACGCGTGCACCGCGGTTAGCCGCTGCCCATGCGGCCTCACAACCAGCATGCCCGGCACCAACGACCACCACATCAACAAGATCAGGATGTTTCACGTGAAACATATTAACCCAAATACACTCTCATAGGACGCCCAAGCGTAAAACCCGATCACTGACAAATCCACCAAAGAAAAGGGAGGGCGGTGCCCTCCCCTTGGTCGAAACAGGACAGACTCAGCCCTTGCGTCTCTTTTCCATCATATCATGGATAATAGGCGTCAGAATCAACTCCATGGCAAACATCATCTTGCCAGCCGGCACAACCAGGGTGTTGCGACGGGACATGAAGGAATCCTTCAACATTGATGTCAGCCACGGGAAATCGATACCCCATTGCTCAGGCTTGCGAATACGAATCACCACAACACTCTCATCAGGAGTCGGCACATCACGCGCAATAAATGGATTGGAAGTATCGACCAGCGGCACACGCTGGAAGTTGATGTCCGTGTGCGTGAACTGTGGTGTAATGAAATGAACATAGTCATGCATCCGCTGCAGGATGTTGTTCACCACTGCTTCCGGGGAATAGCCGCGCATCTGGACATCACGATGGATTTTCTGAATCCACTCAAGATTGACGACAGGCACAATGCCCATCAACAAATCTGTGAAGGGGCGGACCTCTTCAACACCACCGTGCAACCCCTCATAAAACAAAAGGTCAGAACCCTCTCCAACTTCACGCCACTGGGTAAAACGGCCCGGCTCTACGCCATAAATCTTCGCCTCTTCATCATCATGAACATAGGTGCGGGCCAGACCCTTTCCGGCTTCGCCATAGGCTTTGAAAAGCTCAGCTATCTTGTCAAAGAGATTGGCTTCATCAGAGAAATGACTCAGGCGTTTGCCCGCGGCTTCGAATTCTTTTGCCTTCTCGCGGAACTCATAGCGATCAAAACGGTGAAAACAATCGCCCTCGACGATTGCCGGTGTCACCTTTTCACGACGGAAAATATGCTCCAGAGCAATCTTGGCAGTGCTGGTTCCGGCACCGGAAGAACCGGTGATGGAAATGACTGGATGCTTAACAGACATGTGCCCCCCAAGGTCAAAAAGACCAATTATTTCAATCGTTTAGCATGGGATCGATAGCTCGAAACCCGCCAAGAATCTGGCGCAAACGGGGGGGTATTCTCCCTTAAGAGGAGGGTAAATTTCAAGCAAAATACTATTTTCCGATACAAAAATCAGAAAATACACGATTCAGAATATGCTCTACATCGCCAATACCGAGAATTTCACCAAGAGAAACCCAAGCCATGCGCCACTCCGAAGCAGCAAGATCCAACTCGGACTCATCCCCCAGCATGGCAAGCCCAGACTCCAGATGGTGAACCGCCTCAACGATAGCCATGCGGTGACGCTCGCGAGTGACCAACATTCCCTCGTCAGCCAGGGGAATATCTCCTAATCGAGAAGCCAAAGCATCCCGTAATTGATCTAGGCCATCTCCCGTACGTGCGCTAATGCAAAGGAATGAATCCGGAATGGATATTTCTCCAACGGCATCAATCTTGTTCATCACGAGCACATCGGCACGCGCATGCGGTTCCCATGTTTGCGAACGAGTTGCATCTGCGACAAAAATAACCACATCGGCCTGTTGCGCGGCTCCCTCTGCACGCCGCACACCTTCCTGTTCAATCATGTCATCACTTTCACGCAAACCCGCCGTATCAACCATGCGTAGCGGAATACCGTGAACTTCGAAATCGAGCTCGAGCACATCCCGAGTTGTTCCAGGTATATCGCTAACGATAGCGCGCTCGTAACCGGCCAAGACGTTCAATATACTGGATTTGCCCACATTCGGCGCACCAATTATTGCAACGCGAGCTCCATCAAACAGACGCTCGCCCAAAGGCGCCAATTCCAGCATCCGACGTAGCGGGGTTAAAAGGGAACCGTCGACGTCCTCGCGCAATCGATCAAAAAAAAGCGCGGGTATTTCATCTTCCGGGAAATCCAGACTCGCCTCTAGATGTGCAACAAAACCCGTCAATGCAGACATCAGATAATCGACATGTCGACCGAACTCGCCATGCAGCTGGCGCTGGGCCACCTTGCCGGCCCGTAGCGTCGCCGCATCGATAGTTGCAGCAACAGCCTCCGCCTGGGACAAATCCATTTTTCCGTTCTCGACAGCTCGGCGCGTAAACTCGCCGGGAAGAGCGGCACGACAGCCCAACCGAATCAACCGCTGCAGAATTTCCCGTAACAACACGGGGCTGCCATGGGCATGGAGCTCGACGACGTCTTCGCCCGTATAAGAATTGGGCGCAGGGAAATAAATGGCCAGGCCTTCATCGAGAAGCTCGCCCTCCGCATCATACCACCTCATCAACTGCGCCCGCCGAGGAGCAGGAACCGTAGTAGCACGCATCGAAAGTCGGGCGACGATCTGCAGCGCATCGGATCCAGAAACCCTGATCACACCCACCCCCCCACGTCCTGGAGGAGTAGCGATGGCCGCGATCGTCGCCTGCTTCATGTGTTGATCAAAGTGCTTTCTTCACCTTCAAAACATACCACTGCTGAGCGATGGAAAGGATGTTGTTCACCATCCAGTAAAGTACAAGGCCGGAAGGGAAGAACAGGAACATTACGGTAAATATAGGTGGCAGGAACTGCATAATCTTGGCCTGCGTTGGGTCCGACGGCTGCGGATTCAGACGTTGCTGAACGAACATCGACAAACCCATCAGGACTGGCAGCACAAAATAAGGATCCTTCACCGACATATCGTGAATCCAGCCGATGAATGGCGCTTGGCGCAATTCAATCGACATCAGCAGCACTTTATATAGGGCAAAGAAAACTGGAATCTGGACGGCGATGGGCAGACAACCACCAAGAGGATTGACCTGATGCTTCTTGTACAGCTTCATCATCTCCTGGCTCATCTGCTGACGGTCGTCGCCGTACAGATCCTTCAGACGAGCCATTTCCGGCTGCAGTTTACGCATGGCTGCCATGGACTCGTATGACTTCTGAGTTGGCCAGAAAAACAAAAGTTTGATCATCACCACAAGCAAAATAATGCACCAACCGAAATTACCGATGTACTTGTACATCCAGAGAAGAAAGCTGTGCATCGGTTTGGACATGAATGCAAACCAGCCGAAATCGATACTACGCTCAAGACCCACATTGAGGTTTTCGAGTATTGGCATGGATTTGGGACCAACGAATATAGTGCCCTGAAATACCGCATCCTTGCCCTCAAGCTTGCCATCATCTATCAGACCAGACTGATAGGACCGCCCGTCGCTCTTGAAATAGTATGGATAATCCTGGCCCTTATTAGCGATCATCGCAGTGATGAAATAACGGTTCATGATACCGACCCAGCCGCCAACGCCGGCCATCTGGATCTGGCCTTTTTCGTCCAGGTCCTTGTAATCGATCTCTTGTAGCTTGTCGTTAATCAGCGCAATCGGACCTACATGTTCATAGAAGGTATTGAGTTTGGTATCCGGATGCCGTTCGACAGCCTGGCGATACATCTTGAGCCCGGCACCATTACTGATGCGGTCTTGCACATCGATCGAATACGAACCTTTCTGCAAGGTGATGGTTTTGACCCACTCGCGCCCGTCATTCAGTTGGGTTTGCAATACCAACCGATCATTGTCCTGCTTGGTGATGTGAAATGGCTGGCTGGCCGATGCGCCAATCAATCCGTCGTTGACATACAGCCTGTGCTGGTCGCCTGACGACAACACGGCAACATTTGGCGAACCAGGTTCAATGGACTCCCTATATTTGAGCAATGTGACATTGGTCAGCCAGCCCTTATCGTTGACCTGCACCTTCAACAGGTCATTGCCGAGGCTGAAAGTTTGGCCCTGAGCGATTACGCCTTCTGCGGATGGCACGGCTTCGGAAGAAGCCTTTGTCACATTCTCAACGGGAGCCGGAGCTGTTTCAGGAAGAGTGGCAGCCACCTTGCCGGGAGTTGCAGTAGAGGTTGTCTCTACCGGAGCAGGAGACTCGGATTTTTCGGGCGGAAAAAGTGTGCTCCACCCGACCAGAATGGCCAATGAAAGCACAAAGGCCAGAATCATATTGCGCTGTTCCATCATCAAACTCCCTATATTTCAGTCAACGCTTTATAATCAAGGAACCGGATCATATCCACCGCGGGCGAACGGGTGACAATGAAGAAGGCGTCGAAAACCGAGCCAGCAACCCCGGACCGCACCATAACGCGAAATGGCCTCGAGGGTATATTGCGAACAGGTTGGGATGTGAATGCAGCGAGGGGCAAGAAACGGAGAAACCAGGTACTGATATGCGCGAATAAGACCTTTCATTAGGAGTCGCATCTGCCACCCTCTTCAATTCGGTTCGCCAACATATCGAAAGCTTGCATGGCTTGGGATGAAATATCCATCATGTTTGCTGCCGGTAATCGGGGAATAACCAAAACATCTACTGCCAGGCCGCGTATTCGACTGATACGCATGCACTCCCGAACAACTCTCTTGAAACGGTTGCGTTGCACGGCATTGCCGTACTTCCGAGAAACGGCGAGCCCTAGTCGGGCATGATCCATACTGTTAAATCGATACACCAAAGAGATATTCCCGCATATCAGACGCTTGGCACTGCGAAGCGCAGAAAAATCCGCCTTTGTCTTTAGGCGGAAAGTGGCAGGAAATGATCGCTTCAGGCTGAAAGACGCTTGCGACCCTTGGCACGACGACGGTTGATTACGGCACGGCCAGAGCGAGTGGCCATGCGGGCGCGAAAACCGTGGTTGCGAGCGCGGCGAATACGGCTTGGCTTAAATGTAAAGCTCATGATCTTTCTCCTGTTTACAAAGGGCTGCGCATGATAGATTTACATATCCTGATGTCAAGAATCCCTTGGTTATCTTCGTTGTGGATGGATTGATTTTTGCGTGTAAGGATTGAGGCATGCACACAAAAGCTGTCGATCATCTCTGGATACAGATTGTGGACAAGTTAAGGGATGAAATTCCCGCCTCTCGCTTTGATGCATGGATCCAGCCTGTTTCAGCTGCATCAGACGGCTCTGCTTTAATGCTCAAGGTTCCGAGCCGTTTTTTTCTCGATGGTTTGAAAACCAACTATGGAGAAAGGATTCAACAGCTTGCTCATGAGATGTTCGGAAGCGATTTTACCATTGTTTTCAAGGTTGATTCATCACTTGCCGAACAACTGAAGCCTGTAAAAGAAATGGATCGGATGGATGCATCCAGTGTCGATGGATTCATCGATCCGAGATTTACTTTCCAGAATTTCATCGTCGGGTCTGGCAATGAATTTTGCTACGCAGCATGTCGGGCTGTAACGGATAACCCTGGCAGCATATATAATCCACTCTATCTGTACGGTGGAGTTGGGCTCGGGAAAACGCACCTGATCAACGCAGTTGCCAATGAACTGATCGGTCGAAACCATATAAAAATCGCCTACCGAACAGGTGAACGATTTACCAATGAGCTCATTCAGGCCATTCGTGATGGATCCACAGAATCCTTTCGAGAACAGTATCGTAAAGTCGACATATTGATTATCGATGATATCCAGTTCATTGCTGGTAAGGACAGGACGCAGGAAGAATTCTTCCATACATTTAATGCCCTGTACGAGGTCAAGAAACAGATCATACTGACTTCCGATCGAAGTCCTCGCGAACTGACCAATCTCATGGAACGACTCCGTTCACGATTCAATTGGGGACTGGTTGCCGATATTCAGCCACCCGATCTGGAAACCAGGCTTGCTATCTTGGCCAGCAAAGCTGAACTTGCCGGTGTTCAATTGGATAAGGATGTGGCCCACCTGCTCGCATCCCGAATCACCAACAATGTTCGTGAACTGGAGGGAGCCCTCACTCGTCTAACCGCCCATGCGACACTGACCGGGAGGAAGATAGACATTAGTTTTGCCAAGCATGTGCTCCGCGACCTGTTGCATGAAGAGATCAAAGCCATTTCTGTTGAAGATATTCAGAAGAAGGTTGCCGCCTACTACAATCTGAATCCTCGGGAGATGCGCTCAAACAAGCGCAGTCGAACTGTCGCTTTCCCTCGACAGATAGCTATGTATGCGAGCAAGGAACTGACCAAACTCTCCCTCCCGGAAATCGGCGAACTGTTTGGTGGCAAGGACCACACGACCATCCTCTACGCAGTCAGAAAAATCGATCGCATGCGCCAGGAATCATCCGATTTTGATGAGGAGATCGATAGGATCATGGCACTGCTCAGGCAATAGTTGTCAGTAATACACCGGCCTGCATGTGGATGATCTGGGGATGAAGGAATCATCGTGGATTCAAGGACCGGAACACGCCAGTTATCCAGATACTGTCCACAATATGGCTTACATGAACTACACAGGAATGTTTCGACGCAAACGCAGGTAAATCCAGCACCATCCGCACTTGTCCCCATATTCCACAGACACTAGGATGATTACTAAATATTTGGATATAAAAAAGAGTTGAGGAGAAGGGATGAACATTTCGCTATCCAGAATGGCATTGCTGCAGGCCGTTCAGCGCTGTCAAAGTATCGTGGAAAAGAGACATACTGTACCTATTCTCGCCAATATCCTGTTAAAGGCAGAGGACCAGACCCTGAATATCACGGCCACCGATCTTGAGGTCGGAATCCGTAGTCGCACCAGTGCCAAGATAAGCCAAACCGGAGCGATAACCGTTTCGGCTAAAAAACTATTCGATATCGTCAAGGAACTTGATGCCGAGCAGGATGTGGAGCTGGAAGCAACTGGTTCTTTTGTTTCTATCCGTAGTGGCCGTTCGCGTTTCCGTCTCTCGTCATTACCGGCGGCAGATTATCCGAATCTCGTTGAGAATGATGCGCCATCGCCAGTAGTGATCTCTGGCCAGCAGCTGGCACGCATGATTGCTGCAACCGGCTTTGCGATGTCGCACGATGAAACGCGCAAGTACCTGACCGGCACGTTATTCGAGGTCGATGACAAAAATGTGCTACGGCTGATTACGACGGATGGTCATCGCCTAGCTCTTTCCGAATTCCAGCTCAGTGGTGGTACAGCAGTCAGCCAGTGCATTGTACCGCGCAAGGCGGTTATGGAAATTCGCAGGCTTTGCGAGGAAGTTAACGGGGACGTTGAACTGTTTCTCGGAGAACGTCAGATACGTCTTGTCGCAGGTGATAATGTTCTGACTTCTAAATTGATCGACGCTCGCTTTCCTGTTTATCAGGATGTGATTCCGGTTGGCAATCCCCATACTGTTTTGGTTGATCGTGTTGCCTTCGATCAGGTGTTGCGTCGCAGCATGATTGTGGCCAATGAGTTTACTCATGATCTACGCCTGCATTTCAGCAGCAACAGCATTGAGGTCTCCGCGCACAATACCGAACAGGAAGAATCCCAGGAAAAAGTTGAAGCAGGCTACAGTGGACGGGATCTGGTAATTGGCTTCAATGGTCGCTATTTGCGTGATGCGTTGGGAGCTATCAATGAGCAGACTGTTCAAATTAGTCTCAAGGATGAATTGTCGCCCGTGCTCTTGAATGTGGAAGGAAATGAGCAAAATCGCTATGTCATCATGCCGATGCGGATATGAATGACCGCAAGCCAGACGGAGTAATGTGACAACGACGGTTACGCCACTCGCGATCAGGGAACTCAAGGTCCATGATCTGAGGTGCCACCATGAAATGGTCTGGAAATGCGAACCGGGGTTGAATCTCCTGGTTGGCCCAAACGGCAGTGGCAAGACGACCATGCTGGAGGCGGTCTACCTGATGGCGCATGGTCGCTCGTTTCGACAAGCCCGAGATCCGGACTTGACCTCTCATAGCGCGGTAGCATTTCAATTGCAGGGGTCTTGGCAGCGTTATGGACCCATGCAGATCAAGGTAAATGGCAAGCGTGGGAGTATTACCATCCAGCTGCAAGGCCGGGAGATCCAGCGGCGCAAGGATGTCACCGAAGGTTTTCCGGTCCTGGTGGAATCGCCACAAGGAAGAAAAATCATTGATGGAGCAGCGGGAGAAAGACGCCGCTGGCTCGATGCGTTGGTGATTACCTGCTATCCGGGACTGGCAGGCCATTATGAACGTTATCTTCGCTCGGTGATGCAACGGGCGCGCTTGTTACGCAGAGGGGCTGGAAGCGATGAACTGGACGCTTGGGAATACCAGGTTGTACATCATGGCTTGCCGATCGTGACAGCCAGGAATCAGCTTCTCGAGGAACTGAACGAATTGTTGCTGACCGAACAGGTGCTGACCGAAAAGCCGTTGTATTTGCAATTGTCGGTTGAGCCGTATGAAAAGCAGGTGTGGATCGAACGATTGCGACAGAAGCGATCCGATGATCTGCGCAGTGGTGGTCTGCGGTTCGGACCACATTGTGATACGCTGGCCATCATCTGTGAAAACCGGGAAATTCGCAGTGCCGGGTCGCGGGGTCAGCAAAAACTGGCGGCAATAGCCTTGAAGATGGCAGAATGCGCACTTTGGGAACGCTATCGTCGACTCATCCCTGTGTTACTGCTGGATGACTGTCTGGAGGCACTCGATGCGGGGCGTCAGGAACGATTGCTGAAGCGGCTAGCCGCATTTGCAGGACAGATTCTGATGACTGCACCCGTTGCCGTAGTTGTGCCGGAAGGTGTGGGCATAGCGATTCGTGACTTAAGCAGACAATTGCCAGCTGAGATGACAGCGGCCGGACTGATGGAGGAAGCAGCATGAGCGCTTCGGAACAACAATATGGTGCAGAGAGTATCAAGGTTCTGCGTGGACTGGATGCGGTTCGCAAGCGTCCTGGCATGTACATCGGCGATACCGATGACGGCACCGGTTTGCACCATATGGTTTTCGAGGTGGTGGATAACGCCATCGACGAAGCCTTGGCTGGCCATTGCGACAAGATTGAGGTCATTATCCATTCCGATGATTCGGTGACGGTACGCGACAATGGCCGTGGTATCCCGGTCGATATCCACCCCGAGGAGGGTAGGTCGGCAGCCGAAGTGATCATGACTGTGCTGCATGCCGGCGGTAAGTTCGATCAGAACTCCTACAAGGTTTCCGGCGGTCTGCATGGCGTGGGTGTTTCGGTGGTCAATGCACTGTCCGAGACGCTTGAACTTGAAATTCGCCGTAACGGCAAGGTCCATTACCAGAAGTATCATCTTGGAGACCCCCAAGAGCCGCTCAAGGTCATCGGTGAAGCGACGGGAACGGGAACCGAAGTCCGTTTTCTGCCCAGTCTGCAGACCTTCTCGCATCGCAACTTTTCCTTCGACATCCTGTCGACAAGGCTTCGTGAACTCTCCTTCCTGAACAGCGGCGTGCATATTGAGCTGTTGGATGAGCGGACGGATAACAAGGCGGTGTTCGAATACGAGGGCGGTATCAATGCCTTCGTCCAGCATCTGAACCGGACCCGCACGGCATTACACAACGAACCCGTATCGATGAAGGCTGAAAAGGATGGGGTAACGGTCGAATTGTCCATGCAATGGACCGACTCGTACCAGGAGAATGTTTTCTGCTTCACCAATAATATTCCGCAGCGCGACGGTGGTACCCATCTGGCCGGCTTCCGCGCCGCCCTGACCCGTTGTATCAACAACTACGCTTCCAGCAATGATATGCTGAAAAAGATGAAGGTCAGCCTCTCCGGCGAGGATGCGCGTGAAGGCCTGACCGCGGTTTTGTCCGTGAAGGTTCCCGATCCGAAGTTCTCATCGCAGACTAAGGACAAGCTGGTTTCCAGCGAGGTTCGGCCGGCGGTGGAAGCGATCGTCAACGAGAAGCTCGCCGAATGGCTCGAGGAGAATCCGAAAGAGGCCAAGCGCGTTGTCGGCAAGGTGGCGGAAGCAGCCATGGCGCGTGAAGCCGCCCGCAAGGCTCGCGAGCTGACGCGACGCAAGGGAGCGCTCGATATCGCTTCGTTACCCGGTAAGCTAGCCGATTGTCAGGAAAAGGATCCGGCAGCCAGTGAACTGTTCCTCGTGGAGGGCGATTCGGCCGGCGGCTCCGCCAAACAGGGCCGCGACCGCCGCAATCAGGCCATTCTGCCGCTGAAAGGCAAGATCCTGAATGTGGAGAAGGCGCGCTTCGACAAGATGCTTTCCAGCCAGGAAATCGGCACGATGATCACCGCGCTGGGCACCGGTATCGGCAAGGAAGATTTCGATATTTCGAAGTTGCGCTACCACAAGATCGTCATCATGACCGACGCCGATGTGGACGGTTCGCATATTCTCACGCTGCTGCTCACCTTCTTTTATCGACAGATGGCCGAGATCATCGAGCGCGGCTATCTCTACATTGCCCAGCCGCCGCTTTATCGCGTGGCGCGTGGCAAAAAGGCCAAATATGTCGCCAATGATGGAGAACTGTTCGAGTTCCTGCTCGAGCAGGGCAGCGAGGGCAAGGAGTACTTTGCGTCCAGCGATGCCAAGCCGGTCAGCGGCGATCGGCTGCAAACGACAGTACGCAGCATCCACCGCCTGCAGAATCTGCAACGCCGTCTGGCACAGCGGCTCGATGCCAAGGTGCTGAAGATGCTGATCGAAAGCGGCAAGATCGACCAGCCGACGATGCGCAACCGCGAACAGCTCGAGGAACGTCTGCAGGCACTGCATGCCAAATTCAAGTCGGTAAGCCGCGAGGATGAAACCCTGACCTGGACCATCCATGAAGATACCGAGCAGGGCTCGCACTGGGTGCAGTTCCAGCGGCGCGACCATGGTCGGCTCATGGTTTCGCGATTGGACAAGGATCTGATCGGTACTGCCGAGTTTAACGAGGCGCAGAAACTGTGCGTAACCCTGCAGTCACTGACGGATGCGGGAGCGTATATCGCAAGCGGAGAAAAACGGCAGGAGATTCGGCATTTTGACGATATCGCAGCATACATCGAAGCCGAAGGCCGCAAGGGCCTGACGATCCAGCGCTATAAAGGCCTGGGTGAGATGGACCCCGAACAGCTTTGGGAGACGACCATGGATCCGGGTAACCGCACGCTCTTGCAGGTATCACTGGAGGATGTAGTCAATGCCGATGAAACATTCTCGATGCTGATGGGCGACGCCGTTGAGCCGAGAAGAAAATTCATTCAGGACAACGCCCTGAAAGTGCGCAATCTGGATATCTAGGAACGAACGTGAGCGACAAACCCAATATCTCCTACGCCGACAGTGGCGTCGATATCGATGCCGGCAATGCCTTTGTCGGCAGAATCCAGCAAGCCGTAGCCTCGACAACCCGGAAGGAGGTTTTGGCCGGTCTGGGCGGTTTTGGCGCACTGTTTGCGGCCAACTTCAAGGGCTATATGGATCCCGTGCTGGTTTCCGGTACCGATGGCGTGGGCACCAAGCTGTTGCTGCACCAACAGTACGACACCCCCGAACATGCCGGCCAGGATGTGGTCGCGATGTGCGTCAACGACATCGCAGCACAGGGTGCGGAGCCGCTGTTCTTCCTCGATTACCTGGCGACCGGCAAGCTGGAGGGCGATACGCTCGTGCGGGTGGTCGAAGGCATTGCCAAGGCATGCCGGATTTCCGGCTGTGCCCTGATCGGCGGTGAAACGGCAGAAATGCCGGGCATGTATGGCCCGGGTCATTACGATATCGCCGGTTTCAGTGTTGGCATCGTGGATCGTCCGAGAATTATCGATGGTTCCACCATTGCGGATGGCGACGTTATCCTCGGCCTGGCTTCCAGTGGGCCGCACTCCAACGGTTATTCGTTGATTCGCAAGCTGCTGGAGATCGGCAAGGCTGATCTGACTAAGGACAGGCTTTCCGATGGCCGCTTGGCGCGTGACGGCGTACTCGCACCGACCCGCCTGTATGTGCCGGCAGTGAAGACGCTGATGCATGCACACGTGGATGTTCACGGTTTCGCGCATATCACCGGTGGCGGCATGTACGACAACCTCGAACGCATCATGCCAGAGGGACTGGCAGCGCATGTCGATGTTACAAGCTGGAAGATTCCGCCGGTGTTCGAGTACCTCCTCTCCTTTGCCAATGTGGCGAAGAGCGAGCGCTATCGCACCCTGAACATGGGCATCGGTTTCGTTGTTTTCGTACCGGAGTCGGCACAGTCTGAAGTCGAGGACCTGCTGCGACGGGCCGGTGAACATGTATTCACGATCGGCCAGGTCACCGCCCGCCGGGGCGAACCGGTTATTCTGGAAGGGCTGCATTGAAGCAACCCCGAATTGCTGTGCTTGCCTCGGGCAAGGGCAGCAATCTGCAGGCGATACTGGAAGCTGTCCGCAAGGGCGAGTGTCCCGTTGAGGTGGCATTGGTCCTGTCCGACAGGGCGGAGGCCGGGGCATTGCAGATTGCACGTGATGCCGGTGTGGCCAGCGTGGTCGCACTCGACCCGAAGGCATACCCGGATCGTGCGGCTTTCGATATGGCTTGCGGCGATGCAATCGAGGCGGTCGGTTGCGAGTGGGTCGTGCTGGCCGGTTACATGCGAATCCTCTCCGGCGCTTTCATTGCCCGTTTCCATAACCGGATCATCAATATCCATCCGTCGCTGTTGCCCTCCTTCATCGGTGCCCATGCAGTTCGCGATGCCTTGGCGTATGGCGTGAAGGTAACGGGGGCGAGCGTGCACCTGGTCAATGAAGTGCTCGATGGCGGACCGATTCTGGCCCAAGCGGTCGTACCGGTTCATGACGACGACTCCGAAGAAGCCCTGCACCAGCGCATCCACGAAGCGGAACATCGGCTCTATCCGGCTACAATCTCCCGAATGGTGCGCGAAGGCTTTGCCATCGAAGGGCGCAGGGTGATCTGGAGGCGGCAGAACTAGAAGGCCGCATTCGCCCACTTCGCTATTTCAAGAGCGCCGCCACTTTGTGCCAGTCCGTCTGTTCGGCGATGGCGATAGGGACCCGCTCCTGCACCTCCATTTGCGATACCGTCATGTCCCGGTCCTGCAGATCGGCATAGCTGAGCACCGGCACGGTTACCAGCTGCATGGTATGCGGCTGGCTGGAGTCGAAGAAATCAGGATTGTATTCCATCAGTGCGACAGCACCCTGTTCACCGGTCGAAACCAGATCGATGCCCATCGGAGGATTCTTCTCCGGCGTGTTCAGCATGTAGGCAGGTGCCTGACGCTCACTGGCATTCATTGCGGCAAGCCTTGCCTGCAACTCGGCAATGCCCTGGTTCACCTGCCTGACGACCGGATTCTGCGAGACCTGCCTGGAAGCCATCTCGCGCAGCTGACGCTCCTGCTCCTGATCATCGCGTTCCGCCTTGGCACGCGCGGCAGCTGAGCGTGCGGGATCCTTTTCGCGGGCTGCCGCCTCATCGATGGCCTGCTGGCGCAGCTTTTTCATCTCGGGCGAATTGAAGTAGGCAAGCTGTTCGCTGACCATGCCCTGAGTATCAGACTGGGTTTGAACCTGGGCTTGCATGCCGGCAATCAACGCATGCATTGCCCGCTCCTGGCTAACCGGCCGGAACAGAGAAGTCTTGCTGGGAGCGGTGACGAACAGAAAGCCCCCATAGACCGGAAAGCCGGCAATGCTGCGCTCGGCACGTGGCAAAGGAAAAAACTTGCCCTGCGCATCCTGCATCCAGTTCATCGATGTGAAAGCATCGGTCTTGCCGTTGCCACTCTCCGGTAAGCGGTTGATATAAATGTCGAAGCCGGCGGGACCGTTGAGCATGGTTTCCGGCTTGACCAGGTAACGCTTGGCCGGATCAGCGATGCCTGGTTCGGCGACCACGGCATGTGGCCACCAGATGGCGATATGCAGACTCCCCTGGTCAACAGGCTGATCATCGCTTGCGCGCAGGCGTACTTGGGGGTAATAGCCCCGCAAATCGGACAGGGCCGGGCTTTGGCGAACCACTGCCGCGAGAGCCAATAGTTGCTGTTGCCAGGCCGCAGACGGTTTGGGGCGATTGGGATCCGCCCAGTCCTCAAAGGGACTGTAGCGATCCAGCCATTGCCCGGGCTCGGTACCCGGTTGCCCGACATCGCCCTTGACCAGCGGGAAAGCGTCGGCAGGCACCTCGGATTGCTCTCCGGCAATTGCAACCCGAAGCGAAAGGATGGCGGCCAATAACACGATGAAAACGAGCGTGATGGTTTTTTGTTTCATAAGAAAATCTCCACTAATCCTTTAACAGTTTCACGCCATTGGTATGGAAGATCTGAGCGAAGCTGTAAACCCCGTTGCTGGATCCCATGGCACGGTTTTGGTATGGGTCAGCGTCCAATTCATCGGATCACTCTGGTTCCGGATACAAAGAACTCACTGAATATCAGCATGCGTTTCCGGGGTAAACGGTGTCCCCGGCTGATTGATATTGGGAATTCCGCTTGCATACGCGCAGGTCGCATCGTCCGTGCTGGTGCAGAGAATGATATTGCAGTAATAACGGGTGCCGTCTGCAACGCTCTTGCCCTCTATCGGGGTAACAGGAACGCTGACCTTGCCGCTGAAGGCACCGTTAACGAGCGGTATATCCGGACTGAAACGACCGATCTCCTGATTGGTACTATCGACAACCCTGCAAATCACCTTCGCGCGGGTGTATTTGGGATTGATATCCTTCAGCTCCACCGGAACGTTAAACGAGAACTGCCATGCCATGGCTTCACCGGATATTGCCAAAGCAATGAGTGTAGCAAAGAAGATGCTGCCAATTTGTTGTTTTCTCATGATCTGTTCCTCCTGAAATACATTAGTTCTGTCGTATGCCGGTGATCTGGAGCGTCGGTGTCGTGATCACCTTGGGCTGGATGCCGGTGATCTGGAGCGTCGGTGTC
>DATLWR010000066.1:0-5304 GCA_035576205.1 Mariprofundaceae bacterium
GAGTTTCCTTGACCGTTTTTGGGCTGCTGGATAGGGTTCGCGGCCCTTGTCGGGGCCTAGAAAACAAAGGATTTTCGGGCGGTTCGACAGGTCACTTTTCATTATCACGGGGTAGCTGACAGCATGAATATTCGATTGCCGGATGGCTCAACCCGTACCCTCGCCGACGGTGCTTCCGCCGCCGATCTTGCCGCCGATATCGGGCCGGGCCTTGCCCGCGCCGCCCTTGCCGCCAAGGTGAATGGGGTCGAGCGCGATCTTTCCCACAAGCTGGCCGACGGCGACGAGGTTTCGCTGATCACCGAGAAATCGCCGGAGGGTGTGGAGGTGATCCGCCACTCCACCGCGCACCTGCTGGCCATGGCCGTGCAGGAGCTTTTCCCGGGCGCGCAGGTGACCATCGGCCCCGTGATTGAGGATGGCTTCTACTACGATTTCGCCTACGAGCGCCCGTTCACCCCTGAAGACCTGGAGAAGATCGAGGCGAAGATGGCGGAGCTCGCACGCCTCAATCTCGACATCAGCCGCGAGGAGTGGAACCGCGACGACGCGGTGCGCCATTTCGAATCGATTGGCGAGAAGTACAAGGCGCTGCTGATCGGCCGCATCCCGGCCGGCGAGACCGTGAGTCTCTACAAGCAGGGCGAGTGGCGCGACCTCTGCCGCGGCCCGCACGTGCCGAACACCAATCGCCTGAAGGCATTCAAGCTGATGCGCGTGGCCGGCGCCTACTGGGAAGGCAAGTCCGAGAACGAGCAGCTGCAGCGCATCTACGGCACCGCCTGGGCGAACAAGGACGACCTGAAGGCCTACCTGCACCGTCTGGAGGAGGCGGAGAAGCGCGACCACCGCAAGCTTGGCCGCACGCTCGATCTCTTCCACCTGCAGGAGGAGGCGCCGGGCATGATCTTCTGGCATCCGAAGGGCTGGGCCGTCTGGCAGGCCGTCGAGCAGGAGATCCGCGCCGTCATGCGCGACAACGGCTATCAGGAGATCCGCACCCCGCAGGTGGTGGACCGCAAGCTGTGGGAGAAGTCGGGCCACTGGGCGACCTTCCGCGAGAACATGTTCACCACCAACACGGAGAACCGCGACTACGCCATCAAGCCGATGAACTGCCCCTGCCATATCCAGGTGTTCAACCAGTCGCTGCATTCCTACCGCGATCTGCCGCTGCGCCTCGCCGAGTTCGGTTCATGTCATCGCAACGAGCCGTCGGGCACGCTGCACGGCCTGATGCGCCTGCGGAATTTCGTGCAGGACGATGCGCACATCTTCTGCACCGAGAAGCAGATCCAGAGCGAGGTCGGCAACTTCATCGACCTGGTGTTCGAGGTCTACAAGCGCTTCGGCTTCGAGGAGGTGATCATCTTCCTCTCCGACAGGCCGGAGAAGCGCGTCGGCTCCGACGAGCAGTGGGACAAGGCGGAGGCCGCCCTGCACCAGGCGCTGAAGTCGAAGGACATCGAGTACGGCCTGAATCCGGGCGAGGGCGCCTTCTACGGGCCGAAGATCGAGTTCTCGCTGAAGGACTGCCTGGGCCGCGTCTGGCAGTGCGGCACCATCCAGGTCGACTTCTCGATGCCGGGGCGTCTGGGCGCCGAATACATCGAGGAGGACAACTCCCGCCAGACGCCGGTGATGCTGCATCGCGCCATCCTCGGCTCGCTGGAGCGCTTCATCGGCATCCTGATCGAGCAGCACGAGGGCAAGTTCCCGTTCTGGCTGGCTCCTGTGCAGGTGGCGGCGTGCAATATCACCGATGCGCAGGCCGATTACGTGGCCGATGTGGCGGAACGCATGCAGAAGGCCGGTTTCCGGGTGGAATTGGACTTGCGAAACGAAAAGGTCGGCTATAAAGTGCGCGCCCACACTCTGGCGAGGGTGCCGTATATCCTTGTGGCCGGCGATCGGGAACGGGAAGAAGGCACCATCAGCGTACGCGACCGGGCGGGCAACAACCTTGGCACAATGACTGTTGAGGACTGGATCGCCGAAATGCACCGGCTGCGCGCCGCTTACGCTTGAAAAAGCGGCCTGAGTAAAAAGAGCAGGGAGCTGGAATGACAGGGGGCTCGTATTAGTAAGAACGAATTGCCGATCAACTTCGAGATCGAGGCCAGCACGGTCCGCGTGGTTGATGAGGATGGTTCGCAGTTGGGTGTGCTGCCTCTGCGTGAGGCGGTAGCCAAGGCCGAAGCGAAGGGCCTGGACCTGGTGATGATGGCGGCGAAAGCCGATCCGCCGGTCTGCAGGATCATGGACTACGGCAAGTACAAGTACGAGCAGAGCAAGAAAGCCAACGCTGCCAAGAAGAAACAGCATGTGGTGCTGGTCAAGGAAGTGAAGGTCGGAGCCAATACCGACACGCACGACCTGGAAGTGAAGACGAAACAGATTGTGAAGTTCCTGGAGCAGGGGAACAAGGTGAAGGTCTCCCTGCGTTTCCGGGGTCGCGAAATGGCCTATACCGGTCGCGGAGCCGAACAGCTCAAGCAGATCGCGGCCACGGTTGAAGAGTGGGGCAAGCCCGAGAAGATGCCGGACCTCGAAGGGCGGCAGATGATCATGGTGCTTGCACCGGTGAAGAAGTAAGGAAGGTACGGTTATGCCGAAGATGAAATCCAACAGTGGCGCATCGAAGCGCTTTTCCAAGACCGGAAGCGGCAAGTGGAAGCGCAACAACGCCTTTGCACGCCACATCCTGACCAAGAAGTCGGCGAAGCGTAAGCGCAACTTCCGTGGTACGGAGATTGTCGCCCGCGCCGACAGCCGCGAGCTCGGCCGTCTGGTCCCGTACAAGTAAGTTTAAGGAAGACAGGAGAGAGCCATGCCTCGCGTTAAATCTGGTGTACAGGCGCATGCCCGCCACAAGAAAGTTATCAAGGCAGCTGCCGGCTATCGTGGCCGTCGCAAGAGCTGCTTCCGCACGGCGACGCAGGCGGTCGACAAGGCCCGCCAGTACGCCTACCGCGACCGCAAGGTCAAGAAGCGCGAGTTCCGTGCGCTGTGGATCGCCCGTATCAACGCGGCGGCCCGTGCCAACGGCCTGAGCTACTCCCGTTTCATCTCCGGTCTGAACCAGGCCGGTATCGAACTGGACCGCAAGGTGCTGGCCGACATCGCCGTGCGCGATGCAGCTGCATTTGCGAAGCTGGCAGAAACCGCCCGCGCGCAGATCCAGTAATAGACCGGTTGCCGGTTTCCGGCACCGTATGGAATGATCGAACGGCAGGGCTATCGACGCCCTGCCGTTTTTGTTTGTGGTTTGTTTGCATACGGCCTCGGAGGTTGATTCAGGGCATCCTGCCCTTACCCTCCGGGCGGGACGTCCAAATCGGCTATCCTGCCGATTTGTCCATGCCCTTGGCCTTGAACGTATGGTGAAAAGCGCGGTTTTCACCATACTCGCTAAAGCCACCCATCCATGGGTGGAGGGGAGACGAAAACGAACATGAGCGCTATCGACTCGATGAAACAGCAGCTCGCCGAACTGAAGAACGAGGCACTGGCCGCTATTGGCGCCGCCGGCGATCTCGCGGCGCTGGAAGCGCTGCGCGTGAACTACCTCGGCAAGAAGGGCGGACTGACCGAAATCCTCAAGGGCGTCGGCAAGCTGCCGCCCGAGGAGCGGCCGGTGATCGGCCAGGTGGTCAACGAGACCAAGAACGCCATCGGTGAGGCCTTCGAGGCCGCCTCCGTGCACCTGCAGTCGGCTCACGACGCCGAGCGCATCGAGCGCGAGCGCGTCGACGTGACGCTGCCGGGGCGCTCTGCGGTGCAGGGCAGCCGCCATCCGGTGCAGATGGGGCTCGACGAGCTGACCGCCATCTTCGTGCAGATGGGCTTCGCCGTCGCCGAGGGGCCGGAGATCGAGGACGAGTTCCACAACTTCGATGCGCTGAACATCCCGCCCGAGCATCCGGCGCGCGCCATGCACGATACCTTCTTCCTGCAGGGCGAGCATGACGAGCCGCGCCTGCTGCGCACCCACACCTCGCCGGTGCAGATCCGCGCCATGCTCGCTGCCGGTGAGCCGCCGCTGGCAGTGGTGGCGCCGGGCCGCGTCTACCGCTGCGACCACGACATGACCCACTCGCCGATGTTCCATCAGGTCGAGGTGTTCAAGGTCGACAAGGATGTCTCCATGGCGCATCTGAAGGGGGTTCTGAAGCACTTCCTCTCCGCCTATTTCGAGAAGGACGTGCCGATCCGGCTGCGCCCGAGCTATTTCCCGTTCACCGAGCCGTCGGCCGAGGTCGACATCGGCTGCGTGCTCTGCTCAGGCAAGGGTTGCCGCGTCTGCAAGCAGACCGGCTGGATCGAGGTGCTGGGCTCGGGGATGATCCATCCGAACGTGCTCAAATCCGTGAACATCGATCCGGAGGTCTACTCCGGTTTCGCGTTCGGCCTCGGCGTCGAGCGGCTGGTGATGCTGAAGTACGGCATCCCGGACCTGCGCCTGTTCTTCGAAAACGATGTCCGCTTCCTGAGGAGGGTCGGCCGATGAAACTGCCATTGTCCTGGCTCAAGGAGCACGTCCATCTTGCCGACAGCGTCGAGGGCATCGCCGAAACGCTGGTCCGCCTCGGCCACGAAGTGGAGGCGGTGGAGACGCCGCGCGCTTCGGTTCGTGGCGTGAAGGTCGGCCATATCCTGTCGAAGGCCAAGCACCCCGATGCCGACAAGCTGAGCCTGTTGAAGGTCGATGTCGGCGAGGCCGAGCCGCTCGCCATCGTATGCGGCGCCTCGAACATGGGCGTGGGAGACCGCGTGCCGGTGGCGACCGTCGGCACGAGCCTGCCGAACGGGCTGACCATCAAGAAGGGCAAGATCCGCGGCGAGGAGAGCTGCGGCATGTGCTGCTCGGAGACCGAACTGGGTCTCGCCGACGAATCGGCGGGCCTGCTGATCCTGCCGGCCGATGCACCTGTCGGTGCCGAAGTCGGCGAGTTCCTCGGCCTCGAGGAGGCGGTGATCGAGGTCTCCATCACGCCGAACCGCGGCGACTGCATGAGCCTGCACGGGATTGCCCGCGACCTGGCTGCCGTCTACGACCTCGACCACATCAGGCTGGACTACAGCGATGTGACATCAGACAAGTCGGTGGCGAAACCTGCCGTGAAGCTGGAGGCGGCGACCGACTGCCCGCTGTATCTGGCCCGCCGCATCGACGGTATCAAGGTTGGCGATTCGCCCGCCTGGATGCAGAGCCGCCTGATCCAGGCCGGCATGCGGCCAGTTAATGGCATCGTCGATGTGCTGAACTACATCATGCTGGACATGGGCCAGCCGATGCACGCC
>DATLWR010000067.1:0-35019 GCA_035576205.1 Mariprofundaceae bacterium
GGAGGTAAGCGAGGTGCACTGGCTGATCGATGCCCGCTACCGTTTCGTCAGCGGCCTGTTTCCGCCGCAGGTGGTCGTGCACGAAGTGAATCTGAAGGGCGAGCGGCCGCTTATCTCCGCCTGGCAGACCATCCGTCGGCTACGCCGCATCGGTTTCGATGCTGTGCTCGACCTGCAGGGGCTGATCAAATCCGCCGTGCTGGCACGCCTCTGCGGCTTCCCCGTCTACGGCATTGATACGGCAGAGCTGCGCGAGAAGCCGGCCGGCTGGCTGCAGCGCGCCGTCCGCTTCCATCCCGAAGAGCGGCATGTCGTACAGCAGTACCGGCGGGTAGCAGCGGCTCCGTTTGGAAAGCATCCAGGCCATCCCCCTGGGGCACCCATCGATTACGTCGCACCGACGGTGCAGAAGGATGTCTCCGAAAAACTTCGCGATGATTCGGCTCTCACCAGGCTCGATCTCGCAGGTAGCCGCTACGTCGTACTGCACAGCGCCGGCGGCTGGCAGACCAAGCAGCTACCGGCCGAGACCTGGCTTGCCACAGCCCGCGGCATTGCCGAACGAGGCATGACAGCGGTCTTCTCATGGGGTAATGAAACCGAACGGCAGCGGGCAGCGGAACTGGCGGCAAGCGGCGGCCTGCTCTTGCCCGAACGCCTGAACCTGTCAGCATTGGCGGTACTGCTCAGCCAGGCAACGGCGGTGGTGGGCGCCGACACCGGCGTGCTGCATCTGGCCGCTGCCCTGGGCAGCCCGACCATCACATTCTGGGGCCCGTCGGCATCGTGGCGATCCGCACCCATAGGAGAAGGACACTGGCACATCGAATCGAACCCGGCCTGCGGCCCCTGCTTCAGGCGCAGCTGCGACCACTTCACCTGCATGGAAAACATCCGGGCTTCGGCCATATTGGAGGCGCTCGATGAGCTCGCCGGATAGCTTCGTGCAGAACGCCGCTCCCTGGAAGCGGCTCATCCTCAACCACCGCATCACGGTCAGCGCCGTCTTCGGCATCGCTGCCCTGTTCTTCGTGCGCCCCAGCCTGCA
This sequence comes from Mariprofundaceae bacterium, assembly GCA_035576205.1. GTDB lineage: Bacteria > Pseudomonadota > Zetaproteobacteria > Mariprofundales > Mariprofundaceae > DATLWR01. The sequence goes on from DATLWR010000067.1 coordinate 1,049, forward strand.
AGCCATACTATGCGGCCTGCCACTGATCATTCTCGGCGAGGCGATCCGCCTGTGGGCCTCGGGCCACATCCACAAGATGGCCGAGGTGACGCGCACCGGCCCCTATGCCCTGTGCCGGCATCCGCTCTACCTGGGCCATTTCTTCATCACGCTCGGCTTCCTGACCGCGGCCGGCAACCTGTGGCTGATCCCGGCAGGCATCGTGGCCTTCCTGCTGATCTTCCTGCCGACCATGGAGCGCGAGGAAAGCTTCCTGACCAACCAGTTCGGCAATGAGTACAGCCGTTATTCGGAAACCGTGCCGCGCTTCCTGCCATATCGCTGGAACCCGGAAGCGACCCACGGCACCTTCGACTGGCAGCTGGTCAAGCGCCACCGCGAGTGGAACAACATCTATGGCCTCGTCGGCGGCCTCATCGCTTTTGCAGCGCTTGGAGTCTGGCTCGGCACATGGTGAGGTGGCTCGCCGCCCTGCTGCTGCTCATGCCTTCTGCGGCATGGGCCGATTGCATGCCGTACACCGGCGAAAAGCTGGTGTTCAGCGTCGGCTGGGAGTTCATCAACGCCGGCACCGCCACCATGGATACCAGTGCGACCAAGGATGGCTGGCGCATCGCCACGCAGGCCAACACCAACAAGTTCCTCGACATGTTCAAGAAGGTGCGCGACACCATCACCGCCGAAGGCCTGTGCGTAAACGGGCGCATGCAGAGCACGCTGTTCGATGTCGAGCAGCACGAGCGCAGCTACCATGCCTCCAAGCAGACGCGCTTTTTGTGGAAGGAAAACAAGGTCCTCTATACCCAGAACAAGCAGACCGACAGCTACGACGTGCCGGCCGGACACCTGAGCGTCATGGACGCATTTTTCGCCGTGCGCCAGATGCAGCTCAAGCCCGGCCAGACGATCAGCCTGCCGGTATTCGATTCCCGCAAGCGCTACGAGGTGGTGGTCGGCATCGAGTCGAAGCTCGAGAAGCTGCCCGCCCCGTGGGGCGGCTTCGTCGACTGCGTCGTCGTCACCCCGCAGCTGAAAACCGAAGGCATCTTCTCCAGTATTGGTGCGATCAGGATATGGCTGACCAACGACAGCCGCCGCATTCCGCTGAAGATGACCGCCGCGATCAAGATCGGGCACATCGTAGCCATCCTCGATTCCTATTCGGAGAAATAACCCATGGCCAGGCCGGCCAATCGCTTGCTGATTCTAGCCGCCGGATATGTAGGATGATCGCCGCCTTCGCACCAAACGAAGCGCATGGGTGCCGGCGCCCGACCAAACAGGCCTGCCGGACTGGAGAGCATGAAGCATGAAGTTGCTGCCTGATTGGCTTTATCTGCTGCGCAAGACCTTCCTGACCCGCAGTTCGCGCCGCCACTACTCGCAGTTCGGCGAGGATGTCGTGCTGCTCGACTGGCTGCACGACCGCGAGGGCTTCTTCGTCGATGTCGGCTGCTACCACCCCAGCAAGTTCTCCAATACGTACGCCCTCTACAGGCGAGGCTGGCGCGGCATCAATATCGACATGGACGAGATCAAGGTGCGCGCCTTTGCCATGGCACGCCCGGACGACATCAATGTGCATGCTGCCGTCTCCGACGAGCCGGGCGAGGTCAGCATCCACCGTTTCTCGAAATACGGTCTGGGCAGCATGATCGTCAGAGACGATGCTGCGCCGCCGGCCGAACAGCAGGCGCTTGAGACCGTCCGGCTGCGGACGCGGACGCTCGACGAGATTATCGAGGCCACTGTGTACAAGAACCGACAGATCGATCTGTTGACGGTGGATGCCGAGGGACACGATCTCGAGGTGCTGCGCTCACTGTCGTTCGACACCTACAAGCCGAAGCTGATTCTCGTCGAACTGCATACCGACGGTATCGACGAGGTGCTCGCTTCGCCGCTGCACCGGTTCCTCGCCGAAAAGGGCTACACGCTCTGCAACTGGGTCGGCCTGACACTCTTCTACCGCCGCAGCGACTTGCGCTACAAGGCCTTCCCGGCGTGAACATCCGAATCTTCTGAACGATCATGACGACAACACCGGCCGGCAAACTTGCCGTCATCATCTCCACCTACCAGAACCCCGCCATGCTGCGGCTGGTGCTGGAGGGTTACCGCCGGCAAACCTGCCGCGACTTTTGCATCTACATCGCCGACGACGGTTCCGGGGCGGAAACCCGACAGCTCATCGAAGCCTACAAGCATGACTTTCCGGCTCCTATCACCCACCTTTGGCACGAGGACCGCGGCTTTCGCAAGGCACGCATCCACAACCGCGTCATCCGGGAGGTCACCGAGCCCTATATCCTGCTCACCGACGGCGACTGCATCCCGCTGCCGAACCTGGTATCCACGCATCTCAGACTTGCCAGCCATGGCCACTTCATCAGCGGCCGCCGCATCCTGCTGTCGGAGGCGTTGACCCGGCGCCTGCTGAACGGCGAGGAGAAACTTGCCGATAATATCCGGCAGTGGCTGCGGCTGCGGCTGCGCGGCGAGGTCAACCGGCTGCTGCCAATGTTCACCCCCCCCTACCTCTCCGCCCCCAACGACAAGCTGGCCGGCATCCGTGGCTGCCATCTGTCGCTGTGGCGCGACGACCTCGTGGCCATCAATGGCTTCGACGAATCCTACGAAGGCTGGGGGCGCGAAGACTCCGATCTCGTCGCCCGACTGCTGCATGCCGGCATCAGGCGCCGCAACCTGCAAGGCACGCCGGTACTCCACCTCTGGCACCGGGAAAACCCGCGCCAGAAGCTGGATGCCAACGACGCCTTGCTGAAACAGTGCCTCGACGAGCGGCGCATCAAGGCCATTGTCGGCCTTACCCAGCTGGCGGGGCAGGACAACGAACCGTTTCCGGACCACAGTCAGGGGAGCATGACATGAACAGGGTTTCCGCCTACATCATCGCCTACAACGAGGAGGCGAAGATCGCCGATGCCGTCGAGAGCGTGCTGTGGGCTGACGATGTGATCGTCGTCGACTCCCACAGCACCGACCGCACGGCGAGCATCGCCGAACAGCTGGGCGCCAGGGTCGTGCAGCTCGATTTCACCGGCTTCGGCAAACTGCGCAACGACGCCATCGCCGCCTGCTCGCAACCGTGGATTTTCAGCCTCGATGCCGACGAACGTTGCACGCCCGAAGCACGTGACGAGATCCTCGCCATCGTCAACGATAAGAATGCCGCCGACGCCTATTACACCCCGCGCCGCAACTGGTTCATGGGGCGCTGGATCAACCACTCCGGCTGGTATCCCGATTACCGGCAGCCGCAGCTGTTCCGGGCCGGCGCGCTCTCGTTCGACGAGCGCGACGAGGTCCACGAATCCTTCGAGGTGCACGGCAAAATCGGCCACATGCAGCATGCCGTCCTGCAGATTCCGTTTCGCAACCTCGAACAGGTTCAGAACAAGAGCAACCGCTACTCCACGCTCGGCGCCGACAAGCTGTTGCGCAAAGGGGTACAGGGCAGCATGGCCAAGGCGCTGCTGCATGCCATCGGCGCCTTCCTGCGCATCTACATCCTGAAGCTGGGATTCCTCGATGGCTGGGCGGGCTTCGTCATCGCCTTCGGCAACTTCGAGGGCACATTCTACCGCTACGCCAAACTGCACGAAAAACAGCAGCGCTGGGATCAGCCACCCAAGCTCCCGTGATGCGCACATCCAGCACTTCGCCACTGCACATCATCCAGATCGTCCGCCGCTTTACCCCCAACGGCGGCATGGAGCGCTACGTCTGGGAGCTGTGCCGCGAGCTGGCTCTGGCCGGCCATCGCGTCACGGTGCTGTGCGAACGGCAGGAGACGCCGGAACCGGCCGGACCGATCGAGATCGTGACGCTCGGCAGTATCCGCCCGAAACCGCGCTGGCTTTCCCATCTCAGATTTTCCCGCCGCGTCGCCGACTGGCTGCAGCAGCATGCCGATGAGGAAACAGTCATCCACAGCCACGAGCGGACCGGTAGCCACCATGTCACAACCTTCCATGGCCCGCCGTTCGCCGCCGTTCGCGAAAAGCCATGGTGGCAGAAGCTGTCGCCGCGTATCTACGCCAACCTCTGGCTGGAACGCCGCGAGGTGTGCGGCGCACAGGTGCAGGCGGTGGTGCCCAACTCAGTGCTGATCGCCGAGCGGCTGGCCGCCTTCTATCCCTGCATCGGTGACCACCTCACCGCTCCCGTACCGCCGGGTGTGGAGCCCTTTCCGCCGCGGCCGACGCGTGACGTGCCAGCGGATGGCGGCATCGTCGGCTTCGTCGGCAAGGAGTGGCAGCGCAAGGGACTCGACATCGCCGTGCGCATCGTCGAACAGATGCGAAAAGCACGGCCCGGGCTCATCTTCCGCGTCGCCGGACCGGAACCCGACGCCGTTCTCCACCTGTTCAGCCGCTGGCAAGGCGGTTACGAGCTGCTCGGCCGCGCCGATGTACGTGACTTCTACCAGGGCATCGACCTGCTCATCCACCCGGCACGCATGGAGCCGTTCGGCATGGTGATCACCGAGGCGATGAGCGCCGGCGTGCCGGTGCTCGTATCCGACCAGTGCGGCGCGCGCAGCGAAGTACCGGCCGAGCAGGTGTTAAGCCTGAACCAGGTGCCCGAGACGTGGGCGACCCTGGCCAATACGCTCATCGACACCACGCCATCTCCCTACCGGCGCAGCTGGCAGCAGGTAGCTATGGAACAATTGGCGATTTACCGCGAGCTTGTCGCTCATGCATAACTTCGAACGTTACAGTCAGCATACTATCCTGGGCCTCGTCTGCATCGCCGCCGCCCTGTTCCCGTTTTCGGTTGCTGCCACCAATGCAGCCCTGGGGCTCGCTCTCGCCATGGGCCTCGTCTCAGGCCATCTGTGGAAAGGCATGCAGCTGTTCGCCTCCGAATTCCGGCCGCTGGCTCTGGCTTTCGCCGCTCTCGTGCTACTGGCGGCCGTGTCGCTGACCTGGTCGCTCGATCCGGCATTGGGACTCAGGAAAATCGGTCGTGAGTGGCTGCTACTGCTGGTGCCGCTGCTGCTCTACTGTTTCAGACAGGAGCGACAGCGCGACGCCATACTGATCGCCCTCTCCATCGGTCTCGGCCTGCATCTCGTCTATTGTGTCCTGCAGGCCTTCGGCCTGGCGCATCCGGTCACCGACGGCTCCAGCCAGGAGGATCCGGCCGGGCTGATCGGCCATATCGGCTTCGGTTTCGTCTATGGTCTGTGGGCAGGCTGGCTGATCCACGCAGCCATCCGGCTGCAGGGCTGGCAACGCTGGGCCGTTCTCGCTCTCGCCGGCTGGGCAATCGTCATGATCTTCCTCGGCCAGGGCCGTGCAGGCTATGTCGTGGCCATGGCCATCCTGCTGTCGGTGACCTGGAAAGAGCTGATCCATCTCGCCAACAAGCGTTATATCCTGCTGGCCGCGGTCGTGCTGCTGCTGGCCGGCAGCGCCGCCGTGCTTAGCAGTGGCGCCAAGGAAAGGCTGGAGCTGAGCTGGCAGCAGCTCGAAGCAGCGCGGGCCGGCAATCTGCAAGGCACCGAAGCCCGCTTCGGGCTGTGGCTGGCGGCCTGGGAAGCCTGGAAATCGAGCCCGTGGTTCGGCTCCGGCACCGGCGGTTATTACAAGGCCGGCAAGGCGGCCATCGAAAAACACCCGACCTACGGTTACAACGGCGACCCGTACAGCCACCCGCACAATATGTACCTGCTCAGCATGGTGCGCTGGGGACTCGTCGGCTTGCTCGTGCTCATTTCGTTGCTGGCAATATGGATCCGCACCGGCTGGCGTCTGGACTGGCGCATTTCGTCGGCTGGCTGCCTCATCGGCCTGTCGGGGCTGGCTCTTGCAGTCAACGGCCTGACCTCATCGAGTTTCGAAGAACACTTCCCCAGCATTCTCTCTATGCTGTTCCTCGGCCTCGGCCTGGCCGCAGCCAGCGAGGAGAAGTCTCTCAGTCGCGGCCAGCCCCGGCCCGACGCGACAGACGTTGCATGATCAGCTGGTGCAGCAGGTAGAACCACTCGCCGGACTGCGTCAGCAGCTTCGGCAGACGATCAGCCTCGGCACGGCGCCACAAATCCACGCCGAGCAGCACGAAAGCCAATTGCGTGGCCCACATCGTCCAGCCGGGCAGGGTGCCGAGCATGACCTTCTGCTGGAACAGCAGTTCGACATTGTAAACTGCGACGACCAGCGCGATGCCGGTGATCAGCGAGCCGGCCTTGCCCGATCGCTTCGGCGATAACGACAACGGCAGCGCGAACAGAAACAGCACCAGAACCGTCGTCGGCAGGATCAGCCGCCGGTTCCATTCGGCCACCGACTCGGCATCGTGCCGGTTCTGCATCGTCTGCCACAACATGGCAGGCGGCATCAACGTCACATGATCGCTCATCGTCTGTTTGCTGAACCGTACGCTCTCCAGCGGCAGTGATACGACGTACTCGTCAAACGCCAGCATGCGCTGATCGGCCTGCTGCCCTTCCAGGCGTGTGCCATGTCTCATCCGCAACTGCAGGCTGTTGGCTGACGGCAGGAACTCGGCATCCTGGGCGACATAAAATACCGGCGTCTCCGACCGTCGGTCCTCCAGCATGATGCCATGGTAGACGCCTTGCTTGTCCTGACCCTTGACGTAGACCGTGATCGAACCCGCCCCTTCGGTGAAACGCTGAGGCGAGAAACTGATCGCCCCTTTCATCTCGTAGACCTTCAGCAGCACATTGTTGAAATCAAGCTGACTCTTCGGCATCCAGGCCATGGAGACATAGGTCAGACCGCCCCATATCAGGATAGCTGCGATCAGCAATGGCCTGAGCATGCGGGTGTACGAAACCCCCGAGGCGCGCATCGCATCCATCTCGCTGTTTTGCTGCAGATTGATGATGGTGTTCTGGGCCGAGAGGAAAAATGCCATCGGTACGGTCACCAGCAGGAAAAAGGGCATCGTCAGGATCAGCAGTTGCAGGATCAGCAGCCAGGCATGGGCGGCCTCCGCTTCCCCGAGCAGCTTCAGTGCCCGCGCCAGCATCAGCACGCCGAGCACCACCGCCAGCCCGCCAGCAAACGGGCCCAGCCACAACCTCAGAATATAGCGGTCCAGAACCATGCGATGTCCACCGTCTCTTTGGCTTCACGCCCGCGGCCATGCTAGCATCAGGCCGCCAAATGGTAAGCTTGGGGAACCAACCGAGGGAAACAGAACCTGCCGCGTGAATACCGAATTGAACCAGCGCCTGGATGACTTCCTGGCATCCCTGCCCATGCATGCCATCGCCGGCGAGGTCTCCGGCCGTATCGGCAGGAGTGCGCCCGACATCGAGGCCATGCTCGGCATGTACGCCAACGAGGCGCGCGCGTCGCTGGCGCTCGTCGCCGGCCACCTGGAGCCCGGAGCGCGCATTCTGGAGGCCGGTGCGGGCCTGTGCATCTTCAGTATTTTCCTCAAATCGCAGGGGTACGATATCACAGCCCTGGAACCGGCGACCGGCGGCTTTGATCTTTTCTCCACCCTCAAACAGGCGGTACTGGCACATACCGGCGCAACCGACCTGCCTGTGCTCGACATCCCCGCGCAGGCGCTCGATCCAGCCAGCCATGGCCGCTTCGATCTCATTTTCAGCAATAATGTCATCGAGCACATCCCCGGCTGGAAGGAGGCGCTGGACGCCATGCTGGGCGTATTGAGCCAAGGCGGGCGCATGCTGCACAGTTGCCCCAACTATGCGGTGCCCTACGAACCCCACTTCGGCATCCCGGTATTCCGCCGCCTGCCCGGCCTGTCGAGGGCGCTGTTCGGCAAGCGCATTGCCAGCCACCCGGAGCTGTGGCAGTCACTCAATTTCCTTACCTACGGCCAGGTCATGGCCTTCTGCCTGCAGCGCGGGCTTCCGGTGGAGTTCGAACGGGGGTTGTTGCAGAAGGCGCTGGCCCGGCTCGATAGCGACCCGTCCTTCCGTGCACGCCACAGCAGCCCGCTGCTGCTGGGTTCCTTCGCGCTGCTGAAGACCACGGGGCTACTCAAGCTGCTCGGAAGCCTGCCTCCCGGCTTGACGACGCCGATGATCTTCACCATTTCCAGGTCGGCCGAAGCTTCGCCGGCGAAAGGAGAGTGACATGGCCCAGATCACCCACGGCCTGCGTGGTATCCTCTCGCATCCGGCCCTTTACAACCTGATGCAGAACCTGGTCGGTGCCGAAAAGGCCCGCCGCATCCTGGTACGCGAATTCTTCCCACAGCGATCCGGTATGCGCATGCTCGACATCGGCTGCGGCACGGCCGAGATCCTTCGCCACCTGCCTGCGGACACCCGTTACTCCGGTTTCGACGCTTCCGAGCCCTACATCGACTATGCCAGACAGCACTTTGGCAGCCGCGGCAGTTTCCGGGCGGAGCTGGTTGAGCGGGCCACGCTCAGCGAGCTCGGCCGCTTCGATCTCGTGCTCGCTTTCGGCCTGTTGCACCATCTCGACGACGATGCGGCGGCGGCTCTGTTCGGACTGGCCGCCGAGGCGCTCGATCAAGGCGGCAAACTCGTCACCATCGATCCCACCTACGTCGACGGCCAGCACCCGCTGGCCCGCTGGATGATCGGCAAGGATCGCGGCCAGAACATCCGCACGCCGGATGAGTATGCCGCCCTCGCCCGCCGCCATTTCGGCGACGTCGCCTGCCACGTACGCCACGACCTGCTCTACATCCCCTACTCGCACACGATCCTCGAATGCCGATCGGCCTAGCCACCAAGCCTTGTAGCCCGGCCGGCCAATTGTGATATTCTCGCCCGCATGGCTCTGATTTCCGTCGTCATTCCCGTCTATAAGGCCGAGGCCTGCCTTCACGAGCTCTACCAGCGACTGCGCAAATCGCTCGAGTCGGTCAGCCCCGATTTCGAATGCATCCTGGTTGAAGACTGCGGCGGCGACCGTTCCTGGGAGATTATCTGCGAGCTGGCTGCGGCCGACCCGCGCATCAAGGGTATCCAGTTCAGCCGCAATTTCGGCCAGCACCATGGTATCAGCGCCGGCCTGGACCACTGCGACGGTGACTGGGTGGTTGTCATGGACTGCGACCTGCAGGACGCACCGGAGGAGATTCCGAGGCTCTATGCCAAGGCACAGGAGGGGTTCGACGTCGTGCTGGCCCGACGCGGACGGCGACAGGACTCTGCCTTCAAGCGCTTCACTTCGTGGGCCTTCTACAAGACCTTCAGTTATCTGGCCGACATCGACTACGATCCCGAGGTCGGCAATTTCCGCATCATTTCGCGCCGCGTGGTGGAGAGCTGCCGGCAGATGCGCGAGAGCCTGCGCTTCTTCGGCGGCATGATCGACTGGCTGGGTTTCCCGACCGCCAAGATCGACGTCGTGCACGGCGAGCGCTTCGCCGGCGAATCGACCTACACCTTCCGCAAGCTGCTGCGACTGGCGACCGACACCATCATCGCCTACTCGGACAAGCCGCTGCGACTGTCGGTCAAGCTCGGCTTCGGAATCGCATTCATCGCCTTCGTACTGGGTATCGGCTTCATGCTGCACGCCTACCTCTTCGGCTCGCCGATTCTGGGCTGGAGCAGCCTGATCGTGTCGCTCTATTTCCTCGGCGGCATTATCATCGCCAATCTCGGCATCATCGGCATCTACCTTGGCAAGGCGTTCGACGAATCCAAGAAGCGGCCATTGTATATCGTCATGCACACCACCTTCGATGAGTGACAGCGAACTGCTCCGGCCGACGCCGTGGGACAGTGCGGTTTTCGGCCTGCCTACCTTCGAACTCGTCGATGCCTCGGAAGCAGCGCTTCTAGAGACCGGCCGACAGCCAGGACATTACACCGTCAAGGTCGATCCGCTTGCCGACAAACGGCTGTTGCACCAGCACGGTTTCTACTACTGCGATACGCTGATCGAACCCTTCTGCAACCGTTCGCTATTCATCCACCATGACAGCCCCGATGCGACGATTGATCCGGCGATCGCGCTGGAGAAAATCCTGACTGTCTGCGACCACAACTTCGCCTTCGGCCGCTTCCACCGCGACTTCAATCTCGACCGTGAGGCCGCCGACCGCCGCTACAGGCAATGGCTGGCGCAGTTGCATGCCAGGGGCGGCGCCGTCGGACTGCTTTACCAGGACGAAGTGGTCGGCTTCATCGCCCACGAGGGCGGAAAGCTTCTGCTGCACGCCCTGTATCCGGCATGGCAAGGAAAGGGGCTGGCCAAACACTTCTGGAGCCCGCTTTGCGAACGGCTTTTTGCGGCAGGGACTGATGAGATCAGCAGTTCGGTATCGGCCGGCAACGTGGCGGTGCTGAACCTCTACGCCTCACTCGGCTTCCGTTTCCGCCATCCGGTCGACATCTATCACCGCCTGATGAAGTAACCCCCGACAAGCCTGGCTATTGATTCATCCGCCGCCGGCAGCAGAGTTGTCGGCCACTATCCCGCAGACGAGGAACCCCGCTATTAACCTCAGCACCGAAAGAACACTGATGCTCCTCACCCTTGCAGCAGCCGCCTGCATGCTGCTGCCGCTGCCGATCATGCAGTATGTCGGCGAAGAAGGGCTTTATGCGATGAAGTCCTACGAGATGTTCGTGCGCGGCGACTACTGGCACCCATCGATCCTCGGCTACGTCTGGCCGCATCCGCCGCTCTACCACTGGCCGATCATCGGCATCTGCCAGCTGATCGGCTGGGAACATGTCGATATCGCCATACGGCTGGTCTCCGTCACCGCCTCGTGGCTATCGGCAATCACCGTCTTCCTCACCGCCCGCCAACTCTTCCGGGAGCACCGCCAAGCCGGCTGGCTGGCGGCACTGGTCTATCTCAGCATGGGAGAAGTGTCATTCTGGTACGGCTGGCTGGGCTATGCCGATGCCACCTTCGGTTTTTTCATCTTCAGCGCTATCGCCGCCCTGTGGCTGGCACTGGAGAAAAGGCATGTGCCGCTCTTCCTGCTGTCGCTCATACTGATCAGTCTCGCCTTCCTGACCAAAAACTTCACCGCCTATATCCTTTACAGTCTCGCTGGCCTCGTGCTGCTGCAGCGGCTCGGCCGCTGGCGGTTGTTACTGCATCCCGGCTTCATCATCCCCGGAGTTGCCGCTCTCGGGGTGCCGTGGCTGTTCCAGTTACTGGTCGTGCAATCCGGATCGTCGAATGCCATCACCACCTTCCGCGACGCCATGCGCAACTTCAGCGGCCACGGCATCCTCGATTACCTGAAGCACTGGCTGACCTATCCGCTGCTCTTCGCCTTCCGCGCCATGCCGGTGTCGCTGGTGCTGATTTGGCTGTGGCTGCGCCGCAAGGTGACGTTCGAACGCCATCCGACGCTGGTTACGCTGACGCTTGTACTCGCAGTCTGCTTCGCTCCCTTCTGGGTATCGGCCGGCGGTACGCCGCGCTACCTAGTACCGCTCTATGGCCTCGTGGCGCTGCTTCTGACCTGCCTCTTGCTGCAACTCGAGCCCGCTCACTACCGCCTGGCACTGAAGGCGATCGTCGTTGTCGTGATCCTGAAAATTCCTTACAGCCTCGGCATTCTCCCCTACATCAAGGACTGGCGGCCGGAGCGTGACGTCAAGGCAGTCGCCGTAGAAATCGCCAATATCGTCGGTGACAAGCCGCTTCTCTCCCACAACGATGTCTCGACGGGCCTGGCCGTCGCCGCCTACCTCGACGTCTGGCAGCACCGCAATCCGCCCATTGTCTGGGACTACGGCAAGGCGCACGGTGTCTATGTTCTGGCTGAGACCAGTGAGCCCGCAACCGGCGAACTGGTCCAGAAGTGGCCGTTGCGCGGCGACACGGTCTACCTCTACTGGCGCCCGTGATGGCCCGCCCACTTTCGTTTTACGTCCGAACATGGTTGATTGCGCAGCCATGAAGATTCCGTTCAACAAGCCCTTCATGACCGGCCGGGAGACCGGCTATATCCTCGCCGCCCACGAGGCCGGCCATCTCTCCGGCAACGGCCCCTTCTCGAAGCGCTGCCATCACTGGCTCGAAGAACGAATCGGCTGTGCCAAGGCGCTGTTGACCCACTCCTGCACGGCGGCACTGGAGATGGCGGCCATCCTGCTCGACCTGAAGCCAGGCGACGAAGTGATCATGCCCTCCTACACCTTCGTCTCCACCGCCAATGCCTTCGTGCTGCGCGGAGCGGTGCCGGTATTCGTCGATATCCGTCCCGACACGCTCAACCTCGACGAAACGAAGATCGAGGCTGCCATCACGCCGAAAACCCGCGCCATCGTCGTCGTCCACTATGCCGGCGTTGCCTGCGAGATGGATGCGATCATGCAGATCGCAGAGCGCCACGGCCTCTTGGTAGTCGAGGATGCGGCGCAGGGGGTAATGTCGACCTACAAAGGCAAGCCCCTAGGCAGCATCGGCCACCTCGGCGCCTACAGCTTCCACGAAACCAAGAACATCATCTCCGGCGAGGGAGGCGCGCTGCTGGTCAACGACCCGTGCTTTGAGGCGCGCGCCGAGATCGTCTGGGAGAAGGGTACCAACCGCAACAGCTTCTTCCGCGGCGAGGTGGACAAGTACACCTGGGTGGATCTCGGCTCCTCCTATCTGCCGGGCGAGCTGATCGCCGCCTTCCTGTGGGCGCAGTTCGAACAGGCCGAAACGATCACCCACCGCCGCCTCGATATCTGGCAGCACTACCACGATGCTTTCGCACCGCTGGAAGCGGCCGGTCTCGTACAGCGGCCGTCCATCCCAGACGACTGCCGGCACAATGCCCATATGTACTACCTGCTGCTTCCGAGCCTCGATCTGCGCAGCCGCTTCATCGCCGGCATGAAAGAGGCCGACATCCATCCAGTCTTCCATTACATTCCGCTGCATTCGTCGCCGGCCGGCCAGCGTTTCTGCCGTACGCCATCTCCGTTACCGCATACCGAACAGCTGTCAGAACGCTTGGTGCGACTGCCGCTGTGGCCCGGCATCGAGCCGGAACTGGAGCGTGTGATCGAGCGGGCCGTACATTGCATCGAGTATCCCGGGGAGGCGGCGTGATGCGTGCCCAAACGGCGAGAACTTCCTATACTCGGCCGCTTTCGGCGAAAGCGAGGTTGGCATGATCCTGGTCATCGGCGACATCATCGTGGACGAGTTCATCTGGGGGGATGTATCGCGCATCTCGCCGGAGGCACCCGTACCGGTGGTGGCGGTCGAGCGCATCGACCGCCGCCTCGGCGGCTCGGCCAACGTGGTGCGCAACCTGCATGCTTTGGGCATCCCGTCGGCAATGTTCGGAGTGGTCGGCGACGACGAACCGGGGCGCTGGGTGCGCCAGCGGCTGGCCGAGCTCGATTCGGACGACCGCGGCGTGCTGACCAAGCAGAACAGCCGGCCGACCGCCATCAAGACGCGCATCATCGCCCGCCACCAGCAGGTGGTGCGCTATGACCGCGAATCGTCGGCGCCGACCCAGCCCGAGACGCAACAGTTCCTGCTGCAGAAGCTCACCGAACTCGCCCCCAAGGCCTCGGCACTGATTCTCTCCGATTATGGCAAGGGTGTGCTGACCCCGGATTTCATCCGCCAGATCATCCGCGATTTCCGCAACATTCCGATCGCCATCGATCCGAAGCCGCAGCACACCGATGCCTACAGGGGGGCGAGCCTGATCACACCCAACCTGCAGGAGGCCGCCGCCATGGCTGGCATGCCAGCCATTAACGATGATGCGCATGTCGAGACCATCGCCCGCGCCCTGCATGAAAAGCTTTCTCTCAAACAGACGCTGATCACCCGCTCGGAAAAGGGGATGACCCTGTACGACGGCAGGCAGAGTCATCACATCCCAACCGCGGCACGCGACGTGTTCGATGTCACCGGTGCAGGCGATACGGTGATCGCCGTCTTCACCGCCTGTCTCGCGCGCGGCGACGATCCGCTCACCGCCGCCCGGCTGGCCAACCGCGCTGCAGGCGTGGTGGTCGGCAAGGTCGGCACGGCCACGGCAAGCTGGGACGAGATCGAGGCGCACTGAGCCCCACCATGAAAATTGTCGTCGGCATCCCCGCCCGCTTCGCTTCCAGCCGCTTCCCCGGCAAGCCGCTGGCCATGCTGGCCGGCAAGCCGATGCTTGCGCACGTCGTCGAGCGTGCCATGGCGGCAGGGATCGGCGACGTCTTCGTCGCCACCGATGACGAACGCATTGCCGCCGCAGCCCGCCAGACCGGCGCGAAAGTCGTGATGACCCGGCCGGATCACGCCAGCGGCAGTGAACGCCTCGCCGAAGCCATCGCCGATATGGCATGCGATGTCGTCATCAATGTGCAGGGTGACGAACCTCTGATCGACCCGGATGCTATCCGGGCTGTCGTCGAACCTTTCCACCGTCACCCACAGCTCCCCATGGCCACACTGGCACACCCCATTCAAAGTCCCGAAGACTTCCACGATCCGAATGTCGTCAAAGTGGTCTGCGATGCACGGGGCTATGCCCGCTACTTCAGCCGCGCCCCCATCCCCTTTCCGCGCAACGGCGTCATGCAGGGGGCGTTGCAGCATGTCGGGCTGTACGCCTACCGCCGCGAATTTTTGCTTACCTATCCGACACTTTCGGCCTGTGAAACAGAACAGACCGAACAACTGGAACAGCTGCGCGTGTTGCACCACGGCTACGACATCGCCGTGACCGTCGGACATTTCAGCTGTATCGGCGTTGACACCCCGAAAGACCTCGAACGCGCCGAAAAGATACTCCTGACCTCCTGAACACCCACTTCTCCCCACCACAGGAATAATCCAACGCATATCGCAAATATGCGTCCTATCGCCGCGCCAAAGCGTGCTCATATCGCCCATATAACGTCCCAAGCCCATTGACAAGGGTTGTTTCATAGCCAATATTGGCGTTTAGTGGGGAATTGTGGGAAAAGTTTCCACAGCCACTAAGGCGGGAGAAGGGCTGGAAACAGATGTTTCAGGGCGAATTCAGCAATAACATGGACGACAAGGGGCGCGTCAGCATCCCTGCCGCCTTCCGCGACGCCCTGCGCACCGGCCATGGCGATGATCGCCTGGTGATCACCCGCACCCCTTACAACCCCTGCCTTGTCGCCTACCCGATGCGCGAATGGAAGAAGCTGCAGGCCCGCATTGCCGCCATGCGCCCGAGCCCTGAACTGCGCGCCTACAAGCGCATCGTTATCAGCTCGGCGCAGGAGTACACGCCCGACCGCCAGGGACGCGTACTGATTCCGCAAACCCTGCGCGACTACTCGTCAATTCAGAAAGGCGTCATGTTTGCCGGCGCCGGCGAATTCTTCGAAATCTGGGACAAGGAGAGCTGGGACAAGCAGCTGGAATCCGACCTGGCGCTCGCCCGGAACTTCGAACTGGACTGACGATGTGGAAGACCACGGCCAACACATCCCCGTCCTGCTTCTCCCCTTTGTGGATGCTATCGTCACGGATCCCGACGGCCGTTACGTCGATGCCACGTTCGGACGTGGTGGCCACAGCCGGGAGATTCTTCGCCGACTGTCGCCGCAGGGACGCTTGCTCGGCATCGACCGCGACCCGAGTGCCATCGCCGCAGGCGAACAACTGGCCGCGGCTGATACGCGTTTCAGGATTGCACATGCCGCCTTTGCCGACCTCGAGCATGCGCTCGCCGATAACGGGTGGGACAAAGTGAACGGCATCGGCTTCGATCTCGGCATCTCATCGCCGCAGGTGGACGATGCGGCGCGCGGTTTCTCCTTTCAGCAATCCGGTCCTCTGGATATGCGCATGAACACGACGGAGGGGCTGCCGCTGGCGCGCATGCTCGACCAGATTTCCGAGCAAGAGCTCGCCCGCGTTATCCGCGACTACGGCGACGAGCGTTATGCCCAGCGCATCGCCAACGCCATTCTCGCCGCCCGCCGCAAGGGCGAACTGAACACCACCGCCGACCTCGAGAATGCATGCTTCCATGCTGTACCGAAACAGGCGCGTTTCGGCGGCACACATCCGGCCACCCGCACCTTTCAGGCACTGCGCATGTGGGTCAACGACGAAGTCGGCCAGATCGAGCGCGGCCT
Source organism: Mariprofundaceae bacterium (assembly GCA_035576205.1). GTDB lineage: Bacteria > Pseudomonadota > Zetaproteobacteria > Mariprofundales > Mariprofundaceae > DATLWR01. Next base: position 17,103 of record DATLWR010000067.1, read on the forward strand.
GCAGGCAGCCATGCAGCATCTATTGCCGGGCGGACATCTCGCCGTTATCTCGTTTCACTCCGGCGAAGACCGGCTGGTCCGCGATCTCATCGAGTCCGAGGTTCACCCGTGCGTCTGCCCGCCTCAGTTCCCGGTCTGCGTCTGCGGCCGTACCCCCACGATGCGCTGGCTGCAGAAAAAACCGGTCCGGCCGGACGAGTCTGAGGTTACCGAAAACCCGCGCAGCCGCTCCTCACGGCTACGCATCGCCGAGGCACTGGCATGAACCGGCTGGCCCACAAGCTCTTCTGGCTGCTGCCGGCACTGGCCATCGCCCTGCTGGCCGTCGGCCAGGTCTGGCTGTCGCATCTGCGCTATGAGACTTCACAGGCCTCGCAAAAGCTGCAGGAAGAGAAAAAGTCGGTGGCGGCAGATGTCACCCAGCTGGGACTCGAGGTCGCCAGCCTGACGCGGCCGGAACGGCTGCGCCGCATCGCCAACGACAAGCTCGGCATGCAGCCGCCACATCCCATGCAGGTGGTCCGGCCATGAGCAAGGCCGACATCTTCATCCGCCGCCGTATCGAGACCGTCGCCGGCCTGCTGGCGCTCGGCCTGTCGCTACTGGCCATCCGGGCCATCGACCTGCAATGGCTGCAGAAAGACCAGTTGACCGACCTCGCCGAAAAACAGCGCTACCGCCAGTTCGAGGTGGTCGCCCCGCGCGGCACGATCACCGATCGCAACGGCAAGATACTGGCCGAAAGCATCGAGGTACCCTCCATCGCCGCCATTTCCGAAGAGGTCCCGTCCGACCGTATTCCGGAACTTGCCAAGACACTGGCTATACAGGTCGGCGAGCTGCGGCAAAAGCTCAAGGAACGCAGCGGCTTTGTCTGGCTCGCCCGCCAGATCACGCCCGACCAGGCACAAGCGGTGATGGCACTCAACATCCCGGGGGTCCGCCAGGAGACCGAATGGCGACGCTACAATCCGCTGGGTCCCGAAACAGGTCATCTGATCGGCTTCGTCGGCCTCGATGGCGACGGCCTGGAAGGGCTGGAGCACAGCCTTAATGCCAAGCTGGCCGGCGAACCCGGCATCCGCCAAGTCAGCCGCGATGCCCGCGGCCACTCGCTGCCGGGCGGCACCTGGCTGCGCGAACCTGTACCTGGCAAACCCGTGCGCCTGTCGCTGGATGCCACCATCCAGAGTATCGCCTATGCTGCCCTCGCCGAAGGCATCCGTAGCCAGCACGCCAAGAGCGGTTCGGTCGCCATCATGCGCCCTTCCGACGGTGCGGTGCTGGCGCTGGCCAACTGGCCGGGCTATAACCCGAACGATTTTCGCCGCTACAAGCCGGGCGAATGGCGCAACCGGGCCATTACCGATGTCTTCGAACCGGGCTCGACGCTGAAGCCGTTCACGGTCGCCGCCGCACTGATGTCCGGACGCTGGCATCCAGACTCCCGTATCTACTGCGAGAAGGGAGCGATGCAGGTCGCCGACCATGTCATCCATGATGACCATCCGGAGGGTTGGCTCGACATCCCGAACCTGCTGGCGAAATCGAGTAATATCGGCGCCGCCAAGCTGGCGCTGGATATCGGCCCGTCCAAACTATACGACTTGCTCGGTGAAGCGGGATTCGGGCAACGGACCCATATTGGCATCAGCGGCGAGTCGCCAGGTATCGTCCCGCCCCTTGAGCGCTGGGGGCCGGTGGAAACGGCCAATATTGCCTTCGGGCAGGGAATCGCAGTGACGCCGTTGCAGCTTGCAACGGCCTTTTCCATTCTGGCCAATGGCGGTGAACTGGTGCGTCCGCACATCCTCGCCGACGAACCTGCCGACGAGGTTCGTCAGGTAATCCCGGCGGCCATCACCCACCAGATCCTGGGCATGCTGGAGTATGCAACCAGTGCCGACGGTACCGGCAGCCTGGCAGTACCGGTGGGCTACCGCATCGGTGGCAAGACAGGTACGGCGCAGAAAGTGGACAAGAACGGCGAGTACACCAAGGACCGCTTCACGGCCGTCTTTGCCGGTGTCGCACCGATCGATCATCCCAAGATCGTGATGGTCGTCGTGGTCGACGAACCGCAGGAGAGCATATACGGCGGCCAGGTAGCGGCACCCATTTTCCGCAAGATCGCCGAGAACATCCTCCCCTACCTCGGCGTCTCACCGCAAATCGAGAATGACAAAGTCTGGCGGGCCACGCCGATTGCCGCCGATGCCGGCCAGCTGCCTGCATCCGGCAGCCTCGCCGGCCTGTCGCTGCGCGAGGTGCGCCGCATCGCTGCCGACCACGGACTGCAGCTCACCGTGCACGGTTCCGGCTGGGTGGTTCGCCAGTCGCCGGCATCGATCAACCCGCTGCGTGAGGGTGACAGGGTGGAGGTGTGGCTGCATGACTGACTTGCACGACATCATTCCGGAACCTGCTCCGCGCACGCTGGGCGAACTCGCCAACGGCCTCGGCAAACTGGCCGGCGAGGCCAGGATTTGCGGCATCGTCGACGATTCGCGCCGGGTCGAGTCCGGCTTCGCTTTCCTTTGCCTGCCCCGCGCCGGCACCCATGCCCGTGAATACGCCGAGATGGCCGAAAAGAACGGCGCCGCAGCCATTATCCAGATCGGTGGCGCGCCGCTGGAGACACGGTTGCCGCTGCTGCAACTGGATTCCATGCAACAGGCCGGGCGCCTACTGCGCCGCTGGCACGACACCGAACAGACGCAGACCCAACTGATCGGCGTCACCGGCACGGACGGCAAGACCAGCGTCACCTGGATGCTGCGCGAAGCGCTCGAGCGCATGGCCGGCAAGGCCTGGGCCTGCGGCACGCTGGGCCTGATCCGGGCTGCCGACGACATCGTCGACCTCGGTAATACCACGCCGTCGCTGCTGAACCTGCATGCATTGCTGGCTGCCGCCAGCCACCAGCGCATCCCCTATCTGGCCATGGAGGTGTCGTCGCACGGCATCGCCCAGGAACGTATCGCCGGCCTCGATTTTGCCGCCGGCATCTGGACCAGCATCGGCCACGATCACCTGCAGGATCATGGCGGCTACGAGGCCTACGTGGCGATCAAGGCGGCATTCCTGCATCGCTGCGCCAACAACGCCATTGCCATCGCCAATGCCGATCATGCCGATATCCGTAACCAGGCACCGGAGAAGACGCTCTGGTACGGCCACGGCCTGTACCGGAGCGAACTGAGCATGGCTTGGGAACAGGAGTTGCCAGGCATGCTGCGCCTGAAATCGGGCAAAGGTGAAGTCCGTGTCGAGGACGTGCCGGCCGGCGAGTTTCATGCCGAAAACCTGGCCTGCGTCGCCCTGACGCTGCAGCAGCTCTGCCAGACACCGCTGAAGAAACTGCCGGAGATTCTCGGCGGCATCAGCGCCCCTCCCGGCCGCATGCAGGATCTCGGCGCCGGGCTGTGGCAGGTGTTCGTCGATTATGCACATACGCCGGAAGCGCTGGAGCGCTGTCTCGCCACCGCCCGCAAGCTGACCCGTAAACAGCTGTTGCTGGTCTTCGGCTGCGGCGGCGAGCGGGACCGCGGCAAGCGGCCGCGGATGGGTGCGATTGCCGTGGAGATGGCCGACAGCGTCTGGATCACCTCCGACAACCCGCGCAGCGAACAGCCGGAAGTGATCGCCTCGGAGATCGAGCACGGCATGCCACAGCCCTACCCGGCCGAAGTGCATCTGCAGCTGGATCGCGAACGGGCGATCGCTGAAGCCATCGCCGAGCTTGGCCCGGGCGATACGCTGGTCATTGCCGGCAAGGGCCACGAAAACTACATGGAAATCGGGCGTCGCCGGCTGCCATGGAGCGATGCTGAGGTAGCGAGCCGCTACCTGCACGACAAGAACCTGCAAACGGAGAGGGCCGCATGCGCCTGAGCGGACTGGATCTCGAACTGGCCACCGGCGGCGTCTGGAACAATGGCATGCCGGATATGGTTGGCGGTATCGGCACGGACAGCCGCCATTTCACGGCCGGCCATGCCTTCCTGGCACTGCGCGGATCGCAGTTCGACGGCCATCGCTATGCGCACAAGGTCATCGGCCGCGCCGTGGCCCTGATCGGCGATGCGGAAGGCGTGCAGCTGTGGGACAACCTGGCTGTACCCCAACTGCAGGTGACCGACACGCTGATCGCTCTCGGCGATATCGCCCACAGCTGGCGCCTGCGCCTGAAAGGAACCACGGTGATCGCCATCAGCGGCTCCTATGGCAAGACCAGCGTACGCAGCCTGTTACAACACTGCTTCGGCAGGCTGGGCAAGTCGGTGGCCGGCACCCGCGCCAACCTGAACAACCTGATCGGCGTTCCGGCCACCCTGCTGACCGTCCCGGAGAATTGCGACGTAGCCATCATCGAATGCGGCATCAGCGAGATCGGCGAAATGGCCCGCCTCGGCCATATCGTCCGGCCGGATATCGCGGTCCTGACCGGACTGACGACCGCCCACGGCCAGGGGCTGGGCGGCATGGACGGCATCGTGCGCGAAAAGGCCACCCTGCTGGCCCACCTGGCACCGAACGGCTGGTGCGCGCTCGGCGAGGGGGTGCAATCGAAACTGGTCCATGCCGGCCTGCAGCTTCCGGATGAGGCGCTGTCGCAGGACGACATCCACGACAATATCGTCCGCTGGCAGCTCGACGGCCTCAAGCTCGACCTGATCGGTGACGGCGAACGTGCATCACTGGAACTGCCGCTGCCCGCCCGCCACTGGGCGGCCAACATGGCCCTGTGCGCCAGCATCGTCCGCCACTGGTTCCTGCGCCACGAGCGGACAACCCTGCCGCTGGCCCGCATTGCCGAAGTGCTGCAGGAGTGGCAGGCCGATGCCGGCCGTCTGCGCCTGATGGCCGGCAAGAACCGCAGCACGATCCTCGACGACAGCTACAATGCCAACCCGGCTTCCATGCAGGCCGCACTCGACACGCTGAAATCGATGGATGGCAACCGCATCGCCATCCTGGGCGACATGGCCGAACTGGGTGCCGAAGCCGCTGCCCTGCATGCGGCTCTCAATACCACCGACATCGACGAGCTGATCCTGATCGGCCCGCACATGCAGCATCTGGCCCGCCAGCATGCGCATGCCGTCTGGTTCGAATCGACCGATGCGGCCGTCAAGGGACTGCAATCGCGTCAACTGACCACCCAGGACCGGGTACTGGTGAAGGCCTCGCGCAGCATGCGCCTGGAAAACATCGTGGCGCTATTTGCCACTGGAGATGAAGGCCATGCTGTATAATCTTCTCTATCCGCTGGCCGACCGCTTCACGGTCTTCAACCTCTTCCAGTATATCACCTTCCGCACGGTCTATGCGCTGGTCACCTCGCTGCTGCTGTGCTGGCTAATCGGCCCGGCCTTCATCCGCTGGCTGAAAGTGCGCCAGGGCAAGGGCCAGCCGATCCGCGACGATGGCCCGCAAAGCCATCTCAGCAAGCAGGGCACACCGACCATGGGCGGACTGCTGATCCTCCTGACGATGTCGGTCTCCACCCTGCTGTGGGCCGATGTCACCAACATCTTCATCTGGCTGGCCCTGCTGGTCACCTTGGGCTACGGCCTGATCGGCTGGCTCGACGACTATCTGAAGATCGTGCGCCAGAACCCGAAGGGGCTGGCCGGTCGCTGGAAACTGGCGTTGCAGTGCCTGTTCGGCGGAATCGCCGCGGTGAGCCTCACCATGCTGACCGAACCGGTCGTCGACATCCCGTTCTTCAACGTCCAGTGGCACATGGGCTGGTGGTATGCGCTGTTCGTGCTGTTCGTGCTGGTCGGCAGCTCCAACGCCGTCAACCTCACCGACGGCCTCGACGGCCTGGCGGTCGGCCCCACCTTCATGGTCGCCAGCGCCCTGGCGCTGGTCGTCTACCTCGCCGGCAACGTGAAGTTCGCCACCTACCTGTTGATCCCACATGTGCCGGGGGCGGGCGAACTGACCATCTTCTGCGGTGCCATGGTAGGTGCCTGCCTTGGTTTCCTGTGGTTCAACACCTATCCGGCACAGGTATTCATGGGCGACGTCGGCGCCCTGGCGCTGGGCGGTGCACTCGGCTTCGTGGCCAGTGCCGTGCACCAGCAGCTGCTGCTGGCCATCGCCGGCGGCCTGTTCGTGCTGGAGGCGGTATCGGTCATCATCCAGGTGGCCAGCTTCAAGATGACCGGCAAGCGGGTATTCCGCATGGCTCCGATCCACCATCACTATGAACTGAAAGGCTGGGCAGAACCCAAGGTGATCGTGCGCTTCTGGATCATTTCAATGATCCTGGCGCTCATCGCCCTGTCCACGTTGAAGATCCGATGAGCAGCCACGATTACTTCAGCGAGCAGCCGGTGGCTGTTATCGGCATGGGCAAGACCGGCCAGTCGCTGGTGCGTTTCCTGCAACGCCGCGGCATCGACTGCGAAGGATTCGACGAACATGGCGTTACCCTGCCCGATGATCTGCACGTGCCGCTGCATACCGGCAAGCTGAAGACCGAGAGGCTGCAGGGCTTCCGCCGCATCGTGGTCAGTCCTGGTGTGGCCTGGACGCATCCGGCACTGGTGGAAACGAGAGCGGCTGGCATCCCGATGTGCGGCGACCTAGACCTGTTCTGCGCCTATTTCGAAGGCGAACTGGTTGCGGTCACCGGCACCAATGGCAAGACCACTACGGTGACATTGATCGAAACACTGTTCGACGTACTGCCTGGCGGCATCAAGGCCGGTGGCAACATCGGCACTCCGATGCTCGACCTGCTGGCGGATGCGATGCCGAAGCGCGTCGTCCTGGAACTCTCCAGTTTCCAGCTGGAACGCTCCAGCCTTGTGCACCCGCACTGGGCCGTACTGCTCAACATCCAGCCCGACCATGCCGATGCGCACGAAACGCCGGCAGCCTATGCTGCCGCCAAGTTCAAGCTGTTCGAACAGCAGGGCCGCGGCGATATCGCCCTGTTGCCGGACGCGGCGGAATTCGACGCATTGGCCGACGAGCTGCGCGGCCGTCAGATCTGGGTCGGCCGTTTCGGGACCACCGACAAGACAGCCGAGGAGGGCCGCCTGATCGCAGGCATCGAACTCGGCAACAACCAGCTATTCTGGAACCAGCGGGACCACTACGAGAAACTGAGCCTTGCCGATCTGCGACTGCAGGGGCGTCACCAGCACCTGAACCTGGCCATCGCCGCGCAGGCTGCCGCCGACGCCGGCATCGCCGCATCGGTGATCCGCGAGGCGTTGACCAGCTTCCGCGGTCTGCCGCACCGCCTGCAGAAGGTCGGCCATATCGCCAACCGCGACTGGTACGACGACTCCAAGGCGACCAACCCCGATGCGGCCGCTGCCGCACTCGCCTCCTTCGACAAGGTGCTGTGGATCTGCGGCGGCCTGCGCAAGGGACTGGATCTCATGCCGCTGAAGGAACCGGTCATGCGACATGTGGCGCACGCCTTCGTCATCGGCAAGGAGCCGGAGCCGTATGTCCAGCTGCTCGAATCGACCGGCGTGAAATATCAGGTAGCCAAGACCATCGACCGGGCGGTGGCCATGGCGGCAGACCTGCCGCTGACGCTGCCTGTGCTGCTGTCGCCGGCGGCTGCCAGCCAGGACCAGTTCAAGAATTACGCCGAGCGCGGCGATGCGTTCGCCGGTGCCGTGCACGCGCTGGAGAAGGCGGCATGAAGCGCCTCGCCCCCGCCGACCGCATCCTGACCGGCAGTGTACTGCTGCTGATGGCCGTGAGCCTGCTGATGGTCTACAGCGCCAGCCTCAGTGTCTCCGAAGTCCGCTACGGCGACCCGTTCCGCATCATCCGCCACTGGCTGTTCTATGTGCCGGCCGGCATCGCCATCATGTGGTGGCTGTCGCGCATCGAGGTGACCTGGTGGCGCGCCATCGCCCTGCCGCTCCTGGGAGTGGCGATGCTGGCCATGGTCGCCGTGCTGGTCCCGGGCCTGGGCAAGGAGATCAACGGCGCCCAGCGCTGGTTCTCAGTATTCGGTCTGACCCTGCAGCCTGTGGAGCTGCTGAAGCCGACCCTCATTCTCTACATGGCCTACTACATGGCCGCCTTCCCCGAGCGCCTGCACCAGTTCTCCAGCGGCCTGGCACCCATGCTGGTGATGCTCGGCATCGGTTTGGCGCTATTGCTGCTGCAGCCGGACTTTGGCAGCGCGGCACTGCTGTTCGGCGTCTCGGTCTGCATGTGGTTCGTCGGCGGCGTACCGATCCGGCATCTGCTGGGTCTCCTGGCCACCTTCGTCCCCATGGGGATCATCGCACTGGTTGCTGAGCCCTACCGCATGAAGCGGCTGACCAGCTTCCTCGACCCGTGGTCCGATCCGTTCGGCAGCGGCTACCAGCTCGTGCAATCGATGATCGGCTTCGGCAGCGGCGGCCTGACCGGCAGCGGCCTCGGCCAGGGCGTGCAAAAGCTCTTCTACCTGCCGGAGGTATTCACCGACTTCATCGGCGCAACCCTCGCCGAGGAGCTCGGCCTCATCGGCACCCTCGCACTGATCGGGCTGTTCGCCGTGTTGCTAGGCCGCGGTATCTGGCTGGCGCTGCAGGACGACGAGCCTTTCCAGCGCCTGCTGGTGCTCGGCTGCACGCTGGCCATCGGCATCACCTTCATCATCAACCTTGGGGCTGCCATGGGTCTAATGCCGACCAAGGGCATGCCGATGCCGTTCGTCTCCTATGGCGGCAGCGCCCTGATCGGCAACTGCGTGCTGATCGGGCTGGTGCTCGCCGTACAGCGCCATCGTCCGGAGAACATGCGCCGCGAAGCCAGGATCGCGCGGCAGCGGGAGCAGCAGGCATGAGCCGGCAACCGATTCTCTGTATCGCCGGCGGCGGCACCGGTGGCCATGTCATGCCGGCCATTGCGCTGGCCGATGCGGCGCGCGAGCGCTGGCCGGGTCTCACTGTGCAGTTCATCGGCGCTGAACGCGGGCTCGAAGCCAGGCTTCTGCCCGAGCGCGGCGAAGAGGTACTGCTGCTCTCCATGCACGGCATCAAGGGGGCCGGCCTGTTGCAACGCCTGCGCGTCGCCTGCTGGGAACTGCCGCAAGCGATCCGTCGCATCCGCACCAGCTGGCAAGGCCGGCGACCGGACCTTGTCGTCGGGGTCGGCGGCTACGCCAGCGCCTCGGGCGTGCTGGCAGCCCTCGTCAGCCGCATCCCGGTCGTGCTCTACGAACAGAACGCCATGCCGGGCCTTGTGAACCGGCTGCTGGCCCGCTTCTGCAAAAAGATCATGCTCGGTTTCGCTGCAGCGAAAGAGCATCTGCACCGTGCCCCCTGCGTCGTTACCGGCAACATGGTGCGCGCCGCCATTGCGGCCGTGCGCTGGCAACCGCACATCCCGTCGCGCCTGTTGGTCATGGGTGGCTCGCAGGGGGCACGCTTCCTCAATGACACCGTGCCGGATGCCTGCGTACAGCTCGCCGCCCAGGGATACAGCTTCACTGTCACACATCTGGCCGGCAACGACGCGGCGACCTGCCAGCAGGTCGCCGAGCGCTACGCGCAAGCCGGCATCGAGGCGACAGTACTGCCCTTCTGCGACGACATGCCGGCATTCTTTTCCAGCGGTGACCTGTTGATCGCCCGCAGTGGCGCCATGACCGTCGCCGAGGCGGCAAGCTGCGGTATGCCGAGCCTGTTCGTGCCGCTGCCGATTGCTGCCGACGACCACCAGCGTTTCAACGCTGAAGCACTGGCCTCGGTTGGCGGTGCCGAAGTACTGAACCAGCGCGACACCTCCGCCGGCACTCTCGCCGCAACCCTCACGCGGCTGCTGTTCAGCCCCGACAGGCTTGCCGAGATGAGCAGCGCATCCCTCACAGCAGCGCCGCTGGAGGCTCGCCGCAAGCAGCTCGAGGTGCTGACCGAGTTTCTGGCAGTCGAAGGAGCAAAGCAATGAAAGGGCGCATCCTTCATATCCACTTCACAGGCATCGGCGGCATCGGCATGAGCGGTATCGCCGAGGTGTTGCACAACCAGGGCTTTGCCGTGCAGGGCTCGGATGCCGCGGACAGCAACAACGTCAAGCGTCTGCGCTCGCTGGGCATCCCGGTCACCGTCGGCCATGCCGCCGACAACCTCGGCAATGCCCAGGTCGTCGTGACCTCCACGGCAATCCGCAAGGACAATCCGGAAGTGATCGAGGCGAAAAAACGTGGTATTCCGGTGATCCCGCGCGCCGAGATGCTCGCCGAGCTGATGCGCATGAAACAGGGCATCGCCATCGCCGGCAGCCACGGCAAAACGACGATGACCTCGCTGATCGCCCATGGCATGGAGGCGGCAGGACTGGATCCAACCTATGTGATCGGTGGCCGGCTGATCGCCACCGGCAACAACGCCCGTCTCGGCGAAAGCCCGTGGCTGGTGGCCGAAGCCGACGAGAGCGACGGCTCCTTTTTGCGCCTGTCCCCGATGATCGCCGTGGTCAGCAACATCGATCCCGAGCATCTGGATCACTACGGCAATTTCGAAGCGCTGCTCGCCGCTTTCCGCCAGTTCGTCAATCAGGTGCCGTTCTACGGCCGCGTTGTGCTGCATCACGAGCATCCGCACGTCGCCGCTTTGCGTTCAGGGCTGCACAAGCCGGTGACCACCTACGGCTCCAGCCCGCAGGCCGACATCCATCTGCTGGATAACCGCACCGATGCCGGCGGCCAGGTATTCCGCGCAGGCCTGCGCGACGGCACCGATCTCGGCGAGTTCCGGCTGCGCATGCCGGGCCTGCACAATGCCGAGAATGCACTGGCGGCGATTGCCGTGCTACGCGAACTGAACATCGATCTGGCCATCATCCGCGAGGCACTGGCCTCGTTTGCCGGCATCCAGCGCCGTTTCCAGCGCACGACTATCGGCAAGGGCATCCTGGTCGACGACTATGCGCACCATCCGCGCGAGATCCGCGCCACGCTGGCCGCTGCCCGTGCCTGCTGGCCGGATGCGCATCTGAAGGTGATCTTCCAGCCGCACCGTTATACCCGCACCCGTGACCTGATGGACGATTTCCTCGGCGCCTTCGACGATGCCCACGAAGTGCTGCTGCTGCCGATCTATGCTGCCGGCGAAGCGGAGATCGCCGGCATCAGCACCGAGTCATTGTGCGAAGGCATGAAGAGCCGCGGCCACCGCAGCGTCGGCATCTGCGCGGACCTCAACACCGCCCGCCGTGCCGCCGAGGTAGCCCTATCCGAGGGCAAGATCGTCATCCTGATGGGGGCCGGCTCTATCGGCAGCCTGGCGCAGGCGATGCGCGAGGAGGCGGAAGCGTGATGGCCGCCCTGAAATCCGCCGCCTGGCACGATGAGCTCGCCCGCCTCGGCCATCTCGTCGAGCACGAGCCGATGGCGCGCCACACCACGCTGGGTGTCGGCGGGCCGGCCCGCTGGTTTTTCCGCCCCGCCTCAAGGGCAGCCATGATCGAGGCCATGCCGCTGATTCCGGCCGATTTGCCGCGCCTGCCTCTGGGCCGCGGCAGCAATCTGCTGGTCCACGATGCCGGTTTCGACGGCATCGTCATCGACCTCGGCGGGCTGGACCATATTGAGGTCAACGGCTGTTCACTCACCGCCGAAGCCGGTGCCCGTATGAGCCGCGTGGCACGCATCTGCGCCGAATCCGGCCTTTCCGGACTGGAGTTCCTCTCCACCGTGCCCGGCGACATGGGTGGCGGTGTCGCGATGAACGCCGGCGCCTTCGGCCAGGAGATCGCCGACACCTTCGATCACGCCGACGTGCTGACTCCGGACGGCAAGGTCGTGCGCCTTGCGAAGGCGGCGCTGACCATGACCTACCGGCATACCGAACTGCCGGCCGGAAGCCTGGTGCTAGCCGCCGGCTTCACGCTGCATCCGGCCTCCCCCGAACAGATTCGTGAACGCATCCGCGGCATGCGCGAGAAGCGCGGCCGCACGCAACCGCTGGCGCAGCCCAATTTCGGGTCGGTATTCAAGAATCCTCCCGGTGATTACTCGGCGCGACTGGTCGAGGCGGCTGGACTGAAGGGCTTTGGCATTGGCGGGGCACGCATTTCGGCGCTCCATGCCAACTTCATCGTCAACGAAGGCAGCGCCACCTGTGCCGACGTGCAGGCGCTGATCAAAAAGGCACAGGATGAGGTGGAAGCGAAATTCGGCATCCGGCTGCAGCCGGAAGTGCGCATGATCGGAGGCAAGCCATGAGCCGGCAGGTCGGAGTCCTGATGGGCGGCATCTCCTCGGAGCGCGCGGTGTCGCTGCGTTCCGGCAACGCCGTACTCTCCTCGCTCACGCGCTCGGGCATCCAGGCTGTAGGCATCGATCTCAACGGCAACTGGGCGGAACAGATTCGCGATGCCCGCCTCGATGTCGCCTTCATCGCCCTGCACGGCACCTTCGGCGAGGACGGCTGCGTGCAGGGGCTACTGGAGATCATGGGTATCCCCTACACCGGTTCGGGAGTCACCGCTTCGGCGCTGTGCATGAACAAGCGGCTGACCAAGCAGGTGCTGAACGCCGCCGGTGTGCGCATGCCGGTCGACGTGCCGATCGGCGAAGAGGGACCGATCCGTTATCCGGTGTTCGTCAAGCCGGTCGCCGAGGGTTCCAGCGTCGGCGTCAGCAGGGTGAACAACACGGAAGAGTGGCACAAACTGAACATTGCCGATCCGCGCGGCTGGATGGCGGAGATGCCGGTCGGTGGTCCGGAGATCGCCGTCTCGGTCCTGAACGGCAAGGCGCTGCCGCCGGTGGAGATCGCCCCGCGCTCCGGCGTTTACGACTACGCATCGAAGTACACCAAGGGCGCCACGGAATACTTCTGCCCGGCCCGGCTGCCGGCCGAAACGCTGCGCCACTGCATGCAGCGGGCCGAAATCGCCGCCGTTGCCTGCGGCTGCTCGGGTGCGCCGCGCGTCGACATGATCGTGGCGGATGGCGGTGAACCGGTGGTGCTGGAAGTGAACACGATTCCCGGAATGACGGAGACCAGCCTGCTGCCGAAATCGGCCGCCGCCGCCGGTGTCGATTTCGACACGCTGTGCCTGCGCATTCTCGACTCGGCAGCGCTCGAGCATGCCGATGCGATGCGGGAGGTGGGCGCGTGAGCCGCGAAAACCGTCGCCGTACCGACCCGGAAATGAGCCGGCAGCATCGCCGCCGCTGGCTGGCACGATTCGCCAGGGCCGGACTGCTGGGCGGTGTGACGCTGGCCATGACCGCCGGACTATGGTGGCTGAACGGTGCCATGCGCATCGAAAGCTGGAGCATCGAAGGGCCGAAAGCCCTGCAGGTCGCCATCGGGCAACAGCTGGAGCTCCGCAAGGAGCAGCTCGACCTGATCCATGCCTGGCCTTCCTGCCTGCACGACGATCTCCTCGCGGCCATCCCGGATCTGGCCGACGTCAGCATTGCCCGCCAGCTACCGAATCACCTGCAGATGGTGGCCGTCGCCCGCCGTCCGATGGCACTGTGGCAGGACGGGGATCAGGTCTGGCTGGTCGATGACCAGGCTACCGCCTACCGGAAACTTGCCGCCAGCGAGTCGCCCGATCTGCCGCTGCTGCGCGTGCCGCAGACCGATCTCGCTGCCTCCGTCGAACTGCTGGCCGGCCTGCAGACGGCCGATGCCGGCAAGCTTGCAGAGCTCAGCGAGGTTCGTACCGACGGCAGCGACTGGCGCCTTTATTTCGATCGCGGCGAGCTATGGATGCTGCCGCAGGAGCATGACGACCGGCTGCTGGCCAGGTTGAACGGAATTCTGAATAGCCCGCGCTGGAAAAACGGCACCTGGCGCGTCGATGCCCGCGCATCCACGCGCTGGTACCTCAGGCCGGCTGCTCAAGGGGGAGTGATCTGATGTCCAAGCATGACCAACTACTCGTGGGACTCGATATCGGCACCAGCAAGATCGCCTGTGTGGTCGCCGAGACCGGACCGGACGGCAGGGTCGACATCATCGGCATCGGCACACATCCGTCGCGCGGCCTGCGCAAGGGTGTCGTGGTGAATATCGAGAGCACCGTCGAATCGATCCGGCTGGCCGTCGAGGAGGCCGAGCTGATGGCCGGCGTGGAGATTCATTCGGTATTCACCGGCATCGCCGGCAGCCATATCCGCGGCTACAACAGCCACGGCGTCGTGGCCACCAAGAACAACGAGGTGACCCGCGAGGATGTCGAGCGCGTTATCGACGCGGCACGGGCGATGAACATCCCGGCCGACCAGAAGATCCTACATATCCTCCCGCAGGAATACGTCATCGATCACCAGGACGGCATCCGCGAGCCGATCGGCATGAGCGGCGTGCGACTGGAGGCCAAGGTTCACATCGTGACCGGCGCGGTCTCCTCGGCGCAGAACATCATCAAGTGTTGCAACCGCTGCGACCTCGACGTCTCCGACATGGTGCTCGAGCAGGTCGCCTCCAGCGAGGCTGTGCTGTTGCCAGACGAGAAGGACATCGGCGTGGCGCTGATCGACATTGGCGGCGGCACCACCGATATAGCGGTGTTCCTCGACGGCGCCATCCGCCACACCGCCGTCATCCCGATCGGCGGCGACCACCTGACCAACGACCTGGTCATCGGCCTGCGCACCTCGGCACGCGAAGCCGACCAGCTGAAGAAGAAATACGGCGCCTGCATGACCGCGCTGATCGCCCCTGACGAGCAGATCGAAATCCCGAGCGTCGGCGGCCGGCCGCCGAAGCCGATGCCGCGCCAGGTCATGGCGCAGATCCTAGAACCGCGTGTCGAGGAACTGTTCGAAATGGTCAAGGCGGAGCTGGAGCGTTCCGGCTACCAGGAGCTGATCGCGGCCGGCATCGTGCTGACCGGCGGCAGCTCGCTGTTGCACGGCATGGTGGAACTGGCCGAGGAGATCTTCGACATGCCGGTCCGCATGGGACGCCCGCAGGGTGTCGGCGGCCTGGTGGATGTCGTCTCCAGCCCGATCTACGCCACGGGCGTGGGCTTGATCCTGTACGGCCAGCGCTACCGGCAAAGCGCCCGCACCATCAAGACGACGGACAAGAACACGTTCGGACGCATCTGGCAGCGGATGCGAAGTTGGTTCGGCGATGCAGGTTGAGTTTCAGAAGAGAAGATTGACAAAAAATTTAAATAAAACGGAGTTTTAGGAGGAGATTATGGCTACTTTGTATACATTTGAGGATACTTCGGGGCTGTCCGCCAAGATCAAGGTGTTCGGTATCGGCGGTGGCGGCGGCAACGCCCTGAACAACATGATTATCCAGAACCTGCGCGGTGTGGACTTCATTGTCGCCAACACCGACGCGCAGGCCATCCAGCGCAGCCAGGCAGCCGTCAAGCTGCAGCTCGGCACCAACATCACGCGTGGTCTCGGTGCCGGCGCTAACCCGCAAATCGGTCGCGAATCTGCCGAAGCGGAACGCGAGCACCTGCGTGAATTCATGCAGGACACCGACATGGTGTTCATCACCGCCGGCATGGGCGGCGGCACCGGTACCGGTGCGGCTCCGGTCATCGCCGAGATCGCCAAGGAGATGGGCGTGCTGACGGTGGCGGTCGTCACCAAGCCGTTCGCCTTCGAGGGCAAGCGGCGTATGCGCCAGGCCGATGCCGGCATTGCCGAGTTGCGCAAGCATGTCGATACGCTGATCACCATCCCCAACCAGAAGCTGATCGGTGCGGTCGGCAAGAACACCAGTATGCTGGAGGCCTTCCGCAAGGCCGACGACGTGCTGCTGCAGGCCGTTCGCGGCATTGCCGAGCTGATCACGCATACCGGCTACATCAACGTCGACTTCGCCGACGTGAAGGCGGTCATGAGCGAAACCCGCGGCATCGCCATGATGGGTTCCGGTGTGGCAAGCGGAGAGAACCGCGCCATCGAGGCGGCCGAGCGGGCCATCAGCTCGCCGCTGCTGGAGGACGTCGACATCCACGGTGCCCAGGGCATCCTGATCAACGTCACCGGCAACGAGGACATGAGTCTCGCCGAATACGACGAGGCGGTATCCATCATCCACAACATGGCCGACGAGGATGCCAACATCATCTGCGGTATGGTCTACGACCGCGATGCCGGCGATGAAATCCGCGTCACCGTTGTGGCCACGGGCCTCTCCGGCGAGGCGCCGGTGCGCCTGATCGCCGATGCCGAACGCGAACCGACCCGCATGCCGCGCATGCCGCAGCTGCCGATCGCAGGCGCCCAGCCCGCAGCAGCCAGGCCGGCCGCGAGCCGTCCTAGCTTCTCGCAGGCGCCACTGTTCAATACCGCGGAAGCTTTCGACGAAGACCAGTTCGCGGTGCCGACCTTCCTGCGCCGGCAGGCCGATTGATGAATCGGCCGAGGGGCAGGCAGATCACGGCTTGGAGAAGCTGAAGGAGCGTGGCAATATGCGCGGTCCTCAGCATGCGCGAGTTGCGCGATTGTGTTGCGGGTCACGTACACACGGACATGGACGTCCATAGTGTCGCGACGAAATGAAGGAGATATCCATGATACCCCAACGGACCCTGGATCATTCCATCCGCTGTAGTGGCATCGGCCTGCATTCGGGTCACAAGATCGAACTGATCCTGCACCCGGCAGACGAGGATGCCGGTATCAGCTTCGTGCGTTCGGATCTGGGCGTGGAGATTCCAGCCCAGGCCTCCTACGTGACCGACACCCGCCTGTGCACCACCATAGGCCGCGATGGCGTCAACATCTCCACCGTCGAGCATTTGCTGTCGGCGCTGGCAGGACTCGGCATCGACAACGCCCGCATCGAAGTCAGCGGACCGGAAGTGCCGATCATGGACGGTTCTTCGGCGCCGTTCGTCTTCCTGATCCAGTGTGCCGGCATCCGCGAACAGAAGAAGGCCAAGAAAGTGCTGCGCGTGCTCAAGCGCGTTGCCATCGAGGACGGCAACAAGCACTGCGAGCTTTACCCCGCCGCCGGCTTCAAGGTCAGTTATCTGATCGACTACGATCATCCGCTGTTGCGCAACCGCAAGGTTGGCATCGACTTCTCGCATCAGGCCTATACGCGTGAGGTCAGCCGAGCGCGCACCTTCGGATTCCTGCACGAGATCGAGGCACTGCAAAAGGCCGGACTGGCACTCGGCGGTTCGCTGGAAAATGCCGTCGTGCTGGACAAGTTCCGCGTCGTCAACGAAGGCGGCCTGCGTTACGAGGACGAGTGCGTCCGCCACAAGATTCTCGATACGCTCGGCGATCTGAGCCTTGCAGGCTACCCGATCGTGGGTGCCTTCGAAGGCGTCCGCACCGGTCACGAAACCAATCACAAGCTGGTGACCGCCCTGCTTGCCGATCCTTCCAGCTATCGCATCGAGGAACTGGCACGCGAAGAGGAGCCGCGAGTTGCCGCCGAAGGCGCAGCCCAGGGCGACCTGCAGGCCACCTGACACAACCCCCCGGGCGAATCCCGCCCCACACTTGCAACCAGGAATTTTTCAAGGGTAGTGCGCCAACCGGGCCGGACGAGTCCGCAACGCGCGTCGATTCCGCTGCCGCTGCTTCCTTCCGGACCTGACGGGGTTCACGGAGCGCCGCCGTGCGGTGCCCGACCCGGTCGGCACGCGGATTCCACCGGAGTGGAAACTTAAAATCCGGGAGAGGAACAACGAGAGGGATTGATTCGCCCCCTTCATGGGACTCACCCTCCGGGCGTGCCTGCGGCACGTCCGAATCGGCTCCTGCCGATTCGTCGAACCCTTATGCGGGTTCTCAAGACCTCGATCCCGAGATTTTTTTGAACAGGCGGCCTATGGCCGGCCGTTCAAAAAACTGGCGGAGAGAGAGGGATTCGAACCCTCGGTACGGTTTCCCGTACACACGCTTTCCAGGCGTGCTCCTTCAACCACTCAGACATCTCTCCGTTGAGTCGCAGGGCGGCGGATGTTACGAATCTCGCCCTTTGACCGC
>DATLWR010000068.1:0-26820 GCA_035576205.1 Mariprofundaceae bacterium
CCTGGAGTTCTGCCAGGTGATCGGCGACCGCAACATCACCGAATTCAACTATCGACTCTCCAGCCGTGACGAAGCCTTCGTCTTCGCCGGCATCAGCGTGAAAAACGCCGATGAGGCGTCAGCGCTGCAAAAGTCGATGGAGGCTGCAGAGTTGGCGGTGCTGAACCTGCAGCAGAATGAACTGGCCAAGCTGCACATCCGGCACATGGTCGGCGGCCGCTGCCCGCTGGTGCAGAACGAGATCCTCTATCGCTTCGAATTCCCGGAAAGACCGGGCGCACTGCTCGAGTTCCTCACCCGCATCGGCACCCACTGGAACATCTCGTTGTTCCATTACCGCAATCACGGCGCGGCGTACGGCCGGGTGCTGGTCGGTATCGAGGTGCCGCCGACCGAGCGTGGCGAGTTCAGGCAATACCTGGACGCCATCGGCTACACCTATATCGATGAGACGGAAAACCCCGCCTACCACCGTTTTCTTCGCTGATCGTTCTTCGCTGATCGGCCGTCTAGTTGGCCGGCACCTGCGTAATCACCGGCGGCTGCACCGAAACGGGCACCTGGATCGTCGTCGGCGCCGTCTGGCCCGTGACGCCGCCCCGGGTCTGGATCACCACCGTCCCCATCTGCACGGTAGCCGGCTGCACGACGACCGGCACGGTGACTTTCGGCTGGATCGGGGCCGGCGGCGCGACCGTCCCGGCGGCTGCATCGGAAAGACCGGAACCGAAAAGATCCAGCTCCCCGCGACTGAACGGACGCACGGTGATATCACCCGTCTTCGAAATGACCGCCATCCGCCCGGCGTTGAGAAGCGTCTCGCCGCGCTTCGCAACCGCCTTGACCGACAGCATGCCGTCCTGCAACAGCACAGTGGTCGGCATGGGCTCGGGCGTAACCTGCCTGGCCGCCGGCTTGCCCGCCACATTGCCGGGCATGTCCACCGATACGATGAAGTTCGTTCCCCTGACCCCCAGTACGGCGGTCGATGTCCTGACCGAGAACGAGGCGTTGCCCGAATTCAGGTGGGCCACCACGAAACGTGCCTTGCCCCATAGCAGGTTCATGACACCCCTGAACAGCGAGGTATGGCTTAGCGTGTAGTCCTCGATGCTGATGCGGCTGTTGCGGCCGATATAGATCGAACTGCCGTCGTTCATGGCCAGCTTGGTCCGGCCGTCGTTGCCGGTCAGGATGATGTCGGCCGAATAGATGGTCGCGTTCGGCTCGAGCGGCATCAGCGTATCGTCGCGAAGCACGGAAACCGACCCGGACACATACGCCACCTTGCCGGCCACGAAATTGGCGGCCGACGCAGCGGATGGCAGCGTCAGAAGCGCCATCACGAAACTTACAATTATCAACAACTTCCTGGAGAACATCATGCCTCCCTCAACCCATACTGCCGCAACCCGGATGAAAGTATAGCGCAGCCCGCCCGAAGCACACAAAGCCTGGAGTGAACCGGGCAATTCCACCACATGCATCCCGACCGGCATGCTTTGCATGTCCTGCCGGCCAGCCTACAATGATCGGGTATCCATTCGGGCGGGGAGACACATCTATGCGATCAGCAGTCATGACCTTTGCTCTGCTAGCACTGCTCATATCCGCAGGCCAGGCACGCGCCGACCTGCTCACCGATGCCATTCAGGATTACCAGTACCACGAATGGGCCCAGTCGGAGGCAAAACTGCGCCAGTTGCTGCTGCAGGAGCCGGACAACCTGATGGTCCACTACTATCTCGGAGCGGTCTTGCAGCAGGAGGGCAAAGCTGACGAAGCCATCGTTCATTACGAGATCGTCGCCCGCGCCCCCCAACCCATCCAGGGCATCGATCAGGCGCTTGCCGGCGCCTATATCGCCGCCGGCAAGCCCGACAAGGCACTGCCCTATCTCGAAAAGAGTTACCGGCAGAACAGAGCGGACGACAATGCGGCATTCCAGTACGCCGTCGCCCTGCAGGCCAGCGGCCGGGTCGACGAGGCCGCAGACATCTATGATGGCCTGATCCGTTCCAACAGCCCGCTGGCCGACCAGGCGCGCTTTCAGCTGGGACAGATCCTGACCAGCTACGGGGCCTATGCGTCGGCAACCCGGACCATGCAGGCCATCCGCCCCGATTCGCCCTATGCATCGGCTGCGAAAAGCTATGTCGAGGCCCTCGAACCGGTGACACGCCCGCTGAACGTATACGCTTCCATCGAGGGTTTTTACAACGACAATCCGGGCAGCAGCAGCTCCGCGATCATCGGCACCACCACGCCCACCCCCGGCGGCAGCCAGGGCGTGACGCTGATCGGGTCGCTGAACTCCAGGGCATTCGAGGCCTCGCGCCATCTTTACCTGAAACTTGGCTATCTCTACTACGGCACCTTTTACCGCGCCCAAGCCGTCAAGCAGCTCAATTTCGTCGGCCACTTCGTCAACCCGGCGGTCGTTTACAAGCTGTCACCCGCCGCCGACATCGAACTCAAGGGGGATTTCCAGTTCTTCTTTTTCGGCGGACAGAAGCTCAGTACCAACCAGGGCGGCACACTGACCGCCGCCTGGCATTCGGCTGATGGCCATTCGGTCAACCTCCATGCCTCCTATCTGGATAAAAGATATACCCGCTATTTCACCGTCTTAGGCATCGCCAACTCGCTGGAATACCTGGATGCCCGAACGACCGGCATCGGCATGGGGGTATCCCTGGCAGGCACGGCGCTTGCCAAGACATGGAACGGCTCTCTGACCCTCGACTACACCTTCAACGACGAAAAACCGAAAGCCACCGCCAATCCCGATCCGCTGATCGCCGCCAAGGCCCTCGACAGCCGCTACCGGGAGCATGCCCTCCGGCTCAGCGCCAGCCTGCCGCTCGGCACCGGGGCGTCCCGCTATTCGCTGCTGGTCAATGCCAATTATTCCTGGAAGGACTACCTCAATCTGCAGAGTGGCTCCGTCTACCCATCGGCTGCCGGCCAGCACATGAAAGCCAGCATGCTGACGACCGGTGCAAGAATCCAGGCCATGTTGTGGAAAAAGGCCGGACTGACCCTCGGCCTCGGCATGGAGCATACGGCCAGCCATTCGCAGGCCAGCGAGCTGACCTTCAAGTCCAATCGCTATTTCGCCGTGTTTTCAGCCTTCTATTGAAGCAAGTCGCCCCGTCCGGAACAGCGGCAAGCCGCAGCGGCAGGATGCCTATTCGAGGTCGAGCGCCTGGACATGCAGGCCGCCGTGCAAAAACGGCAATCGGCGCCGCACCCTGCCCCCTAACTGGCGCTCGCAGTCGGCATCGGGGGTAATCACCAGCTTGCGCCAGCCGCCGAAGTGACTCTGCAGGCGTCTGCCGATCTGCCCATAGAGGCGGTTGGCATCGGCGCCACCGATCCGGCCGCCATAGGGCGGGTTAAGAATAATCAGGCCGTTTTCTCCCACCGGTTCGAGGCTACGTATATCGGCCTGTGTGAACACGATGCCGTCGGCGCCAGCCGAAGCGGCGTTGGCCCTGGCCAGTTCCAGAATCCCGGCATCGAGATCCGAAGCGTAAATCGACGCCTGCAAAGGTCTGGCCATGCCGGCCGCCTTCTCTTTCGCCGCCTGCCAGTGTTTTTGCTGCAGGCAGGGCCACCCCTCGAACGGGAAAGCCCGCTCCCGATTCGGCGCCTGCCGCATGCCGATCAGGGCGGCCTCGATGGCGATCGTGCCGGAGCCGCACATCGGCACCATCAGAATCTCGTCGGGATGCCACGCCATCCAGCGCAGCAGACCCGCGGCCATGGTTTCGCGTAGCGGCGCTGCTCCCGGCAATTGCCGGTAACCGCGGCGATCCAGCCGCTCTCCCGAGCTGTCGAGGCTGAGGGTACAGAGATCGTTTTCGAAGCGTGCGTATATGCTCTGTGTGGCCTTTCTGGCTACATAGCCTGGAGCCCCGCCGGCATCCGCCAGCCCGAGATCGGAGATGGCCGCGGCAATCGTCTGCTCAACTCGGCCGCTGTGCATCAGCCGCGAGCCATGGCAGCTGGCATGGACGGCGATGCCGGACACCGGTCCGATATAGCGACTCCAGAAGCTTTTGCGAGACTTGTTGTAGAGCTCGGGAAACGACAACGCCTTGAATGACGCCAGCCTCAGCAGCACGCGCGTCAGGCAGCGGGCGCGCAGGTTGACCCGGAACATCAGCTCCAGACTACCGGCGAAATGGACGCCACCGTGATCGGGGCGGATATCGTGCGCCGACAGCTCTTCCAGCTCGGCCGCCGCAACGGCCTCGAAACCGATCGGACAGATGCCGAAAAACTCGTGTTTGCCTTTCATCGGCGCAGCCTAGCAGGAGGCTGCGAATCCCCGCATCTCCTTTTGCCTGAACACGCTGCCCTTGTTATCCTGTGCACGTGCGGCTTCCGGCCTTCGAAGCCCGCCCCGCCGATATAACGATTGATACTCCCGCTTCCGCCTAAAACGCCCGCTGGAGGAAAGGACTGTAGCGACAACCATGGCATTCAAACTGGAACCCCTGCAACTCTCCGGAAAAGAGGTTCTGCCCCTGATCGAGGGCGGCAAAGGCGTGGCCGTATCGACAGGTGAATGTTCCGGCGCCTGGGCGGCAGCCGGCGGTATCGGCACCTTTTCGGCCGTGAATGCGGACAAGGTCGGCCCGGACGGCGAGATCATCCGCACCGTCTACCATGGACGCACCCGCAAGGAGCGTTTCGAGGAGCTCGTTACGCAGGGCATCGCCGGCGGCATCAGCCAGGCACAGATCGCGCATGAGG
Source organism: Mariprofundaceae bacterium (assembly GCA_035576205.1). GTDB lineage: Bacteria > Pseudomonadota > Zetaproteobacteria > Mariprofundales > Mariprofundaceae > DATLWR01. The sequence continues at coordinate 4,765 of DATLWR010000068.1, forward strand.
TATCGGGCGGCAAGGGACGCCTGCATATGAATGTGCTGTGGGAGATGGGTGGCGCCGAACGCGTTCTCGAGGGTGTGCTCGAAGGGGCCAAGGGCCTCATCCACGGCGTTACCTGCGGAGCCGGCATGCCTTTCCGGCTGGCGCCGCTGGCCGCCCGCCATCAGGTTTATTACTACCCGATTGTCTCCTCAGCCCGCGCTTTCCGGGCGCTGTGGGTGCGTTCCTACCGAAAGATTCCGGAATGGCTGGGCGGCGTGGTTTACGAAGACCCGTGGCTGGCCGGCGGCCATAACGGCCTGTCGAATTCAGAAGATCCCGAGAAGCCGGAATCGCCCTACCCGCGGGTCGCCGAACTGCGCAAGACGATGAACGAGTTCGGTCTTCATAACGTACCGGTTATCATGGCCGGCGGCGTCTGGTGCCTGCGAGAATGGTCGGACTGGCTCGACAACCCGGAGATCGGGCCGGTCGCCTTCCAGTTCGGTACCCGTCCGCTGCTGACCAAGGAGAGCCCGATTTCGGATGCCTGGAAACAGCGGCTGCTGAAACTGAAACCGGGCGACATCAAGCTGAACCGCTTTTCGCCGACGGGCTTCTACTCATCCGCCGTCTACAACACCTTCCTGCATAACATGTACGACCGTTCGGACCGGGAAGTCGCCTTCGTCGACCATCCGGCCGGCGATCATACGGAGCTGTTCACCTTCGGCGTCCGCAACAAGGAGGTCTACCTGACCCGCCAGGACCGCAGGCGCGCCGACGCTTTCATCAACGACGGTTTCAGCAAGGCGCTCCCCACCCCAGACTCGACGCTGGTATTCGTGACTCCCGACGAGGCCAAACAGATTCGCCAGGATCAGCTCGACTGCATGGGCTGCCTGTCGCAATGCCTGTTCAGCAACTGGGCCACCAACGAGGCCGGCACGACCGGCCGCAAGGCCGACCCGCGCAGTTTCTGCATCCAGAAGACCCTGCAGGATATCGCCCATGGCGCCAATCCCGACAAGCATCTGATGTTTGCCGGCCATGCCGCCTACCGTTTCGGCACCGATCCGTTCTATGCCAACGGCTTCATTCCGACCGTCGCCCAGCTGGTGGAACGCATCCGCAGCGGTGACTGAGCCGTGTAAAATTTTGACAATCTCTTGAAGAACAACTATTTATCCGAATGGGCTCAGATAGTGGCCGATGATTGAGAGGGAACAGGCACGGCATTCGTCATGGAAGAGAGAAAAACGAGCAACGAAACGGCCAGACAACTGTTGGAGAGCGTCTCCTTCGAACTGGACACCGATCTCAGGTTGCATCCGCAAAAGCTCGATCTCGGCAAGGCGGAGTTGCTCACCGACGCCCTGACCCTTCCGTTCATGGATATCGAAAAGCGCCTGAGCCAGTATGTGGTCGGCGCCTCGGCGGCGGAAACCGAATTCCTCCGCAAGAGCATGAAAAACTATCTCGCCAGGCTGAACTCGAACCCCCTCATCCCGCTGCAATTCCGGCTGAAGGTACTGAGCCGCTTCGAAAGCGAACTGGAACTGTTCGATGCCGAGATGACCGCCGCCGTGCTCAATGCACACAAGATCGGCGTCGAAATGGTGCAGAAGGAGGCCCGCAGCCAGCCCACCTATTACAAGATCCTGGTGGAGATGGTCGCCAGCGCCATCGATCTTGCCGTCCGCCTGCTGCGACACAGCCTGACAGAGTACGTCGCCCCCTCGGTTCTCGCCACCCGCCAGGTCTTCGAACTGGCCAAGCTGGGTCTCGGCGTCGTACCGGCCCTGAAAGAGGATGCAGCTTCGGAAAAGCAGCGCCTGTTCAAGGCCATCAGCAACCATGAAATCCTTCGTGCGCTCGATTTCTTCGGCAAGTCGAAAAACAAGCAGAAAATGGTCTGGCAGGAGCTGCAGCACCATGTCGGCATCCTGCAGCCGCGAATCTGCCGCAAGGATGACAAGGCACCCGATTTCAAGGATCAGACCCTGCTGGTCACCAACATGGCACGCCCCAACGACGGGGCCAAGGTCATGGACAAGCTGCCGGAGATCAGGAACAGCGACTGCATCGTCATTCCGCTGGGCGAATATGTCGATCGTCTGATTACAGCCATCAATCGCGTCGAGCGGGTGATGAGCGACGACAAGCTGCAGAAGAATGACATCCACACCGAAGAGTCGCTGACCACAACGATCGTCGGCGGCAATGCCATGCTCGATGCCATGCGCACCAAGGATCGGCATGCCCAGCGCGTGGAGCGATCATCGGGGACCCGCGTTATCCTGAACTGGGATATCGGCAAATCGTTCCAGGAATACAATGCCACCCTGGTGATCAACGAATACGAGTATGCCCCCTCGGAAGCGACCAATGCCAAGGCATGGTCGATCATCAACCTCAGCAATACCGGTGTCGGTCTGGAGCGGATGGAGGGCGAGAAGCTGGCATTGGGGGTGGGTGCCATGGTCGGCCTGAGCTGGATTCCGCACCGTAACGAGCCGATGCTCGGCTTCATCCGCTGGATCAAGCAGCCGAAATCCGGCGAACAGCGCATGGGTATCGAGTTCTTCGCCGAAAACTACCGTATGGTCAAGGGAGCTCTTATCGGTGGCGGTGAGGAAGGTACCAAGATGCGCTCCTGGCCACTGTTGATCAAGCCGGGCAAGGGGCACCATTTCGTCCTATTTCCGGACCCCAAGGTCTACAGGAACATGGCCTTTATCGCATCCTCCGATGGCAAGTCGGCCCACCTCAAGGTCCTGGAGATCATCGACTCGGGCCTGAACTACAGCCTTTGCAAGGTCGGCCGTGCCGAAGAGATGACTCGGTCGGGCCAGTTCGACTTCGCCAAATCATAGTCCTGTCCTGAGAAGCTAGCCGAGCCCCAGTGCCCGGCGCATCGCCGCCATGTGCGCCTCGGCCTCCTCACGCGACGCCTCGGAGTCGGTATCGCGATCCACCCAGCGCAGCACCTGCTGATCCGGTTCGTGCAGGAACGGCGAGGGCGAGCACTTTTCCACCGAACCGAACCGGCGTCGGCTCTTCGTATGGCTGAGTGTCAGGTGAAAACGCGCACGCGTCATCGCCACATACATCAGCCGTCGCTCCTCTTCCAGCCGGTCCTCATCGACCGCATTGCTATGCGGAAAAATCCCTTCGTTCATGCCGACGATATAGACATGCTGGAACTCCAGCCCCTTCGCCGCATGCACGGTCATCAGCCGCACCTGCCCGTTCGGATCGTCGTCCTCCCTGTCGGCCAGCAGGTATATCTGCTGCAGAAAATCATCCAGCTTGCCGCCGGACTCGGTGTGGCGAATCCACCAGCGCCGCATCTCCATCAGGTTGCCCATACGGCGTTCGGCCACATCCTCGTCGTCCGCTTCGCCCCGAATCGCCTTTTCCAGCAGTGTACGCTCCAGCACCGCATCGAAGGCATCGTCCGGCTCGCCATGCAGAAAGAGATGTTCCAGGCCGACGATCAGTTCGCCGAACTCGACCAGCGTGACGGACTTGCCGTGCTGCAGGCGTTCATCGAGGCATGCTTCAAGCAATGAGCAGTTGTGCTCGTGCGCAAATTCGCCCAGATCGCCCAGCGCCTTGTCGCCGATGCCACGACGGGGACGACCGATGGCACGCAGGAAGGCGAGATCGTCACCGAAGTTGGAAATCAGGCGCAGATAGGCCAGCAGGTCCTGAATTTCGGCCCGGTCGAAAAAGGAAAGCCCGCCGCTGACATGGTAGGGAACACCTGCCTCGCGCAACGCCATTTCGATGGCGCGAGACTGGAAGCCGGCGCGGTAAAGTACGCAGAAGTCATCCCAGTGTGCTTCGCTGGTGGCACGACAGGCCCTGATATCGCCAGCCACCCGCCGTGCCTCCTCCTCGGAATCAGGGCTCTCCCAGACCCGTACCGGCTTACCGGTACCGAGGTTGGAGCGCAGCGTCTTGCCGAGACGCTCGCCGTTGTTGGCGATCAGAGAGTTGGCTGCCGTCAGGATCGAACCTGTCGAGCGGTAGTTCTCCTCCAGCCGGATCACTGTCAGATCATCGAAATCCCGCTCCAGCTGGAACAGGTTGCGCACCTCCGCACCGCGCCAGCCATAGATCGACTGGTCATCGTCACCTACCACGGTCAGGTTGCCGTGCGGTGGCACCAGCAGACGCACCAGCTCGTACTGGACGCGGCTGGAATCCTGGTATTCGTCGACCAGGAAGTGGCGCGCCCGCGACTGCCACAGGTCACGTACCTCCTGATGCTCGGTCAGCAGCCGGATCGGCAACAGCATCAGGTCGTCGAAGTCGACGGCATTCATCTTCTGCAGCAATTCGTCGTAGCGCTCGCGAATCGCATTCAATGCGTTGTCGGCTTCCGGCAGCAGGTCGTTCTTCAGCTGCGAGATACGTCCCAGCAGGCGATCGAGCTGGTCGGCATCGATCGGCATCTTCAGATCGCTCAACACCGAGCGCAGCACCGAGCGCTGTTCGGCACCCGCATAGACCGACAGGTTGGCACGGCGTCCGGTCAAAGCGGCATGTTCGCGAACCATCGTCAGGCCCAGGGCATGGAAGGTGCAGATGCGTAACCGCTTCGCCCGCTCTCCCAGCCGCGCCTGCAGACGCTCGCGCATCTCCCGTGCGGCCTTGTTGGTGAAGGTCACGGCGGTGATGGCATCCTCGGGCACGTCGCGCTCGACCAAGGCCGCGATGCGCTCGGTAATCACGCGCGTCTTGCCGGAGCCTGCGCCGGCCAGTACCAGCAAGGGCCCGCCCCGATGATGTACCGCCCGATACTGTTCCTCGTTGAGATTCGTGCCCGACATGGCGGTGCAGCATAGAAGCTGCCTTTCTTATCGCAAGCCTCGGTTTTAGGATGTCCACCGCATCCGGCAAACACCGGCTATTTCAGGAGTCAGCATGCAGAGTTTTCCCCATCAAGCCTTCCGCGAATACGATATCCGCGGGCTGGCGGGCAGCGAAATCACCGAAGATGTCGCCTACCGTCTCGGCCTCGCCTACGCCTCGCTGCTGCCGGCTCCTGAAAAGCGCCCGGTGGTCATCGGCCGCGACGTGCGCCTCTCCGGTCCGGCGCTGATGGCAGCGGTTATCGAGGGCGTGCTGGATGGCGGCCGCGACGTGATCGACATCGGCATGGTGCCGACGCCGCTCGCCTACTACGGCGTCTACCATCTCGATGCGTCCGGCTGTATCCAGATCACCGCCAGCCATAACCCGGGCGAATACAACGGCTTCAAGCTGATGCGCGGCAAGGAGAGCCTGCACGGCGCCGACATCCAGAAACTGAAGACCACGATGCTGGAACTACCGGCCAAGGCGGCCAAACGCGGCACGCAGCAGAGCATCGACGTGACCGGTGATTACAGCGACTTCGTCGCCGGCGACTGCAAGCTCGGGCGGCCGCTGAAGGTGGTCATCGACGCCGGCAACGGCCCCTCCGGTGTCATCGCTGCACCGATCTACCGGCGGCTGGGTTGTGAGGTGATCGAACTGTTCTGTGAGCCGGACGGCAATTTCCCGAACCATCACCCCGACCCGACGGTGGAAGCCAACATGACCGACCTCGCCGAAGCCGTGCAGCAACATGCCGCCGACCTCGGCATCGCCTTCGATGGCGACGGCGACCGCATCGGCGTGGTGGACGAACACGGCAACATCATCTGGGGCGACATGCTGCTGGTGATCCTCTCCCGGCATCTGCTGAAGGAGCATCCGGGTGCCACCATCATCTCGGAGGTGAAGTGCTCCGAGCACATGTATGCCGACATCGCCCGCCACGGCGGCAAGCCGATCATGTGGCGCACAGGGCATTCGCCGATCAAGGCGAAGATGAAACAGACCGGCGCCCTGCTGGCCGGCGAGATGAGCGGCCACATGTTCTTCGCCGACCGCTTCTTCGGCTTCGACGATGCCGTCTATGCCGGCGCCCGCATCATGCAGGCGGTGGCGGACCAGGCCGGGAAGGTATCGCAGATACTGCACGACGTGCCCCACTCGGTGACCACACCGGAGATTCGCGTCGATTGCCCGGACGACCGCAAGTTCTCGCTGGTCGAGGAAGCGAAGGCGCATTTCATCGCCGCTGGCTACGAGATCATCGACGTCGACGGCGTGCGTGTGAAGTTTGCCGACGGCTGGGGCCTGCTGCGCGCCTCCAACACGCAACCAAGCCTGGTGCTGCGTTTCGAGGCACCGAGCGAGGAGCGGATGCACGAGATGCGCGACCTGATCGAAGGCTGGTTGCGAACGCACGCCTGATCCGGCTGACAGCAGGCCGGATCAATCCACCGCTTCGGCTGCCGGCCGCCAGAAACGAACCGCCTCCTCCGGCAACATCGCCTCCGGTAGCAGCTCGGCATAGCGCCGGATCAACGACGCATCGCAGGCCGGATCGATTAGCCGGAAGCCCGCCTCACCGCTCTGGCGGGTACCGATCGCGTCGCCGCTGCCGCGCAAGCCAAGATCCGCTTCCGCAAGCTCCAGACCGTCGTGGGTGGCAACCATGCGCTGCAGTCGGGCGATGGCGCTCTCCGAAGCCTCCTTGCCGGGAATCAGGATGCAGTAACCCTGCGCCTCGGAGCGGCCGACACGGCCGCGCAGCTGGTGCAGTTGGGCGAGGCCGTAGCGGTCGGCATGCTCGATGACGATAACGCGTGCCGCCGGCACGTTCACCCCCACCTCAATCACCGTGGTGGAGACCAGCATGCGGCTACGCCCGGCCGAAAACGCCTCCAGCGCCGCGCTCTTATCCGCCGACTTCATGCGGCCATGCAGCGGCAGCACGTTCGCCTCGGGAAAACGCTCCCTGAGTGCCACCGCCCGCTGCTCGACCGAGACGCCATCCTCCTCTTCATCGATACGCGGCACGATCCAGTAGACCTGCCCGCCCTCGTCCATGATGCGGTCGAGCCCCTCGGCCAGCTGACCGCGACGGGTCAGCACGCGCGTATCCACCGGCTTGCGGCCCGGCGGCATGCCGTGCATCACGGAGAGATCGAGATCGCCATAGAGCGCCAGAGCCAGTGAGCGCGGGATCGGGGTGGCGGTCATGCCGAGCAGGTGTACGGCTTGCCCACGCTCGGCCAGCGCCCAGCGCTGCTTGACTCCGAACCGGTGCTGCTCGTCGACGATGGCAAGTCCCAGCCGGTGATAACCCACCGTATCGGCAATCAGCGCGTGCGTGCCGATCACACAGCTGGTACTGCCGTCGGCCAACCCCTGCCGGATTTTGCGTTTGGCCGCAGCGGGCGTGGAACCGGTCAGCAGCTCCACCTCGATGCCGGCAGGTTCGAGCAGTTCGGCGAGGGTCGCGGCATGCTGGCCGGCCAGCACCTCGGTCGGCGCCATGATCGCAGCCTGCAGGCCCGCATCGGCGCAGGCGGCCAGTGCCAGCGCTGCCACCCAGGTCTTGCCCGCACCGACATCGCCCTGTACCAGCCGGTGCATGCGCTTGCCGGAAGCAAGGTCATCGGCAATCTCCTGCCACACCTCCGATTGCGCTTTTGTCAGCGGAAAGGGGAGCGAGGCCAGAAGTTGTTGGACCTTTGTGCCGGCACGAATCGACGGAGCAGCGATTTCGGCCTGCCGTTTCTTCTCGCGCATCAATTGCAGGTAGACGGTCAGCTCCTCCAGCTGGCAGCGCTGACGGGCGGCGGCGAGGCCGTCGAGTCCGTCGGGCTGATGCAGCATGCTCAGGGAGCGGGCCAGAACCGGCAGGTCGGTGAACTTTGAGTCCAGCGGGCTTGCAGCACCCTGCGGCAGCATCCCCAGCGCCTTGCCGATCAGGTCTGACAGCCGCCGGCTCGTCAGCCCGGCCAGAGTCGGATAGACGGGACGGAATCCTGGCTGGTACTGCTCCGTCACCTGCCATTCGGGATGCGACATCTGCAGGTGTCCTTTCCATATCTCCGGCACCCCGCGCACGCTGATCTGGCGCCCTTCGCTCAAACGTGCATCGCTCATCATGTAGCCGGAGTGGAAGAAGTGCAGCGAAATCTGGCCGGTCTCGTCGGCCAGCACGATATTCACCTGCCGGTTGCGACCGAAGCCGCGCGCCGTCTTGCGTACGATATGGCCGACGATGCGCGCCGGTATGCCTTCGCCGAGAAGCGCAATCGGCACCACTTCGCGATCATCCTCGTAATCCTTGGGAAAATGCAGCAGCAGATCGCCGAGATTCTGGATGCCGCGGCCCGCCAGGCGCTTCTCGAGCGCCGGCCCCACGCCGGCGATTTGGCCCAGCGGCTCGAGGAGCATCCCGTACAGGCTGGCATTCATGCAGGCATCATGGTGCCATGGGCCGGCTGCCTCAAGAGCGGAGACGGGCAAAGCGGCTTTTGCGAAGTTGGGGCTTGTCTCGGCAGCCAGCTTCGCATAAAGTGCGCGCCGTTTTCATGGAGGTATGACATGGCCAAGCGTTGCGAAATTTGCGGAAAGGGTCCGGTCAGCGGTAACAATGTGAGCCACGCGCACAATGTGACGCGTCGCCGTTTCCTGCCAAACCTGCAGAAGGTGCGCGCTATCGTTTCCGGTCGCGTCGCCTCGATCAAGGTTTGCACCAGCTGCCTGCGTTCCAACAAGGTCCAGAAAGCAGCCTGATCTTTTCCCGTTTCTGAATAAAAGGGGCGCCTCTCGGGGCGCCCCTTTTTCATTTCACCAACCGCATTTCACCAGCCGAATGTTTCAGATGACACGCTGGCGATCAGATCCATCTCCACTTTGGCCCCAAGCGGCAGTGCCGCCACTGCGACGGTTGCCCGCGCCGGCCGATGCTCGCCCAGCCATTCGGCATAGATGGTATTCACCAACGGAAAATCCGCCATATCGGTCAGGAAGATGTTCACCTTCAGGATACGGCTGGTATCGGCACCGGCAGCTGCCAGCACGGCCGAAAGGTTACGGGTCACCTGCTTGGCCTGCTCCTCCACCGTATCGCCGACCAGCTTGCCCGTGGCCGGGTCGAGGCCGATCTGGCCGGAGGCATAGAGCATGCCGTCGTGCAGCATCGCCTGGCTGTAGGGACCGACCGCCTTCGGCGCCTTGTCACTGCGGATGGGTTTAATATCGTTCATCGATCATTTCTCCTTGGAATGTTTGCGGCTGAAAATATCGCGCAACGTCTCGCCGAAACCGCGCGTCGCCGGCTTGCCGGACAGCCCCACCTGGTTGCGACGGCCGACCTGCGCCACACCGTCGATGGCGCGCACGGCACGCAGCACCTCGGCCAGATGCTTGCGATCCTCCACCTCGACGAGGAACAACAGCTCGGTCATCGAACCGCCGCGCTGACGCAGCTTCAGATCCTCGATACTGGAGCGCGCCTCGGCCAGCGCCCGCGATACCTTGGCCAGCATGCCGCGCTCGTTGTGGGCCCGAACGTCGATGCCGGTCAGGAAGGTCTGGCCCGGCTGCGGCTTCCAGTTCACCTCCAGCCAGTCGCCCTTCTTGGTGTCGCTGACGACCGAGCACTTGCGATGATGCAGCACGATGCCATGCCCGGGACTGAACAGGCCGAGCACCGGATCACCGGGAATCGGATGACAGCAGTCGGCGGCCTGCATCAGCGTCTTCTCGATGCCGATGATCTGCAGCGGGCTGGTCTGGTGCTGGCCGGCCGCTTCCAGCAGGTCGTGCACCGGGATATCGCCGCGACCGAGCTTCTCCAGCAGGTTGTCGAGTGTCTGGCAGCCGAGCTTCGTCAGCACCGCATCGGGGACGCTGCTCTTGCCGAGCGCATCGCGCAGGAACTGCTTGCCGATGCGGATACTCGCCTCGCTCTCCTGCCGGCGGAACCACTGCCGGATCGCCTGCCGGGCGCGCGGGGTTTTCACGTACTGCAGCCACTGCCGGCTCGGCGTCTGGTCGGGGCTGGTCATGATCTCGATCTGGTCGCCGTTCCGGAGCCGTTGCTGGTAATCGGCCATCTCGCCGTTGATACGCACGCCGATGCAATGGTGGCCGACGTCGGTGTGCACCGCATAGGCGAAGTCGAGCGGCCGCGCACCGCGAGGCAAGGCGAAGATGTCGCCGTCGCGGCTGAAGACGTAGACCTCCTGCACGAAGAGGTCGAGCCGCACGTTCTCGAGAAATTCGCCCGGATTGTCGGTCGCCTGGATCAGTTCGGTCAGCTGCTTGAGCCACTTGAAGCCTTCCTGATCGCGCATCGGCACGTCGCCGCTCTTGTAGAGCCAGTGCGCCGCCACGCCATCCTCAGCGAAGCTGTGCATCGATTCGGTACGGATCTGCACCTCGATGCGGAAATTCTCCGGTCCGATCACCGCTGTGTGCAGCGACTGGTAGCCGTTCGGCTTTGGCAACGCGATATAATCCTTGAAACGTCCCGGCACCGGCCGGTAGAGGCTGTGGATCACGCCCAGCGCCTGGTAGCAGGTCGGGATATCCTTGACGATGACACGGAAGGCGACGAGATCGAAGATCTCCTCGAAGTCGATGTGCTTGCGGTGCATCTTCTCGTGAATGCTGTAGAGGTGCTTCATGCGCCCCTGCACCTTCGCCTCCAGACCGCCGCGCTGCAGCGCCTCCTGGATGATGCTCTCCAGCCGCTTCTGGGTATCGTGCAGCGAATCGAGCCGATCCCTGAGCTGCGCCATCAGTGCCCGATACGAAGCCGGATCGATATGCGAGAAGGCGAGATCCTCCATCTCCTGCTTGATCCAGTGGATGCCGAGCCGGTGCGCCAGCGGCGCGTAGATCTGCAGTGTCTCCTCGGAGATCTTGCGCCGCTTCTCCTCGCGCAGAAACCCCAGCGTGCGCATGTTGTGCAGCCGATCGGCGAGCTTGATGATCAGTACGCGCAGATCCTGCGCGGTGGCCATCAGCATCTTGCGGAAATTCTCCGCCTGCTTCTGCTCGGAGGAGTTGAAACGGATCTGGCCGATCTTGGTGACGCCGTCGACGAGGCGCGCCACCTCGGGGCCGAATTTCGCCTGCACCTCCTCGAGCGTGGCCGAGGTGTCCTCGACGGTATCGTGCAGGATGGCCGTGATGATACTGTCCTCGTCCATCTTCAGACTGGCGAGGATGCCGGCCACGGCCAGCGGATGAGTCACATAGGGTTCACCCGAGGTGCGCAGCTGCCCGGCATGGGCGTGTGCCGCGAAGACATAGGCTCGGTTGAGGCGATCCAGGTCGGCTTTCGGCGCATACGATGCGACGCGCTCGGTAATTTCAAAGATGCGGCTCACGTCGGCCGATTCAGAACAGACGAATCATCGACGCGGCCGGCACGGGATTACTCCTCCTCGTCGGAGATCGCTTCCCTGGCAGCGGCAGCCATGCGACTGCGCTCGATGTCGTCGAGTTCATACAGCGTTTCCCAGCTCACATGGCCGGCGCCGATTTCACGCAGGGCGTGAACGGTGGGCTTGTCGCCCTCCTCTTCAACCAACCGAGGCATCCCCTTCAGCAGCTGGCGGGCGCGCTTGGCGGAGAGCACCACCATCTCGAAGCGATTGGGATAATAACGGATACAATCTTCAACAGTAACACGAGCCATGTGGCTTACCTCCGGTCAGTGACAAGGCGCCCAAGCTAGGAAAACCGCGAAAAAATGCAACTGCGGCAGCACCTCTCAGCGCCTGAAAATCGCCTTCAGTTCCGCCAGTGCCGCATCGAAATCGAGGTTGACCACCCGGTAGTGCGCCTCACCGGCATGCGCCATCTCGGTCTCGGCCGCCGCCACGCGTCGCTCGATCACCTCGTGCGAATCCTGGCCGCGGCCGGAGAGACGCCGGCGCAGCTCCTCGACCGACGGCGGCAGGATGAAGATGCGCACGGCTTCCGGCATCTTCGCCGCCACCTGGGCGGCACCCTGCCAGTCGATCTCCAGCAGCACATCGTCACCCTCATCAAGGATCGCTTCGACATCCCGCTGGCGGGTGCCGTAGAGGTTGCCGTGCACGTTGGCCCATTCCAGGAAGGCGCCGGCATCGCGCTGCCCTTCGAACGCTTCGATGCTCAGGAAATGGTATTCGCGACCATCGGCCTCGCCTGGCCGCGGCGCCCGGGTGGTGCAGGAGATGGAGAGTTTCAGACCAGCAAGCTCCCTGAGCAGAGCGGCGCAGAGGCTCGACTTGCCGGCCCCGGACGGGCCGGAAACGATGAACAGCCGCCCGGACATCAGGCTGCCGCTTTGCCTGTCAGCCGCTGATATTTAGCCAGCAATTGTTCATGCGTCTCGACATGCGCCGGATCGTGCGGGATGCAGTCCACGGGGCAGACCATCTGGCACTGCGGTTCGTCGTAGTGACCGACACATTCGGTACAGCGATCCGGATCGATCTTGTAGAACTCCTCCCCCTCGTAGATGGCGAGATTCGGACACTCCGGCTCGCAGACCGCGCAGTTAATGCAGTCGTCGGTAATCATCAGGGCCATCAGGCTTCAGCCTCCACTTTATTCTTGCCACGATAACGGTCGATGCAGACAGCGACGATCAGCGTGATCGCCAGTACCCCGACCCCCAGCATGATGATCGACTGCCAAGGATAACCGCCATAGGGCTTGCTGACATCCGCGATCATCGACCGGTCGAGCAGTGCCACCGCGATGGCCGGAATGACGAAGCGGGTCGCCAGATCGAACCAGTCGCGTGACAGCCAGACGCCGAGCAGCGTGAAGATCACGAACATGCGTCCGACAAAGGCACCGATGCCGCCATCGGCCATGAAGAAGCCGAGCCAGGCCAGAGCCAGGCCGATGGTCAGTAGCACGCGCATGATGATCTCGTAATGGCGGGTATAGCGAAAGTCGCTGGTCTCGATCAGGTATTCGTGGAAACGGTGACCGCCGAAGAACCAGCCGACGACGATCGACTCCAGCGCCACCACCGCTGTCAGGCCGTAGTTGGTGATGAAATGGTCAACGATGTCGAGCCAGTAGAGGCCGGTATCCATCGTGAACAGGCAACTCAGAAAGAAACCGATCACGCATAGCGGCGTAATGATCTTCTTGCGCTGCCAGCCGAACTTGTCCTGCAGCGCGGTGGTGAAGGCCTCGATCAGCGAAATGGAGCTGGAGATACCGGCCATGAACAGGGCGGCGAAGAAGAGCATGCCGAACAGCTGCGGCAGGAACGGCAGGTTGGAGATCGCCTGCGGATAGGCGACGAATGCGAGGCCGATGCTCTGCGTCACCACCTCCTCGAACGGCTTGCCGGTCTGTACCGCCATGAAGCCGAGAGTGGCGAAGACTGCAAAGCCGGCCACGAAGGAGACGCCGGTATCGGCAAAGGCGGTGATCATGGCGCTCTTCATCAGGTTGGTCTTGCGCGGCAGGTAGGAGGCGAAGGCAGCCATGATGCCGAAACCGACGGAGAGCGAGAAGAAGACCTGCGTGAAAGCCGCCACCCAGACATTCGGATCGGCAAGCTTCTCCCAGTTCGGCTTCAGGTACCAGTGGATGCCCTCACCTGCCCCCGGCAGCATCAGCGACCAGCCCACCAGCACCAGGATAATGCCGACCAGCGACGGGATCATGATCTTGTTGGCAAGCTCGATACCCTTGCTGATGCCGCGTCCGACGATCCACCAGTTCATGCCCCAGACGAACACGAGGCCGATCAGGATCGGCAGGTTCGGCGCACTCAGTGCCGTCGCATGTTTGGCATCGCCAAGGTTCAGGAAATCGTGGAAAAAGAAACTGTTCGGATCCTCGCCCCAGCCGAGGAAGGAGGAGAGGGCAAAATAGTTGGCGCACCAGGAGATGATCACGCAGTAATAGGCCTCGATGCCGAACATCACGAACACCACCGACCACCAGCCGATCCAGGCGAAACGTCGGTCGATGGCGGCAAAAGCCTGCGGCGTAGCCGCCTGCGCCCGGTGGCCCATGCCCATCTCCAGCATCAGCACCGGGATGCCGACCAGCAGCAGTGCGATGATGTACGGAATCAGGAAGGCGCCGCCGCCGCTATCGTAGGTCAGATAGGAGAAACGCCAGATATTACCCAGGCCGACGGCCGAGCCGACCGCCGCCAGGATAAAGCCGAGATTGGAGTTCCACTGTTCGCGTTCCTGCATCGCACCCTCCCGAGGAGAGGCAATCCTGCCGAATGCCTATCCGGCTGCCAATGGCGCGACGCTCAGCGGCTTGATAGGAAAAGCTTGCGGAGAAAGGTCAGCATCCGTTTCCACGAGTCGGCATCGGCCGCGGCATTGTAGGCCAACGGCAGATGGTACTTCTTGCCGAGTTTCGTTGCGGCCGGATTGGTGTAGGCATGCTCGACACCCGGATAGAGATGCAGCTGGTATCTCACGCCGGCGGCCTGCATCTCCTGCCTGAACGCCTTGATCTGAGCTGGCGGCTCGAACGGATCGTCGGCGCCGATCAGCGCCAGTACCCTGCCCTTGATTTCGCCGTGCTTAGCCGGATGTTCGGTGCCCAGCGAGCCATGGAAAACCACCACCTCGGCAAGTGGCACGCCGCGGCGGGCCATTTCCAGCACCAGGCCGCCGCCCATGCAGTAGCCGATGGCGGCAATCCTGGCCGGATCGACGGTCGGCTGCTTCTGCAGGATATCGTAGGCGGCCCGGAAGCGCTTCTCGGCTTCGGGCAGGTCCCCCATAACCGCCTGCATCATTTTCTGGGCCGTATCCGGATGGTCGGTATGCTTGCCGTCGCCGTACATGTCGAGCGCGAACGCCGTATAGCCGAGCTTCGCCAGCATCTCGGCACGGTGCCGCACATACCCGTTGTATCCCCACCACTCGTGCGCCACGAGGATGCCGGGCCGTTTTCCCTGTTTCGCATCGTCATAGGCGAGATAACCGGTAAACGCCTGGCCGTCGACATGGTAGACAATCTCCTCGGTATGCAGCGCCGCATGCGCCACAGGAGTGCAAAACATCGACACAAGAGCCGACAACGACAGCAACACCTTTTTCATCCGCCAACCTCCGTTATTCATCAAACTTGAAGCCATCGGCAAACACCTGCACGCAAGCCTCGACGGCAGCCGCGTCGTAGAGCACACCCTTGTTATTGGTGACCTCGTCCAGCGCCACCTCAAGCCCCAAGCCTGCCCGATAGGGGCGATGCGAACTCATCGCCTCCACCACATCCGCCACTGCCACAATGCACGCCTCCAGACCAATCTCTTCACCCTTCAAGCCCTGAGGATAGCCGGAACCATCCAGGCGCTCATGATGCTGGTAAGCAATCTCGGCCACCGGCCACGGAAAGCGGATGTCCTGCAGGATGGCATAGCCGACCTTCGGGTGCTCCCGGACAATCCGGTATTCGATGTCAGTCAGCTTGCCCGGCTTGGTCAGAATCTCGGCCGGCACCTGGATCTTGCCGATATCATGGATCGTCGCTCCCATGCGGATACCTTCGATACGGTCGTCGTCCAGCCCCATCTGTTTCGCGATCGCGGCCGCCAGCTCCGCCACCCGCCGCTGGTGGCCGGCCGTATAGGGATCGCGGGCCTCCACTGCCTTGGCAACGGCGGCAACTGCCTGCCCCAGACTCTCACGGATTTGCAACAGGTGCTGTTCATTCTGTTCACTCGCCTGCTCGATCCTCAGCAGAGAATGTCGCTGCCGCCTGCCGCTGGCATAGATACCGCCAAGCCCCAACACCCAGATCAGTCCGTGGCCCGAAACCAGCGCCAGCGTCTCCCGATTCTCGGCTTCCAGAGGCTGGTCGACGGGGATCGAGACACTGATGCCGCCGCGTATGTCCCCCACCTTGTAGCCCTGCTGGACGTGGCATTTCAGACATGCTTGTTCGGTCACCATCGGCTGCATGTAGCGGAAATAGGTTTTGCCGTCCGCCATGCGATCCATACCCGAAACCTCTTCCTTGCCCTGTTCGAAGGCCCTGAGCGCCTGCTGCTCCCAGGCATCGGCCCGGTTGACGGGATTGATCGGCTTCAGGCTGGCAATGTGACCGCGCACGGGAGCATTCTTGGCATCCATCAGCTCGTGCACCTCGCGGGTCATGTAGGAGGAGTTGAGCAATGTCAGCGTCCGGTCCGACGGCGTGGTCACGTCACGCTCCGGAACCTCTTTCAGATACGGGCTGGGTGGAGTCTTTTTCGTGGCCTCCACATAGACGCCGCCGTGCCCGATTGCCCATTCCCGGTAGGAGCGGTCCATCGTGTAGATACCCTTGGCCTGGGCATACACTTCAGCGTGAAATGCGGTCAGGTGTTGATAAAGACCGAAGGCTAGCGACAGACCAATCACGGCGCTCCAGACCAGCATAAGAACCAGCATATCGCGCCGGATACGCCACAATTGGTCTGAGATACCGGTTGTTTCCGCCATGACGCGAGCCTAGACCGAACATTCCGGGCAAGCCATCGCTTGGTGACAACAAAACATGGTAGCGCCACCCTAACCTTGCTGCTGCTTGCTGCACCATGCTTCTGGCGGCAGGGTGCGCCCCCAGCATGAGCGCCCTTGATTTCGAGATTCTCGCCACCGATGCCGGCGGTTTTGCCCGCCGCGGCCGTATGCGCCTCGCCCACGGCACGGTCGAAACCCCTGTCTTCATGCCGGTCGGCACGCAGGCAACGGTGAAGAGCCTGACGCCAGCCGACCTCGCCGATGACATCGGCGCCGAGATTATCCTCGGCAACACCTACCACCTGATGCTGCGCCCCGGCGGCGAACTGATCGAAAAGCTCGGCGGCCTGCACAAGTTCATGGGCTGGGAGCGCCCGATCCTCACCGACTCCGGCGGCTTCCAGGTCTGGTCATTGGGTGAACTGCGCAAGATAGAGCCGCACGGCGTGCGCTTCCGCTCGCACATCGACGGCGCCGAGGTGTTCCTCGGCCCGAAAGAGAGCATGCAGGTACAGCGACAACTGGGCAGCGATATCGTCATGGCCTTCGACGAATGCACCCCCTATCCCGCCACCGAAGCGCAGGCGCGCGACTCGATGGAGATGTCGATGCGCTGGGCGGCCGAATGCCGTGAGCACCTGCCGGTGAACGATTCCCAGGCACTGTTCGGCATCGTGCAGGGCGGCATGTATCCGGAACTCAGGCTGGAGAGTCTCGAGGCACTGAAGCAGATCGATTTCGAGGGCATCGCCCTTGGCGGCCTGTCGGTCGGCGAACCGAAGGAGGAGATGCTGGCCATCCTCGACGCGCTGGCACCCCACCTGCCGAAGGAGAAGCCGCGTTACGTCATGGGCGTCGGCACGCCGGAAGACCTCATCGAAGGAATCGACCGCGGCATCGACATGTTCGACTGCGTCATGCCCACCCGCAATGCCCGCAACGGCACGCTGTTCACCGACGACGGCAAGCTGAACATCAAGAACAACTGCCACTTCGACGATCCGCGGCCGATCATGGAGGAGTGCAGCTGCTATACCTGCCGCCATTTTTCGCGCGCCTACCTTCGCCATTTGTACATGGCGAAGGAGATTCTCTCTTCGCGGTTGAATACCTTGCACAATCTTCACTACTATTGCGATCTCATGCGCCGGGCCCGCACCGCGCTTGAAGAAGGCACGTGGCCCGAATTCCGCGACCGGTTTTTACAACGCTACCGCGGCGATGCAGAATCGCCGCAATGACTTTAGGAGCACTTCCCATGAAATCACCCGTATCCATCACCCTTGCATCGCTGACCGCTGCCTTCGGCATCGCCTCTCCGGCTTTCGCTGCCGATCCGGTTGCCGGCGCTGGCGGCGGCTTCACCTCGCTGATCCCGCTGATCCTGATCATGGTGATTTTCTATTTCCTGCTGATCCGTCCGCAGCAGAAGCGGGTCAAGGATCACCGCAACATGGTCGAGAGCCTCAAGAAGGGCGACAAGATCATCACCGGCGGCGGCTTCTACGGCACCATCACCGACGTGAAGGACGACGAACTGAAGGTGGAGATCGCCGAAGGCGTGCGTGTACGCGTCAAGCGCGACACCATCGTCGGCCTCTCCGACTGAACAGGGTACCGCCCCGCATCTTGAATCACACCCTCTCCGGGCAATAAAGGAACTGATCCCATGCATAGCTATCCGCGCTGGAAAATCTGGCTGATTCTGGCCGTCCTGGTCGTTTCGGCCATGGGCTCGCTGCCCAATATCGCGAAGGCTCCCTCCTGGTGGCCGTCGGCGATGAGCAAGCCGATGAGTCTCGGTCTCGACCTGAAGGGCGGCATCCATCTGGTGCTCGACGTGGATGTGGACAAGGCGATCACCCATACCGTCGAGGAGGATCTCGGCACGGTGCGCCAGGAGCTGCGCAAGGCGCGAATCCGCTACAGCAAGCTCGAGGCTGACGGGCGCAGCCAGACCGTGGAGCTGAAAGATGCTGCCGACATGGCCGCTGCCGAAAAGCTGCTGCATGACAACCTGAACGGCTACACCATTGCCAAAACCGCTGCGACTACCTTCACGCTGACGCTGGATGACAAGGATGCCCAGGAGATCCGCAAGTTCGCCGTCGACCAGGCCATCGAGGTCATCCGCGGCCGCATCGACGCACTGGGCACCACCGAGCCGGTCATCGTCAAGCAGGGCGATCGCCGCATCCTGGTGCAGATTCCGGGCTACGAGGACACCGCCCGCGCCAAGAGCCTGATCGGCCGCACCGCCGAACTGCAGTTCAAGCTGGTGGACGAGAAGGGCGACCTCGACAAAGCGCTGGCCGGCCAGATTCCGCCCGGCGACGTCATCATGTACGGCCCGATGCAGACCCGCGGCGGCCAGACCTACCGCCAGCCCTACCTCTTGAAGGAGCAGACCGAGCTTTCCGGCACCGAGGTGGCCGATGCCCGCGTCTCCATCGACTCGCGCTTCAACGAGTATGCAGTGACCCTGAAATTCAACAGCAAGGGTGCGCGCAAGTTCGACCGCCTGACGGCTGAGCATGTCGGCGAACGCTTCGCCATCATCCTCGAGGGCGTGGTCAACTCGGCACCTGTGATCCGCGAGCGCATCTCCGGCGGCACCGCCCAGATCACCGGCAGCTTTACACCGGCCGAAGCGCACGATCTTGCCATCGTACTGCGCGCCGGTGCCCTGCCCGCCCCGGTCAAGGTCGTCGAGGAGCGCTCCATCGGACCGAGCCTCGGCCAGGACTCGATCGATCAGGGCATGAACTCGATCCTGATCGGCACCCTGCTGGTGCTGCTGTTCATGGGCTTCTACTACAAGTTCTTCGGCATCGTCGCCAACATCGCGGTGATGTTCAACCTGCTGCTGATCCTCGCCGCCATGAGCATGATCGGCGCCACACTGACCCTGCCGGGCATTGCCGGTATCGTGCTGACCGTCGGTATGGCGGTGGATGCCAACGTGCTGATCTTCGAGCGTATCCGCGAGGAGATTCGCAACGGCCGCACGCCGCTGGCCGCCATCGACGCCGGCTTCGACAAGGCATTCCTGACCATTGTCGACGCCAACGTCACCACGCTGATCGCCGCCGTCGTGCTGTTCCAGTTCGGCTCCGGTCCGGTCAAGGGCTTCGCCGTCACACTGACCGTCGGTATTCTGGCGTCGATGTTTACCGCCATCACCGTCACCCGCGCCATCATCGCCCTCTACTACCAGCGGCGCAGCCACATCGAAAAACTGAGCATCTAATCCGGGAGCCCCAACCATCATGATCGAATTCATTCGTTCCGACACACATATCGATTTTCTCGGCAAGCGCCATATCGCCATGGGCATCTCGGGTTTCCTGGTGCTCGCTTCGATTCTGCTGCTGATCTTCAAGGGGCTGAATTTCGGCATCGACTTCACCGGCGGCACGCTGGTCGAAACCCGCTTTGCGACCCCTCCCGCCATCGCCGATGTCCGCGAGGCGCTCTCCACCAAGAACTACGGTGGCGCCGTCATCCAGCAATACGGTGAGCCGAACGAAATCCTGATCCGTGTCCAGAACCATGACGGCGAGGACTCCTCGACGATCAGCAACGCCGTCCTGGCAGCCCTGGACGGCAAGTTCGGCAACGACAAGGTGGAGATGCGCCGTGTGGAATACGTCGGCCCGCAGGTCGGCAAGGAGCTGACCCAGGCCGGCATCATGGCCGTGCTGTTCGCGATGGTGGCGATCCTGCTCTATGTCACGCTGCGCTTCGAGTTCCGCTTCGCACTCGGTGCCGATCTGGCCCTGGCACATGACGTCTTCATCGTGCTGGGCGCCTTTGCCGTTACCGGCATGGAGTTCGACCTCACTGTCGTGGCCGGCGTGCTCACCGTGATCGGCTACTCGCTGAACGACACCATCGTGATCTTCGACCGTATCCGCGAAATGATGGCGCTCAACCGCAAGAAGAAGAATCCGGAGAATGAAGCGACCACCTCCAACCTGGCCATCAACCAGACGCTGAGCCGCTCGATCATTACCTCGTTCACCGTCTTCCTGGTCGTGCTGGCGCTGTTCTTCCTGGGCGGCGAGGTGATCCACGGCTTTGCCTTCTCGCTGCTGGTCGGTGTGATCGCCGGTACCTACTCCTCGATCTATATCGCCAGCCCCATCATGCTGATGATGAAAGGCACGACGAAGAGTGCGGAAGAGACGAGCAAGGAACTGGAGGCCCGCCCCTGACCTCGTTGCTGCCCGGCGATATCAGCCCGCGACTGCCGGGCGGTACGTTACTGTTCACCGGCTATGACGACCACTGGCTGAAGGTCGGCGAGCAGCGCTACACGGCAGGCCTCTGCCTGCACGCGGGATCGGTGACCTCCCCGTGGGGACCGGAACAGCTTGCCGGGCTGACCATCGGCCATCTCGAGCCCCTGCTCGACCCGCAGCCCGAGGTGCTGATTATCGGCACTGGCCGCCTGACCCGCTTCCCGTCAGCGGAAATCATGGAGTGGCTGGCCGGACGGCACGTCGGCTTCGAGTGCATGGATTCGCGGGCGGCTGCCCGCACCTACAACATCCTGGTCGGCGAGGGGCGCGAGGTCTCGGCCGCCATGCTGCTGCCCGACGCCGACGACTGACCCGGCATATCGCTCGCGGAGACAACGAACTATGGCCCGTTTTGAACTTTGCACCGAGACCCACTTCTCCGCCGCCCACCAGCTGCGCGGCTATCCGGGCGACTGCGCCCGGTTGCACGGCCACAACTGGCACGTGAAACTCCATGTCGAGTGCGAACAGCTCGACGAACTGGGGCTCGGTATCGATTACAAGGTCATGAAGCGGGAGCTCAAGGCGGCGCTGGAGCCTTGGGATCATTACAATCTCAACGACGTCCCGCCATTCGACAAGATCAACCCGTCGAGCGAAAACGTCGCCCGCGAACTTTATCTGGAGATGAGCCGCAGGCTCGATGATGCCCGCCTGCGGGTTTCCCGTATCGAGATTTCCGAGACCTGCACGGCCTCCGTCACCTACTGGCCGGATCTGCCGCGCTGAGACGGTTCCCCAGCCGGCCTTTGGGGCGGTAGTATCCGCGCATGGCCCGCAAACGCATCTTCCGCATCCGTTTTCACCACCAGGACAAGATCTATGAGATCTATGCCCACAGCGTCGGCTCTGCCGGCATGCTCGGCTTCGTCGAGGTCGCCGACCTTGCGTTCGGGGAAAAGTCGGCCATCCTCCTCGACCCTAGCGAAGAGGGGCTGAAAAACGAGTTTGCCGGCGTGAAGCGAACCTATATTCCGTTGCACAGCATCATCCGCATCGACGAGGTCGAAAAACAGGGGCCTGCAAAGGTTTCCGCAGGCGGCAAGGGCAACATCATGCCATTTCCGGTACCGCTCTATGGAACATCTCCCGATACCACCGACTGAGTCGCCCCCGAACGCATGAAAGACATGCGAATTTCATTGCGTTGGTATAGAGTTACAATAATCGGTTGTTCGGAGGCATGGGATGAGCGATAAGGACGACAAGAAGCGGGAGCAGGAAAAACAGCGCGAACGCGACATGGATGCCGAAATCTTCGGCAAGACGATGGGCTTCGTTTATGCCAAGGACTCGAAGAAATTCGAGGATATGACCACGCTGGACCACGCCCACGCCCCGGGCCTGAACAGGGAGGAGGAGGACTACCAGGCAACCGTCCGCTTCGCCAGCCCGAAAGCCATGGCCCAAAGCAGCCAACCGAAGCCTGC